>JBHPIX010000009.1:0-26854 GCA_042568285.1 Patescibacteria group bacterium | reverse complement strand
ATCTTTAATTATTTATAAAATATTCACTATACTTTAGAAATATGCTATACACAATAATAATTTTTATACTAATTTTAAGTTTACTAGTTTTTGTACATGAAATCGGGCATTTTGTAGCTGCTAAAAAAATGGGGGTAAAAGTTGAAGAATTTGGATTTGGTCTTCCTCCAAAAATATTTGGCATAAAAAAAGGAGAGACCACATATTCAATAAATTGGTTGCCTATTGGCGGGTTTGTTAGATTAAAAGGAGAAAATGGTGGGGCTAAAGCTGACAAAGATAGTTTTGGATATAAAAAACCTTGGCAAAAAGCTATCATTTTAGTTAGTGGAGTCGCAATGAATTTTGTCTTAGCTTTTATTATTATAAGTTTAGGTCTTACTTTAGGATACCCTCAAATAATTGAAGAAAATAATATAGAAAAATTTGCTAAAATTAAAAATGAACAAATACAAATTTTAGCAATAATGGAAAACTCGCCTGCAGAAGAATTAGGCATACCTCTCGGAGCTATTATTGATAATATAGATGGAATTGTTTTTGAAAACACAGAAGAAATACAAGATTATATTAACGAAAAAGGTGGTGAAAAAATTTTATTGGGGCTAAAATTAGAAGAAAGTCTTGTTATGAAAGAGTTATTACCTATGGAAGTTACTAATGATTTAAAAGATATAGTAAGAGAAAATCAATCGTATATTATGGGCGCGTCTTTAATAAAAACTGGGGTAGTGAGATATCCATTTTATGTCGCGCCTTATAAAGGAGCTGAAATGACTTTATCTTTAACAAAGGAAATAATTGTTGCTTTTTATAGTCTTATAAGAAATTTATTATTTACTGGAAAAGCGTCTGTGCCATTAACTGGTCCAGTAGGCATCGCTATTCTAACTGATCAGATTGCTCATATGGGTTTTATATATCTTCTTCAATTCATAGCAATTCTTTCAATAAATTTAGGTATAATAAATATTTTTCCTTTTCCAGCATTAGATGGCGGACGTCTGCTCTTTCTGGGAATTGCGAAACTTAAAGGAAAGGCAGTAGATGAAGGAACAGAAAATTTAGCGCACAATATAGGTTTTTTAATATTAATATTACTTATAGTTGTAATAACATATAAAGATGTAAGAACATATCAATCTATGTTCGTTGATTTTTTTAAGCGGATATTTTAGGATTTTAGATTTTAGATTGCAGATTTTAGATTTATTTTAATTAAAATTTTTTTATGTCAGAACAAATAAATGAATATAAAATAGAAGACACAAAATCTCCAGAAGAAAAAAAATCTGGGGATGGTTTTGAAATTGAAAAAAGTCCAGAGTTGGAGAACGTAGTTGCTGGAATAAGCGAGATTAAAGACGCGGTGGATCATGATGAACCTGTGAAGTTAGAGCAGGTGAAAAAAGTTGAGGAGGCGGTGGAGAATGAGGTGAATATTGTTCTGATTTGACAAAAAGTAAAAATTAGTATATACTAAAATTACAAAATTGTAAAAATAGTTTTAACGTGTAAAATATGGCTTATTTTAGAGAAATTTATCCTAAACTAATTTCAGAGAAAGATAATAACAAGATAATAATTCTGCTTGGTGCAAGACAAGTAGGGAAAACCACTATTTTGAAAGAATTACAAAAGGAAATTCAAAAAGAGGCGACAACATTTTATTTAGATTTGGATTTTTTGGCTAATTATGAAATTATCTCCTCCACGGATAATCTTATAGCGTATCTTAAACAAAATGATTTTCATAAAGGCGAAAGATATTATTTATTTTTAGATGAGATTCAAAGATTTAAAGATATTTCAATGATACTTAAAAATCTTTACGACCATTATCCTGAAATAAAAATTTACGCTACAGGCTCATCTTCTTTGGATATTAAAAAAAATTTAAAAGATAGTTTGGCGGGAAGGAAAATTATTTTTCATATCCATCCTTTATCTTTTTACGAATTTCTTATTTTTAAAAACCAAGGAGATTTAGCAAAATTGCTTCTTACAGAAAAAAATATTTTAATTGAAACATATCTGCCGTATTTATATGAATTTTTAGTTTTTGGCGGATACCCAGAAGTAGCGTTAACAAATGACAATGCTCGTAAAGTTAGTCTGTTAGAATCTATTTTTGATCTTTATTTTAAAAAAGATATAATTGAACTTATGCAAATTGATGATATTGACAGAATAAAAAATTGCTTAAGAATTGTCGCTGCTGATCAAGGTCAGTTAATAAATTACAGCCATATAGCAAGAGAAATCGGGAGCAGTGTAAGAGATGTTAAAAAATATTTAGAGATTTTTAAAGATACCTTTATTCTATTTCAATTAAATCCTTTTTTTTCCAATAAACATAAAGAAATTATAAAAACTCCAAAATATTATTTTTGGGATAATGGTATAAGAAATTATTTTTTAAAAAACTTTCAGGATATAAATTCAAGGGCTGACGCAGGATTTCTTTTTGAATCATTTGTGATAGGTGGAATTAATAAAAGGAAAAATGTTTTACAAAATTTAAAATTTTGGCGTAGCAAACTCGGACAAGAAATTGATCTTGTTATAGAAGACCAAAATAACATTTCTCCTTATGAAATTAAATTTAAAACAAGCCAAAATAGAAAAGATTACTCTGGATTAGTTGCTTTTATGGATAAATATAAGATTGACAAAGGATTTTTGATTAGTTTAGCGAATTTACAGGAAAAAAATATTGATGGAAAGAAGATTATTTATCAACATCCTTTTAATTTAACTAATAATTTTTACTAAAAAAAAATATGAAACAATCAAAACTATTTGGGAAGACAATTAAAGAAATTTCTAAAGATGAAGTTAGCTTAAATGCCCAGCTTTTAATGCGCGCTGGATTTATAGATAAATTGATGTCAGGCGTTTATACATTCTTACCATTAGGACTTAGAGTGCTAGAAAAGATTGAAAATATTATTCGTGAAGAAATGAATGCGATTAATGGGCAGGAAATTTTAATGCCTGCTTTGCAGCCAAAAGAAAATTGGGAGAAAACAGACAGGTGGGAATCCATGGACAGTATTCTGTATAAATTTAAAGGAGCCAATCAACGCGAATTAACTCTTGGCTCAACACACGAAGAAATCATCACTCCTCTAATGAGTAAATTTGTTAATTCATACAAAGATCTTCCTTTTTCTACTTATCAATTTCAAACTAAATTTAGAAATGAGGAGAGAGCAAAATCTGGATTATTGCGTGGGAGAGAGTTTAGAATGAAAGATTTGTATTCTTTCCATGCGGATCAAGACGATCTAGATCAATATTATGAAAAGGCGCAGGGAGCTTATGCTAGAATATTTGAAAGACTGGGAGTCGGAAACATTACGCATTTAACTTATGCTACTGGGGGAGCTTTTAGTAAATATTCACATGAATATCAAACGGTTGCAGAAGTTGGGGAGGATACTATTTATCTATGTGAAAAATGTTCAATTGCTGTGAATAAAGAAATTATTGAAGAACAAAAAGTTTGTCCAAAATGTGGCAATACAGATCTGAAAGAAAAAAAAGGAATTGAAGTAGGAAATATTTTTAAATTAGGGGATAGGTTCTCAAAGGTATTTAATTTAAAATATACTGAACAAAATGGTAAAGAAAAAAACGTAATTATGGGATGCTATGGAATAGGACCATCAAGATTAATGGGGACAATTGTAGAAGTTTATAATGATGAAAAAGGTATAATTTGGTCAAAAAACATTGCTCCTTATCAAATACATTTACTTAAAATTGGCGCAGATGAAGAGCTTGCAAAAAAATGCGAAGAGATATATAATAATCTAATCACTAAAAATATTGAAATCTTGTATGATGACCGTGATATTTCAGCTGGAGAGAAGTTCGCTGACTCGGATTTAATTGGAATACCAGTTAGAGTTGTAGTAAGTAAAAAAACATTGGCTTCTAATTCAGTGGAAGTTAAAAAACGAGGTAGTGGGGATGTTGAGATGGTTGGGATTGAAGATATACAGAGTATAATTGATAAATAAAATTTAAAATTATTTAGATAAATATCTGACAAAATGACAAAAGAAAAAATCGCAAAAGAAAAATAATTTTTTTATTCGGATGGGCGCCATTCGTAGTGGCGCGTTTAAAACCGTATGTTTAATAGATTATTCGGAAAATTTTCTAAAGATTTGGGGATTGATTTGGGAACCGCTAATACCCTCGTTCATATAAAAGACCGAGGGATTGTTATTAATGAACCGTCTGTAGTGGCAATTAATACTAGAACTAATCAGATCTTAGCAGTAGGGCAAGAAGCGAAAAAAATGGTTGGTAAAACGCCAGCTCATATTGTCGCTATACGACCTTTAACAGATGGAGTAATTTCAGATTTTGAAGTTACTGAAAAAATGTTGAAATATTTTATTGATAAAGTTCATAAAGAATCGTTCACATTAATCCCTAGACCAAGGGTTATAATTGGAATTCCTTTGGATATTACGGAGGTAGAAAAAAAAGCAGTTGAAGATGCGGCAATGTCAGCTGGCGCGAGAGAAGTTTTTTTAATTGAAGAGCCAATGGCGGCGGCCATAGGCGCTAGATTGCCTGTGCAAGATTCTTCTGGTAATATGATTGTTGATATGGGAGGCGGAACTACTGAAATCGCTGTTATTTCTTTAGGAGGCGTGGTAACTTTTAAATCTTTAAAAGTCGCTGGCGACGCTTTGAACAATAATATTGTTCAGTACGCGCGCAATGAATATAATTTATTAATAGGAGAAAAAGTAGCAGAAGAAATGAAGATAAAAGTTGGGGCTGTTATTGACCTTAAACAACGATTAGAAACAAAGATGCGAGGACGAGATATAATTACTGGATTGCCAAAAGAAATACAGATTTATAATATTAATATTATGGAAGCAATATCTAAATCAATTAAGCTAATTATTGAAAATATAAAAGCAACATTAGAAAATACTCCACCAGAGTTAGTTGCTGATATATATGAAAGAGGTATGATATTAACAGGTGGCGGAGCTTTATTAAGAGGATTAGATAAAGCTATTTCTAAAGCTACTCAAATCCCAGCAAGAGTTGCCGCTGATCCCTTAACGTGTGTCGCAAGAGGCACAGGTGTTGTGCTAGATGATTTGGATCAAATTAGAGATGTTCTTGTTCCTTCAACTGAAAGCGGTGGAAAAATATAAATAGTATAAGGAATCGTTTCTGTCATTCCGCACTTGATGCGGAATCCAGTTATTAAATTAAAGTTTAGAAGCTTCTGGATCCCGCGTCAAGCGCGGGATGACAATTTTTTATATTTACTATCTTGATAATAATAATATGTCTTTAAAGATAAATAAGTTAAATATTATTTTAGCAGTAGTAATACTATTATTTTTTTTGCAAGTTATAAGCGCGTTAGATCCATTTAAAAATTTATCTATAAAAATTTTTAGACCTATTCAAAATAAAATTTATTATTTAGCAACAAAAGTGAAAGAAACTTCTAAATCTCCATGGATAAATTTTCAAGATAAATACGACTTACTTAAAAAAAATATTTATCTAAATGAACAAATAGAAGATTTAAAAATAAAAAATGTTAGTATATCTCTATTACAGAAGGAAAATAAAATTTTAAGGGAACTTTTAGACTTCACGAATAAAAATAATTATACATATATAACAACAGAAATTATAGGAAAAAGCGAAGGGATATCTAATGTTTTGATTATAAACAAAGGAGAGGAATCAGGACTAATACAAGGCTTGGCAGTTATAAATTCTAAAGGATTAATTATTGGAAAAATATTAAAATGTGATTATTTTTCAAGCGAAGTATTGCTACTTAATGATAATCAAAGTAGAATAGCTTCTTCAATATTAGATTACGAAGAAACTAATGGCGTAGTAGAAGGAGAATATGGGCTATCTATGAAAATGAAATTCATACCACAAAATATTCAGATAAAACAAAATGATATAATAGTTACATCTGGATTAGAAAAAAATATACCTTATGGATTAATTATAGGGGCAATTAACAATGTAGAAAGCAATAAGGGAGAATTATTCCAAAGCGCTAATATTCAGCCATTATCACCATTAGACAGCTCTCATATAGTATCTGTTATTGTGCCGGAACAGGTAGAATAAATTAAATATTTATTTATTTTCTTGATTTTTCCTTAAAATCTGCTAAAATTAATAAATAGTGGCTTCATCCCTTTTTGTCATTCCCGCAAAAGCGGGAATCCAGTGATGGTCTATAATTTCTGGATTCCGCATCAAGTGCGGAATGACAAAAAAAGCCCATTTTGATTTAAGACAAAATTCATTATAACAAAAATTTGTTTTCTTGTTTTTCACCCTAACGGGTGATCACCAGTTAGGGTGACTTGTTTTTTTGTTTTATTGATCTATGTTAGATATAAAATTCATTCGTGAAAATAAAGATGTTGTTGAAGAAGCAATAAAGAATAAAAATATTGCTCTTAATTTGGACGAGCTTTTAGAGATAGACATAAAAAGATTAGAACTTTTGAAAAAAATTGAAGATTTAAGAAAAAGGCGGAATGAAATTGCTGATATTATGAAAAAAATAAAGGATAAGCCAGATGAGAAGTTAATAAAAGAAGGTAGGGAATTAAAAGAAAAATTATCAGAAATAGAAGAAAAATTTAGGGATATAGAAAAAAAGTATCAGACATTGATGTATTTAGTGCCACAAATTCCTTCTTCAGATTCTCCTATTGGAGAAAGCGCTGAACAAAATGTAGAAATTGAAAAATGGGGAGATATTCCAAAATTTAATTTTGAAATAAAAGACCATATTGAGTTGGGAAAAAAATTAGATATAATTGACCTTGAAAGAGGTGTAAAAGTTCATGGATTTAGGGGATATTTTTTAAAAAATGAAGCTACTTTGATGCAAATGGGGCTTATGATGTATGCTATGAATAAGATGGTAAAAAATGGTTTTACTCCAATGATAAATCCTGTTCTTGTAAAAGCATCTGCTTTGTACGGAAGCGGGCATTTCCCATTTGGAAGAGAAGAAGTGTTTCAAGTTGCTAATCCTGGAAAAATAGAAAGCGGTGAAGAGTTAAAAGATCCTATATTTTTAGCAGGAACAGCAGAACCATCTCTAATGTCATATTATACAAAAGAAATAATAAATAAAAAAGAATTGCCAGTAAAAATTTGTGGTTTTTCTTCATGTTTTAGAAGCGAAGTCGGAAGCTATGGCAAAGACACAAAAGGGCTTTATAGAATACATGAATTTATGAAAGTTGAACAAGTTATACTTTGCGAGAATGACTATAAATTGTCAATGAAATATTTTAAAGAGATGAGGAGCATTGCAGAAGAAATTTTGCAGGATTTAAAATTACCTTATCGGATTGTCCAGACATGCACAGGGGATATGGGAGCAGGTAAATATAGAATGGATGATATAGAAACATGGATGCCTAGTAGAAATGGATATGGCGAAACTCATTCTTGTTCAAATTTAGGTGATTGGCAGTCTCGCAGATTAAATATTAAGTATGAAGATGAAAATGGAGATAAAAAACTTGTTCATGCTCTAAATAATACAGTAATAGCATCCCCACGAATTTTAATTGCCATTTTAGAAAATTATCAGCAGGAAGATGGGTCAGTAAAAGTCCCAGATGTATTAAAAGAGTATGTTGGGAAAAATGTAATATTGTAGGGGCAGGTTGCAACCTGCCCTCTATAAAACACCTAAATGCAATATAAAACAAACAAACCAAAATTAATAGTTATCTTAGGCCCGACAGCAAGCGGGAAAACAAAATTAGCCGTTAAATTAGCGGCTAATTTTAATGGTGAGATAATTTCAGCTGATTCAAGACAAGTTTTTAGAGGAATGGATGTTGGTACAGGGAAAGATTTGAAGGAATATGAAATATTTAAACACACCCCCGCTGTATCTCCCCCTCGGGAAGGGGGAGAGCAAAGTGGAAAAATTCCATATCATTTAATAGATGTGGTATCACCTAAAATTAAATTTTCTTTAGCTAAATATCAAAAAATGGCATATAAAGCTATTGATGATGTTATAAAAAGAGGGAAGACTCCTTTTTTAGTTGGCGGAACTGGATTATACATACAAGCAATAACTAGCGGGATTCCTTTATTGCAAGCAAAACCAGACTGGGAATTGCGAAAAAAATTGGAAGGATGGAGCAAAGAAAAATTATTAAAGAAATTAAAAAAAATGGATAGAAATTTGAATGATAAAATGTTGCAAGGAAACAAAAGAAGGATGATCCGTTATATTGAAATAATGGAACAATGTAAAAAATCAATAAGCGCATTATGGAAAGCGCAGAAAAGGGAAGAGAAGTATAATTGTTTGATGATAGGAATTGGTTGTTTGCGAGAATCAGTGAACACAAAAATTGATCAAAGAGTAGATAGAAGATTAAATAAAGAAAAAATGGTTGAAGAAATTGAGCTTCTACATAAACAAGGAGTATCTTGGAAACGTCTTGAATCTTTTGGATTAGAATATAAATTTATAGCGCAATATTTACAAGGCAAATTAGAATATGATGAAATGGTAAAATTATTAAAAATTGAAACTCATCAATTTGCAAAACGGCAAATGACTTGGTTTAAGAGGGATAAGAGAATTAAGTGGGTTTCCAAGTATGGAGAGGCGAAAAAAATGATTCAAAAATTTTTAAAATAATTAATTCTATAGCATATAATTTAGTTTACTATTAATCCTATATTAATAATTCTAAAATAAGCACCAAATTCAAAATCTCAAATAACAAATAAATGACAATAACCAAAATTCAAAATGCAAAACAACTAATAAAATAATTGTTTCTATATTAAGAAAATATAAATGCCCATTTTGAATTTAATTATTTGAATTTTGAATTTATTTGTTATTTGCCCGTCTCGATATCGGCATTAAGCCGAGGCGGAAGATTTTGAATTTTAGATTTTTTTATTCAAGATTAGAATACTTTTTAACCCACTTCACATACTCATCCCCTCTCTCCTTAAAGTTTTCCCATAAATTATGGCTTGGAGAAGCTGGTGAAAGAAGGCAAATAGAATTTTTGGGAGTATTCGCATAAGCAAATTTAACAGCTTTTTCCATTGAAGAAGTCTCTAAGATATTGAGACCTTTTTTTGATTTTAATATCCTTTTACCTGTATCAGGGAAGAGAACTATATTTTTAATTTTATATTTTTTGATAATTTTTTCTAATTCTTTAAAATTATATCCTCTATCTTCTCCACCTAAAATAATTGTTCCAATATTTTCTAATGCTTTGATGCCAGCTATTGCTGATTCTGGCGCGGTTGAAATAGAATCATTATAAAAGCTAATATCCTTAAATCTTTCTATGAATTCAATGCGATGGGGAAGAGAATTAAATTTTTTGATAGCTTTTTTAATTATATTGTCATTTATGTTAAATGATTTTACTGCGGTTATTGCGGCTTTTATATTTTCTTTGTTATGTTCGCCTATAAGGTTTGTGTGTTTTAATAAAGAAACCCCTAATGTATTAAATGAAATAGTAGTAGATTTAGATTCTTTTGCCCATTGTTTAAGCAATTTATTTTTAGAATTATAAATAAATATTTTATTTTTTTTTTGAAAATTTATAATATTTTTTTTTGCTAAATAATAGTCATTTATTCTACCATGGTATGGCATATGATCAGGAAATAAATTAAGAATTACGGCAATATCTGGTGAAAATTTTATATCGTCAAGCTGATAACTTGAAAGTTCTAAAACAAAAATATAATTTTTTTTAATTTTTTTTGTTATTGTTTTAAGCATTGGTTCTCCTATATTCCCGATTAATTTTACGTTTTTTCCCGCCTCTTTTAGTATTGAATAAATAAGAGAAGCTGTTGTGCTTTTTCCTTTACTTCCTGTTATTCCTATTGTAGTAATATCTTTTTTCTTTATTTCAGAAAAGAAAATATTTGTAGCAGTAGTATATGGTCTTATTGCCAATTTTTTAGGTATTCCTGGAGTTTTTATAACTAAATCAAAATTTTGTTGTTTTTCTAAATAATTTACATCATTTTTTTTATCAGCAATTACAACTTTTATTTTATTTTTATATTTGAATTTTAAATATTTTTCCGTTGCTTTTCCTTCAACCCCATACCCTAAAATTAATACATTTTTTACGGCAAAAAATTTGAATTGTTCTGGTAAATGTGGCGCAATTTGAGTTTTTAAAATTTCAGTTTCTGATGATTTTTTATTATAAACTGAAACTTTTTTTAACAATTTTTTTATAATGAATGTATCTTTATATTTTTTGCTTGCCATTAAAAATGCATGCCGCATTTCTTCAAAAGTTCCTACGCAATCAAATGGTTTTAATTTTCCTAATCCAAGCAGATCTTTAAAAATAGGCAATAATTTTTTATCTTCAAAAAGATTTTTTTTAAAAATTGAATCCAATTCCGCTTTAGTTATAAATACTGAAAGGAGCGTAAATACAAATACGCATTTAGGGCATTTGCCACACCATAGACTGTCATTTAATGTTTTCTTAAGCTTAAAATTTTCATTACAACTAGTAAAATATTTAAAATATTTTTTATATTTTGAAAACATTTCTACTACACGAATTTCATAAAATGGGCGTAAAGCTGAAAAATATGTTATATCTTGGCTAATATATTTGTGTACATAATTTTGCATCATTCCTTCAAATTCAGAAGTCTTGCTCCATTGATGATTTACTTCTAATCCTTTATATTTTATATTTCCGAAATTAGCGCTATATTCATTTGCCATTGCAACATAAGAATATCCATATAAATAAGCTGTTAAAGTTCCTATAAATGCGAGCATTGCAGAGAATGGCACATGTCCTTTATAACTTTTATCATTATTATATATTTTTTTATCTAATGAATGTTTAATTATAAATGTTTTAACACCCATAATTTTAGCAATTTTTTTAGGTATTTGCATATTGTTATGCGTATCCATAATAAACCCAGTAATATTTTCTCCTTGCTGTTTCAATAACTCGCCAGCAATAATTGAATCTTTTCCGCCTGCAATTCCAAGTAGAATTTTATTTTTTATTCCTTTGCTTAAAGTTGGGCTGATGATTTTATTACATTGCGGCATTTTAAATGGAGAGCCTGTAAAGTGTGTTTTGTTGTCATCCCGCCTGCCTGCCGCCTGCCTGTCCGGTAGGCAGGGTAGGCACGGCGCTTGACGCGGAATCCAGTATTTAAGCAAATTTCTGGATCCCGCATCAAGTGCGGGATGACATGTATCTTTTTGCTCCTCAAATGAAAATTTTGCTATCCGTTTTGGGTCTATTTTATTTTTATAACAAAATTCTCCAAGTCCTTTATGATAGATTGTATTAAAAAAATCCGCCTGTTTTTTGGTGATGGGCTTATTTAATTTCACCTTAGGCGGAATAAATAATTTATAATAGCTAATGCCAAGTATGATATGCATGCTATTAAGCAAAGTATCTAAATTTTTGTCTTTTTGATCTATTTTTATAGCATATTTTTTTTTGGGTAATATTATTTCATCTATAAATTCTATATTTTTTTCATTCTTAAATTCAATTTCGTATTTAAAAATAATTTTTCCATTTTTTGGCTGGAAATTATAGGATTTATATATAAAATTTTTTGCTTGTTTATGTTTTTTCATAAAATTTATTTTAACTTCTCCCGCAACATCTCTCCTGCCATCTGTGGATTTGCCTTTCCTTTAGATTCTTTCATTATCTGTCCAATTAAATATTGAATTACATTTTCTTTCCCAGATTTAAATTCAGCTACCTGCTCAGGATTATTTTTTATTACTTTATCAATAATTTCATCAATCTCTCCTCCATTGCTAATTTGAGATAAATCATTTTCTTCAATAATATTTGACGGATCTTTTCCAGTTGCAATCATTTCTTTAAGAAGCTTTTGACCAATAGCGCTTGAAATTTTATTTTGATAAATTAATGTTATAAATTCAGCAAAATTTTCAGCTGTTATTTTTAAATTGTCCCAATCTTGAGTATATTCTTGCATAAGCGGAGGCAATTTATTTATAAGCCATCCGCTTACAAGTTTAACTAATTTTTCTTTATTATTTGTCCATATTTCATCTTCAGAACCTTCAACTCCTTCTAATGTAATAAGCCATGCTTTTAATTCAGATATTACTTGTTCAGTAAAATTTGATAGATTTTTATTCAGAATTAATAAATGAGCGCTTGCTTGATTAAATCCATATTGTTCAATAAATCTTTTTCGTTTAGTTTGTGGCATCTCAGGTAAATCAGATTTTATTCTTTTAATCCATTCATCTCCGACTTTAACTGGTGGCAAATCAGGTTCTGGGAAATATCTATAATCTTTTGCTGTTTCCTTGCTTCTTTGCGCAAATGTTTTTTGATCTTTATCATTCCATCCCCTTGTTTCCTGTATAATGTTTTCTCCACTTTCAATAACATTCTCTTGTCTATTTATTTCAAAATCAATAGCTTTCTCAACAGCTCTAAATGAATTAAGATTTTTTATTTCTACCTTTGTTCCTAATTTTTCATTTTTACTAATAGACACATTAACTTCGCATCTCATTTGACCTTTTTCCATATCAGCATCTGACACATCTAACACCCGTAAGATATGCTGTAATTCTTGGCAAAACAAACTAGCTTCTTTACCATTTTTCATATCAGGTTCAGTAACTAATTCCATTAAAGGCACTCCTGCTCTATTATAATCAATTAAAGAATAATTAGTTCCTTCTGGGTGCGTATTTTTACCAGTATCTTCTTCTAAATGAACATGATGAATTTTTATTTGACGATCTCCAACAAGAATACGTCCTCCAATAATAGGAGGCGCTTCTTGCGATGTTATTTGATAACCTTTTGGAATATCCGGGTAAAAATAATTTTTTCTAAAAAATCTGAATTCTTTTTGAGGTTTTCCGTCTAAAGCAATCCCAATTTTAATAATATTTTCTACTGCTTGTTTATTTATTACAGGCAAACTGCCTGGCTGACCAGCGCAAACAGGACAAATATTTATATTAGGTTCTTTCCCTAAGCTCAAATCGTTTTTACAAGAACAAAAGATTTTAGATTTTGTGTTTAATTCAGCATGGATTTCAAGACCTATTGTTGGATTATACATAGTAATTACTTTGTCGGTGACAGTCACCGACAAATCATCTTTTAGTTTTACTTTTTAACTAATTTTAGATATTTATATAATTTAGTTCGTTATATTGGGATGTGACTGTCACCTATGCTTGAATCTTTATATAAAAAGTATATCGCATTTTAAGTAGTATTGTCAATCTAATATAATTAAATTTATTTACATTACAGCATTTTTCTGGTATATTAGATATATTATGAAACAAAATTATCATGCTCCAGATTATACATTTATCTATACTTCTATCGGTATTATTTTATTCGGATTAATTATGCTTTCTTCGGCAGGCGTAGCTTTGGCATATAAAGAATATAATGATAGCTATTATTTTTTAAAACATCAAATTGTTTTTGGATTAATTCCAGGTATTTTTTTATTTTATTTAATGGCAAGAATTGATTATAAAAATTGGAAAAAAATATCATTTCCTCTTTTAATATTTTCTATAGCGCTTCTAATTTTAGTATTTATCCCAGGATTGGGAATTAAAGGAGGTAGCGCAAAAAGCTGGATAAAAATTCTTGGAGTTTCTTTTCAACCAGCTGAATTTGTAAAATTAACATTTTTAATCTATTTAGCAAGATGGTTAGAAAAAAAAGAAACTATAGTAAAAGATTTTACTTATGGGTTATTGCCATTTTTAATTTTATTAGGAAGCATAATGTTTTTAATTATAATGCAACCGGATATGGGCACAATGCTAATAATAATACTAATGTCTTTTACTGTATTTTTTGTTGCTGGAGCTGATATAGGGCATTTATTTTTTGTAGGGCTAGCTGGTATTTTATTAATGTTTTTTTTAATGCAACTTAAGCCATATAGGATGGAAAGATTTACTACTTTTTTACATCCTGAAGCAGATCCTCAGGGTATTGGATACCATATAAATCAATCTCTTTTAGCAATTGGATCAGGTGGGATTTTAGGAAGAGGGTTTGGTCAATCTAGACAAAAATTTTTATATTTACCTGAGCCAGTGGGGGATTCTATTTTTGCTATCATAGCTGAAGAAATGGGTTTTATAATTTGTATCGTAGTAATATTTGCCTTTTTATATTTAATGATGAGAGGATTAAATATCGCAAAAAATGCTCCTGATAATTTTGGTAAATTCTTAGTAATAGGAATAATCGCATGGTTTATTATACAAGCATTATTAAATATTGGCGGTATGATGAGTCTATTACCAATGACAGGGGTTCCTTTGCCATTAATAAGCTATGGAGGCTCATCATTATTGACTTGTATGGCAGGATTAGGCATAATAGTTAATATATCAATGCAGACGACTGATAAGTCTCTAAAGTCGTAAAGTCCGTAAAGTCGTGCCACCCCCTCCTGCCTGAGGAGGGGGTAGGGGGAGGTGGGAGTGATATAAATCTTTATAAAGTAAAAAAAATATGAAAATTATACTATCTGGCGGTGGAACAGGCGGTCCTGTTACTCCGTTATTAGCAATTACAGAAAAATTAAAATCATCTAATAAAAATATAGATTTTTTATGGTTAGGAACAAAAAAAGGAATGGAGCAAAAAATGGTTAAAAATGCTAATCTTAAATTTCAAGCGATTTATAGTGGTAAATTTAGAAGATATTTTAGCTTCAAAAATATTATAGATCTTTTCTTTATAAAATTAGGATTTTTTCAATCATTATGGAAAATTTTTAAATTTAAACCAGATATAATTTTAACTGCTGGCGGATTTGTTGCTGTACCTGTTGTCTGGGCAGGATGGTTTTTAAGAATTCCTATTTTAGCGCATCAGCAAGATGTTAAAGTAGGACTAGCAAATAAATTAATGGCTCCTTTCGCAACAATTATCACTTGTAGCTTGGAAAAATCAGTAAATGATTTTAATAAAAAGAAAAAAGTTTATTTCACTGGCAATGCTATAAGAGATAAGATAATCAATACAAAAATTATAAAGAGTGAAACTAATGCCCCTCTCCTTACGAAGGAGGGAGTAGATAAAGCTCCCCCCCTTTACAAGGGGGGGCAAGGGGGGGTATTAAATTTCAAAAATAATCTCCCAACCATCCTAATCCTAGGAGGCGGCACAGGATCAAAGGCAGTGAACACAATTATTGTTCAAGCACTTCCAAAATTTGCTAATTTTTGTAATGTGATACACATAACAGGGGAAAATAAAAAAAATCATTGCTCAGAGAATCCAAATTATCACCAATTCCAATTCCTCCCAAATATAGAAGAAGCCTTTGCCTCAGCTGATTTAGTAATAACACGAGCTGGTATGGGTGTTTTAAGCGAACTTTCAATTTTAGGAAAGCCAACAATTATTATACCAATTCCTGATAGCCACCAAGAATTAAACGCAAACTATTTTGCTGACAGAAAATCGGCTATTGTGTTGGCTCAGAAAAAGCTAACATCAGAAATCCTATCTGATAATATAAAAAAAATATTATCAGACGAGAATAAACAAAAAGAACTATCTAAAAATATAAAAAATATAATGCCTGCCGATGGGGCGCATAAAATAGCTGATATTATTTTAAAAGAAATAAAATAAAAAAACTTAATTCTGTCAACTCTACCATTTTTCTTAATTTCCTGCTATAATTTATATATTACAGCTTAACAGCTGGTGTTTTATAATATTTAATAGTTTAAATTTTCTAAATTCTACGAATCATAAAGAATATTCGGATAATTCGCCATTCGTGGCATTCGCCCGCCTGCCGGCAGGTAGGGATAAAAATTCGTAGATTCGGATTATAATTGTATGGATGGAGTATCAACAAAAGAATTATTTGAATTAAATAAAGGAAGAAGTTTATCATATAATGATTTTATAATTTTACCGAATTATACAGCTTTTCATTCAAAAGAAATGAGTTTAAAAACTAAGTTAAGCAGAAATATAGAAATGGATATTCCAATTGTTAGTTCACCAATGGATACAGTTACTGGCGCCAGCATGGCAAAATGTATGGCATTATTAGGCGGGATAGGAATAATTCATTATAATAATACTATAGAAGAACAATGCGATATGGTTAAAAAAGTCAAGAAATTTGAAAATGGATTTATTAGCGAGCCATTTGCGAAAAGCCCCAATGATTTAATAGAATCTTTGCGAGAATGTAAATATTCTAATATACCAATTACAGAAGATGGGAAAAGAGATGGTAAATTGATAGGATTAATAACTAAATATGATTTTGCGTTTGAAAAACATTCAAATCTTGAGATAAAAGAAAGAATGACAAAAATAAATAAATTAAAAATAGCTACTGTTGAAGATATTAACACAGATAATAAATTAGATTTAAGCAAGGCAAATGACATATTATTAGAAACATCCTTTTCCGCGTTGCCAATTATTGATAAAAATGGATTATTAAAATATTTAGTTACTCGTAAAGATATTCAAACAAATGTTTATTATCCTTTAGCAACAAAAAATCAAAATAAAAAATTGATGGTAGGCGCGGCAATAGGAACAAATTTAGCTGATAAAGATAGGGTTGACAGTTTAGTAAAAGCAGGAGTAGATGTTATTAAAATTGATGTAGCTCATGCTTATACAAAATTTCAAATAGAAATGATAAAATATATAAAAAATAAATATCCAGAAATAGATGTAATAACAGGAAATGTTGTTACAGGCGAAGCTACGGAATGCTTAATTAAAGCTGGAGCTGACGCTATATCCGTTGGAATGGGAATTGGATCTATTTGCACAACGCAAGAGGTAACAGCAACTGGAAGAGCGCAAGCGTCTGCTGTTTATAATTGTTCAAAAATAGCTATTAAGAATAATGTGCCAGTAATAGCTGATGGAGGAATTTCGCAAAGTGGTCATATTCTTAGGGCATCTGTTTTAGGGGCTAATTCTTGTATGCTTGGAAATTTATTAGCAGGCACTAATGAATCTTTAGGAGAATGGATTGTAACTTCTTCTGGAGAAAAATTTAAAAAATATAGGGGTATGGGATCTTATGAGGCAATGAGAGCAGGAAGCGCTAAACGATATTCAGTAAAAAAAAATGGGTTTAAGGCAGCAGAAGGTGTTCCTGCTTCAGTAACAAATAAAGGAAGTATATATGAATGGTTGCCTGTTATTATAGCTGGGGTTAAGCAAGGAATGCAAAAAATAGGATGTAAAAGTCTTGAAGAAATTATAACTAAATCAAAAAAAGAAAAAATTAGAGTAGAATTGAGAACATCATCAGCTCAAATGGAAGGAAATACCCATGATCTAATTATGATAAAATAAAATGGTAAACTCAAAACAAATAGCTAAAAATACTTCTTACTATACATTGGCAACTATTTTTCAAAAAGTTGCCGCTTTTATATATTTTGCTTTTATAAGCAGAATGGTTGGGCCTGAAAATTTAGGAAAATACTTTTTCGCGCTTTCTTTTACTACTGTATTCGCAATATTTATTGATATAGGTCTTGAAAAAGTGCTAATCCGCGAAAGCGCAAAAAAATTAGAAAAATCTCAACAATATTTTAGTAATATTTTAGGAATTAAAATTCCTCTTTTTATTTTAACTTTTATTTCTATTTTTTTAATTACCCATTTCCAAAATTATCCGTTAATCACTAAACAATTAATATATTTAGCGGCTATCGTAATGAGTTTAGATTCATTTACATTAAGCATAAATTGTGTATTTAGGGGTTTTCAAAATTTAAAATATGAAAGTATTTCTACAATAATAGGTCAAATTATTATTATTTCAATAGGTGTTTTCGGTTTACTTAATAAAATGAGCTTGCATATATTAATTTTAGCTCTTTTAATCGGAAGTTTATTTAAATTAATTTATTCTTTAATAATTTTAATAAAAAAATATAAAATATTCCCAAAACTTAAATACGATAGAAGCATTATTCTATATTTATTAAAAATAACAATTCCGTTCGCTTTAGCAGGAATATTTTTACGAGTTTATTCATATATTGACACAATTTTACTTTATAATTTAGCTGGAGATGCGGCTGTCGGATTTTATAGCATTGCATATCGCGCCACTAATTCATTTCAATTTATCCCAATGGCATTTGTAGCCGCATTATTCCCAGCAATGAGTTATTATTATATTTCTTCAAAAGAAGCATTACAAAAAACTTTTGAAAAAGCTATATTTTATTTGTTATTAGTAGGAGTGCCAATTAGTTTTGGGATTGTTTCCTTAGCGCCTGAAATTATAGTTAGATTTTTTGGTGATAGTTATATCCCATCTATTTTGCCATTGCAAATATTGATGTGCAACTTAATTTTATTATTTTTAAATTTTCCAGCTGGAACATTGATGAACGCTTGCGATAAAGAAAAAATAAATACAGCAATAATGGGGTTTGTTATGATAATTAATATATTATTAAATATATTTTTAATACCTATTTGGAGTTATATAGGCGCAAGTATTGCGGCAATTATAAGCACTTTTTTATTACTTTCATTTAGAATGTATTATAGTTATAAAATAATTAAATTTAATATTAAGCCAATAGTAAAACAAGCTATAAAAACTTTAACAGCTGGCATTTTAATGCTAGCAACTGTAATTTACATAAAACCATTTGTAAATTTTTATCTTACAATCTTAGTAGGTGGAGTAATGTATAGTGTTGGTTTATATGCGGTTGGCGGTATTAAAACTTATGACATAAAATTAGTCTACCAAGCTATAAGGCATAAGGGTTGATAAAAATATGAAAAGTTTATTATTCACAATTGAATTTCCTCCACAAAAAGGAGGGATATCAACATACTATAAAAACATATGCGAATATTTGTCTGCTAAAAAAATATCTGTATTAACATCTCAAGAAGCAAATGAAAGAGATTTTGATAATGAACAACGATATAAAATTTATAGAAAGAAATTAATATCTACTTTACCAATTTGGCCAAAATGGATTTCCAGTTTTTTTCATCTATGGAGAACTATAAAAAAAGAAAAAATTGATATTATATTAGTAGGACAAATACTTCCATTAGGGACAGTCGCTTATATTTATAAAAAATTATTTAATTTACCTTATGGAGTTTTTATACATGGAATGGATATCCAGATGGCTAAACAGAATAAGAGAAAAGTTAAATTATGCAATACAATTTTAAATAATGCAAAATTTATTATAGTTAATAGTAACTATACCGAATCACTTGTATTAGAGCAGGGAATTGATGAAAATAAAATTATTGTAGTATATCCTTGTGTATCTAACAGCGCACAAATTGACACAAATTTTAAGACTAAAAGACACGAAAAAACTTTACTCACTATAGGACGATTAGTAAAACGGAAAGGGCATGATATGGTAATAAAGACACTTCCAAAAATTATAAAAAAATTTCCTAAAATAGAATATATTATTGCGGGAGATGGACCAGATAAAAAATATTTAGAAAATTTAGCAATAGAATATCAAGTTGACAAATATGTAAAATTTTTAGGTAAAGTAAGCGATTCAGTAAGAAATAATCTTTTATCTGAATGCAATATATTTATTATGCCATCAAGAGAGATTAAAGGTGATGTTGAAGGATTTGGTATTGTGTATTTAGAGGCTGGATTATATAAAAAGCCAGTTATAGCAGGAAAAAGTGGGGGAGTAGTAGAAGCTGTTATAGATGGACAAACAGGAATATTAGTTAATCCAGAAGATGTTAATGATATCGCCAATGCGGTTATTAAAATATTAACAAATAATACTTTAGCGAATAAATTTGGTGTTCAAGGAAGAGAACGAGTATTAAATAAATTTACAAAAGAAAAACAAATTGGGAAAATTGAAAATTTATTAAAATAAAAATTATATTTATTAGAACAAAAATTTGTTAATGTCATCCCGAGCTTAGCCGAGGGATCTGTTTCTATTATAACTTAATAGATTCCTCCACTTCGGTCGGAATGACATCAAGATAATTAATAATTATTATATGAAAATAGCGCAAATAGTATGCCAATTTAGACCATACAAATCAGGAATATCAGAATCAGCTTATTACTTCTCTAAGGAATTAGCAAAGAGAGGCAATGAAGTAGTAGTTTTTACTCCTTTATATGACAAAAAATTACAAACCACTGAAGAAATGGATGGTTTTAAAATTAAGAGAATAAAACCTTTTTTTAGTTATGGTAACGGAGCATTTATTCCAAAAATTAAAAAAGAATTAAATGGATTTGATATTGTGCATCTACATTATCCATTCTTTGGCGCGGCTGAAATAGTTTGTAGGATGAAAAAAAGAAAATTAAAATCAACTCCTTTAATAATTACTTATCATATGGATGTAGTAGGAAAAGGGATCTTAAAATCAATATTTAATTTTCATACAAAAAATTTAATGCCAAAAATATTAAAATCTGCTAATAAAATAACTTTTTCATCTTTAGATTATTATAAAAATAGTAATGCCAAAAATATAAAATTGAATGAAAAAAATATTATTGAATTACCATTTGGCATAGATCAATCAGATTATAAGATAATAGGCAAAGATAATAAAATAATGGATAAATATAATTTAGAATATGATGATAAAATTATTTTGATGATTGGCGGAATAGACAAAGCGCATTATTTTAAAGGTTTAGAATATTTATTTAAGGCATTAAAAATTATAAAGGAAACATATACGGGAACAGAAATATATAAAATTAAAATAATTATTATCGGTGGAGGAAATATGAAAAAATATTATATTAATTTAGCTGGTCAGTTAGGAATATCTAAACAAATAATTTTTGCGGGTAAAGTTAGCGACGAAGAAAAAATAAAACTTATAAATTCTTCATATATCAATGTTCTTCCCTCAATAGACAAATCAGAAGTTTTTGGAATTTCGCTAATAGAGGCAATGGCATGCGCTAAGCCAGTAATCGCATCTAATTTAGCTGGTGTAAGAACAGTAGTAGAAGATGGCGTGAATGGGCTGTTATGCGAACCAAAAAATGCTAACAATTTAGCTGGAAAAATAAAATATCTTTTAGATAATCCTTTAATAGCGCGACAAATGGGCGGAGCTGGATTAGAAAAAGTCCAAAAAATTTATAATTGGAAAAATATAGGAAATAGATTGGAAAAAATTTATAAAAATTTAATATGAGAATATGTGTAATCACAAGTTTATATAAACCATATTCAAAAGGCGGAGCAGAGAGGATTGTAGAAACTATTGTTGATGGATTATTAGAAGCAGGGAATGAAGTTGCAGTGATTACTACAAAGCCATTTGGACGGAAAGAAAGAATCTCCCCTCCAATACGGCGGGCAGGTCTTTATCCTTCTTTACAAAAAGGGGAATTATCGGTTATCAGTTTTTATCCATTAAATTTATTCTGGTTTGGAAATATTGACAAAAATCCGATGTGGCTAAGGTTGCCATGGCATATTATAGATGTATTTAATATATATAGTTATTTTAAAATAAAAAAAATACTTAAATTTGAAAATCCAGATATTGTAATGACACATAACATAAAAGGAATTGGATATACAGCGCCTATGGCAATTCGCAGTTCTGGAATTCGCCATATTCATACTGTACATGATGTTCAACTTGTTGAACCGAGTGGATTACTATATCAAGAAAACAAATGCGATGCTAATATACGAATGCATACGAATTATACGAATAAAGTGCAAATAATCTTACGATATATTCCTGCTAAAATCTATGAGTTAATAAATAAAAAATTATTTGGATCTCCTGATATAGTTATTTCGCCTTCAGAGTGGTTAATAAATTTTTATATAAAAAAAGGATTTTTTAAGAACTCAAAAAAAATAGTAATAAAAAATCCCATTCAAGTACAAATTAAAAACAATCCGCTTTTTAAAAAATGCGAAAACGCTCCCCCCCTTTACAAGGGGGGGCAAGGGGGGGTAAAAAATTCCTTAAAACTATTATACGTAGGTCAGATAGAAAAACATAAAGGCATTTTATTTCTAATAGATGTAATTAAAAAATTATGTAACGTCTCTCTGGATATTGTAGGAACTGGTAGCCAATTAGATAAAATAAAAGATGTAGCTGAAGGATATAATAATATAAAAATTCACGGGTTTATAAAAAATAATTCATTGAACACATTTTTTATTCAAACAGATTTTTTAATAGTTCCATCAATATGTTATGAAAATGCTCCAACAGTTATTTATGAAAGTTTCTCAAATGGCATTCCTGTAATAGCGTCAAAGATAGGAGGTATTCCAGAATTAGTAAAAAACGGCTATAATGGATATATATACGAAGCTGGTAATGAACAGAGTTTATTAGACACATTGCAAAAATGCGCAGACGAAAAATGGAAATTAGATAAATTAAAGCAAAATGCTTTAAATTCAGTTGAAAGATGGGGAATAAATAATTATTTAAACATTTTAACTTCAGAAATTAAAAGATTAAAAGATTAATTTTTTACTACTATGTCAATACTACAATCAATAATTTTAGGCGCCATTCAGGGTGTAACAGAATGGCTTCCAATATCAAGCTCTGGGCATCTTGTAATAGCTCAAGAATTTTTTGGCTTGCAAAATTATCTTTTTTTTGATATATTATTACATACGACAACACTATTTGTTGTTTTTATTGTATTTTGGAAAGATATAATAGAAATATTAAAATCAATAATAAAATTAGATTTTAAAAGCGAATATGGGGAATTAGCAGTATTTATAATAACAGGAAGCATTCCTACTGCTATTATTGGCTTCTTATTTCAAAATATTTTTGAAAAATTATTTACTAATCTTTTTGCGGTTGCTATTTCATTAATGGTTACTGGAATATTATTATTATCAACAAAAATAAAAAAACATCAAAAATCAGCTAATTTAAACAAAAAAAAAGCTACTCTAATAGGTATAGCGCAGGGTGTTGCTATTATTCCAGGCATTTCAAGAAGTGGAGCCACAATCAGCGCGGGAATTTTGAGCGGGATTGATAGGATGAAAGTAGCTCGTTTTTCTTTTTTATTAAGTATCCCTGCTATTTTAGGAGCATTATTATTTAAAATTAATAAAAATATAATTGCTTATACAAAATGGCAACCAATTATATTTGGCATGATAACAGCGCTGATTGTAGGATACATATTTTTAAAATTGTTATTAAGCATAATAAAATCTGATAAATTTCATATTTTTGGTTATTATTGTATAACTTTAAGCATAATTTTAATAAATATATTAATTTTTGTTAAATAACTTTAAAAATTCCGCGTTATTTCCGCGTATAATTCCGCGTTATTTCCGCGATAATTAAATATATCGCAGAAAAATTAGAAATTTATGTAGGACTAACCGTAAAATAAGACCTATGAAAGGAATAATAATAGCAGGGGGAAAGGGAACACGACTATTGCCGCTTACAAGAGTTGTAAACAAAAGTTTATTGCCTATTTATGATAAACCATTAATTTATTATCCAATTTTTAAATTAAAAGAAGCTGGGATAACAAATATTTTAATAATTGGAGGGCGAGAAAAGGCAGGACAATTTTTGGATTTAATGGGATCAGGCAAAGAATTAGGAATTAATCTATCTTACGATGTTCAAGAAGAACCAGGCGGGATTGCGCAGGCGTTAAGTATAGGAGAAGATTTTGCTGATAATGAAAAAATAATTGCTATTCTTGGAGATAATGTTTTTGAGCATAATTTAATACAAGCTGTTGAAAATTTTGAGAAACAAGAAAAAGGAGCAAAAGTTTTTCTAAAAGAAGTTACTGATCCTCAAAGATTTGGCGTTCCTGAAATTGATGGCGAAAAAATTATAAATATTATAGAGAAACCTAAAAATCCCCCAACAAATTATGCTGTAACTGGAATTTATATGTATGATTCGCAAGTATGGGAACTAATAAAAAACTTAAAGCCTTCTGATAGGGGAGAATTAGAAATTACGGATCTTAATAATGAATATATTAAACAAAATAATATGAGTTATGAAATATTAAAAGGAGAATGGATAGATGCCGGAACATTTGAAGCTTTATTAAAAGCAAATATATTAATAGCAAAAAGAAAAGGGATAATATAATTTTAATTTGTTCTTTATACTTTCAACGGCTATAAACAAATATAAAAAAGGAGGTAAGTAAAATGAAATTTTCTAAAATTTTTAATGAAAAAAATAAAAAGCTGACTAATCATGAAAAGATAAAAATAATAACAGATTGGTTAAATAAAAATGGTAGGGGTCCTCTTTCTGAAAAAATAGAGTTAATAGTAAATAAAATAAATAAAAAAATGCCGTAGAAGGTTAATAATTTCTTTTATTGATTAAAAAATATTTTTTAATTAAGAAAGGAAAAAATATATGGATGATCCAAGTGATCCCCACTTATACAAATCAAAAAAAAGACCCTTAACTTAAAATTTATAATTATGTAAAGGGTCTTTATTTTATGCTAATTTTTTAACCTATTACCACTGTGAGCCTGCTTATGAACATCTCTAAGCTGTTTATTCGTTACATGAGTATATATTTGTGTTGTTGCTATATTACGATGACCCAAAAATTCTTGCACTAAACGCAAATCAACGCCTTGTGATAATAAATCAGTTGCATAAGAATGTCTAATAGTATGAGGTGTTGTCAAAATAGATAATCCAGCAATTTTTGTATATTTTTTAATAATACTCTCAATACTTTTAGTAGTTAAACGTCTTGATTTATCTGTTTTTTCTATTCCTGGTTTATAATTAATAAATAAAGCTTTATCAATATCATCTCTTTTATTTAAATATTTTTTAACCCAATCTATAGCTCTTTCTGAAAAATAGACCGTTCTTACTTTTCTGCCCTTTCCCACAATAGAAACTTCTAAATCTTTCATATTATCATTTATTTTAATTTGTTCTCGGTCAAGACTAACTAATTCAGCCACTCTAAGCCCTGTAGAGAATAATGTTTCAAGTATAGCTCTATCTCTTAAGCCAATTTTATCGTTTATATCAGGCGCAAGAAGCAATTTTTCCATCTCTTTTAACTTTAAAAAATTTATTTCTTTATCACTTTTATCTCTAGCGAGCTTAACCTTAACAGAGGGCAGGGAAGGGATATTCTTTTCCGCGAAAAACTCTAATAAACTGCGCAATGCTATTAAATAGTAATTTTGTGTAGTTTTTTTTAAGGTTATATTTTTTTTCTTATCAATTATAGTTCTTGACAAGTAGACTTTATATTTCCAGATATGTTCAGATAACAATTCTTTGGGTTTCAAATTTTCTAAATTATTATTTTTTAGCCAAATAAAAAATTTTTTCAAAAAGCGACTATAATTTTCTTGAGTTTTATTAGAAAGTCCTTTCTCAATTTCTAAATGGTCAAGGAAATTGGTAAGGTATAGTATTATTGATTTATTGTTATCCATAAACATGTAAGGGAACAATTAATATACTGCATTATTTCACATATATATTACTTCGCATAATGTAGATTAAGCAACCTATCGTTATCATTATATACCATTTTTTAATAATAATCAAACAATATACCTATCTATTATGTCCTTTATGTCCTCCATATCCCTATTACGAGCTATATTTATCTTATAGGATAACTTCAATGTTTTTAAGTCTTGTATGTCTTTTAATATATCTTTTTTAAGGTCATATTGTATTGTTAGGGCTTTGGGGCTTTTTACTGTATATTTAGCGCAAATACAAGCTAAAACCTTTATTTTTTTTTCATCTTCTAGGTATGCTGATACCCTTGAATTCGTTACAAAGGCGCACAGAGGTCCGGGAATTTTTTCTGGTTGAAACAATAAATCATTTTTTCCAGATAAGTTTAGTAATTTTTTATTTTCTAAATCATTACGGCCAACAATAAATAAATTTTTATCAATTATAAATAGTCTTCCCTTGCCTACAAATTTTAAGATATGAGCATCTAATCCTATTTCATCCTTTACGATAGATAATTTTCTACTATAGTCTTTATCAGTTAATAGGCATCCTCCGCTTGGCGTCGCAAAATATTTTATATTATTTTTCTTTGCCATTGCTAATTGTTCTTTTCTTGAACGACCATTAATTGCTAACATTTTTTTTCTATCAACTAATCCATCTTTTTCTGGAATAGTTTCTTTTAGTAATTGCGCTGATAATGGTCTTAATAAATAACCTTCTAAACCTGCTCCCTTCTCTATTAGTCGCATAGTGTTCATTTTCTGTGATTTAGGTCTTTGTCCAACAACTTCGCCTGTAAAAATAAAATTTGCTTTTTCTTTTTTCATTATTTCTTCTGCTTTTTTTAACATTAAAATCTTGCAGTCAATACATGGATTAAGATTTTTTCCATATCCATACTTAGGTTTATCTAAAATTTTTAAATAATTTTCTGTTATATCAATTACTTTTAGATTAATATTAAACTTTTCTTTTATATATTTTTTTTCTTTCTCAAATTCTTCTTCATCCTTATAATCAAAAAAGGCCGTAATAAAACGGATTAAAACTATCTCTATTGGCCTTGTAGCGCCGTCTAACACTGCTTTGACAGCTAATATGCTGTCTAACCCGCCTGAATACAATCCGATGGCTTTTATTTTGCTTTTCATAGGTTATTTTTACTTGCTTTGAGGGTATCATAGTCCCACGCTCAGAGAAGAGTAATGTCATCCCGCAAATTCAGAA
>JBHPIX010000081.1:0-2013 GCA_042568285.1 Patescibacteria group bacterium | reverse complement strand
GATGCAAATAATATTGTGTCGTTTATGGAGTAATTTTGCTCCAAAAACAAAAAGAAGGGAGGGAAAAATTGTTCTTTTATGAAATTTTTGTTCTTTGAGTTTGTTCTTTACAATTTAATAATCTTTAACCTAATTCGTAGAAAGGTAAGTCAACATGAAAAAGATATTCTCGTTTATTTTTTTAGTATTATTCATTGCTTTGATTAGTAGTCGGTCATTATTTGCAATCACAAATAATGAAATTGCAAATACTGCGCTTAAGTATGATGGTAAATCTGGAGATACATGTAAAAAATTTGTTCAAATAAAGGTATTAGATAATCTTGGCTATTCACTTGGAACTGGCTATAGGGATTGTTATTTAAAATCAGGTCATGAAATTATTTCTATCAATGATCTGGTGCGAGGCGATATAATTCAGTTGTGTAAAGATTCTGATTCAGATAAATATTATCTAGGAATGCATACAGCTATAGTGTTAGAAAATAATAATGACGGCACATTAACTGTTATTGATTCTAATTGGTGTTTAAATAATTGTAAAATGGTGAGTATTCATATATGGGATCCTTATTCATGGGCAAATGAGTATGCTTTACAAGTGCATTTTTATCGTCTTGGAGAAGTAGTCTCAAACGAAACCTTCATCAAATTTTCCAACAGCCCAAAAGTGTATTATGTTTTTAAAGATCAACTTTGGGACATAAAAGATGAAGCTACATTTTACGCAATGGGGAACAGTAATTTTGATGATGTTATAGAATATCCAGCTGATCAATATGATGCAATTACAAATGAATTTCCTGTTAGAAAAACTGTTGTCGGTGAGTATCTTATTGCCAAACTTGATTGCAGTCCGAAAGTTTATTTATTCTTAAATGGATCATGGAAACATTTTGATAGTTGGGATGTTTTTACTTCTTACGGATACACTGATAATTATATTTTAGAAATACCGCAAGCTGTGTTTAATATGTATGCTGAAGGAGAGACGCTAAAATTTGTTTTAAGCCAAGGATTTAGACAGAAATATTTTGATGTTTATGGATTTGAGAGTTTAGGAAAGCCAATAAATAATCCATACTCAATGCCAATATGCAATGAATTAGATGGAACTGATTATACAGTATATACTCGTCAAGATTTTGAAAAAGGCACGATGTTTAATTCTGATAATGGAAATATTGAAATTTTCTATTACAACGGATTGTCTGGAATAGCAGAATTTAAATTAATAAATGGGAAATTAGAAATTATTCAATATGGAATAGGCGGAGATGCGCCAGATGACACAGGAGAAACTAAATACACATCAAGATCAGACAGTTCGCAAATATTAATTCCAAGAAATATATACACCCAAAAATATTACAGCTGGGCAACAGGCGGATATGTAAATATTTTATGGGTAGTGGAAGAAGGAACAGGTCATCAGATGTCAGATGTAGATGATTTTTTAAATACATTCAGAATTAATGTTGAAGATCTTCCTCCATTCAGATATAGGCATAAAATTACCAATAGGAAAGTTAATATAACAAACAGAAGTGGGATGAACGCGAGATGGTGTGAGATGCAACAGTATGGATGGTTAATACCATCTAATCTTGAAAGTTCAAGAGTGGAATATATTAAAGGCGACTTCGGGCTTTATGGATATTACGAAAAAGGAACTTTAGAAAGAGTGGCAAGAGAACAGGCGGAAATAGCTTATCGCAATTATGTGGCGCCAATCGCAAATGAAATTTGTCAAGATTTATATAATAAAAACGCTAGCAGTGAACAATTAAATTCGCTTTTAGCAATTAGGACAACTGATAAATTAAAAATTAGACAAGTATTAATGAATGTTTTGCCAGAACCATCAACAGAGTTTGAAGTTTATTTTAGGGAGCAGAAAGCTAATGGATTGTCTGCTGAAATTATCGCGCAGGCATGGCATGAATTACATGAGGGAAATTAAATTTAAAATAAATATATAAAATATATTCGGGGAAAGAAAAAAAGCTTTCC
>JBHPIX010000080.1:0-2039 GCA_042568285.1 Patescibacteria group bacterium | reverse complement strand
TTATAGAAGCTAAGCAAAATAAATATTGCGAAAAAAAGGTTAGTAAAAATCAAAGAAAGGCTAGCGCTCTAATAAGAAACAAAATTAGATCAAAAAAAGAGTATCTTCGTAAAATTGGTAAATTGCCTGAAGAAGAATATGGCAATAGAAATAAATCAAAAGTTAAAATTAGAGTGAAAAAATAAAGTGCATTATTAATTTTAAGTTGCGATGGAAACTCAACGGAGGGACAATGGAGAAAATAATAAAAAAACAGGTTATAAAATTATAACTTGGGGTTTTTGTTTGTTTATTTTATTTAGCTTATGTTCGCCTTGGCTCGCACCAGTCGAGACAGGTTTTTTTATTGTTAATACAAAAACAGTAGTTAAAGCGCAAGAAGTTGGAGTTTGGGGAGAAGGAGATGTTGGAAAAATAGCGATGGAAGAAACTGGTTTAGTTGAAAAGGATCCTCGCATTATAATTGCTAATATAATTAAAATATTTTTAGGATTTTTAGGCATAATCGCTTTAGTATTGATAATTTACGCAGGATATTTATGGATGACATCAGGGGGAGACATAGCAAAAATAGAACAGTCAAAAGCGATTATTAAAAACGCTGTTATTGGTTTAATTATTATTTTATCTTCTTATGCTATAGTTAGCTTTATTTTAAGTAAGTTTTTAACTGGTGGGGCAGGTGGAGCAACAGGCTCAACGGCAGGTCATTCACCGTCGTTTGGCGCAATGGGCGATAGCATTGTTGAAAGTCATTATCCAGCCCGCAATGAAAAGGATATTGCCCGTAATACTAAAATAGTAGTTACTTTTAGAGAACAGATGGACGAAGCAACTATTATTAGAGATATTCAAGAAGGAGATGTTTGCGGTGGAGCTGGAATGAAATGCGGGAATTTACAATTTAGCAATATAAGAATTTATCCAACTAACATTAATGATTCTTGTATTTTTGAAGATGGCGAATATATAAATTGCGAATTAAATAATATCGTAGATGTTTCTGTTTTTACAGTTGATGACAAGACATTTATTTTAAAGCCATCAAGATATTTAGGAAATAGCGAATCTAATGTTTGGCATTCTGTTTATTTAACAACTGGATTAAAAAGAGCAAACGGAGATGAAGCCTTTGGAATAGGCGGAGGATATGATTGGCAGTTTGAAGTTTCTACAAAATTAGATTTAACTCCACCCAAAGTAAAAAGTATTTTTCCTTTTCCAGATAATTTAATGGACGGGCAAAATGAAGTTGAAGCTGAATCAGGAGAATGGACATTGTCAATTAATGGTTTATTGCAAGTTGACGTAGAAGCTGAAATTGTTTCAATTATTAGAACTGATGGCGGAGCAAATGAAGCTGAAGCCCAAATAACAGGTCAATATATAGGAAGTGAAGATGGCGATTATAATATTGTAATTAGCGCTGATACTAATTCTGCGACAGTTTCTTTTAATGATGGTGTTTCAATTAATAGAACTTTTATTAATGAGTCAATTGATTTAGGATATGGTATCTCATTTTCGTTAGTTTCAGGAGGATTTGCGTCTGGTAATTCATGGGATGTTGAGGTGTCGGCAAAAAAAATAGCGGATTATTTAAGTATAGCTGATAAGAAATATATATTCGGCGAAGATATAAATATAGGTCTGTCATTTAATGAAACAGCAATAAATATAGCAGGTGTAATTAATGCTTACAGCGATTCAGTTGTAACAGCAGAATCATTTGGAGCGACAGTTGTTTTAACAGCAAAACAAGGCGGCGATTATATAGCTATTAGTTCCAGTTCTGAAAATATTAACATAGAAAATACAAAAATTCCTATTGAGAAAGATGGCGACATTGAAATAAATGGAATTTCTGACTGGCCAATAAATTCTGTTATACAAATTAATTTTAATGAAGCTATTGATCCTTTGCCAGTTAATAATTATATTAAAGTAGAGGCAGATAGTGAAATTATTTCTGGTAAATTTTTATTTAGCAACCAATATAAAACAATTGAATTTAGACCGGATACTGATTGCGGAACCAA
>JBHPIX010000008.1:0-27268 GCA_042568285.1 Patescibacteria group bacterium | reverse complement strand
CTAATTACTTTATTCCCAAAATCACCCATTACTCCAATATCTATATCTCCAAAATGATCTCTCGTCAAACTTGAACCAAATATAAAAAATTTAGTGTCTTTTACATCGCTGATTTTTTTTACATTCTCAACTAATTGTTTTAAATATTTATCTTTTATCATATAAAAAACTTTCTTAACTTATTTTTAATTATATCATTTTTTTAACACTTCTGCTATCCATATCCGTAATCCGTGAAAATCCGTTTTGTAATCCGTGTAAATCCGTATTCTTTACTGGACTTCTTCTAAAATTTCTATTTTTACATTCCTTTTACCATAATTCATCGCCTCTTGCCTTGTATTCATCCAAATATCTACCCTATTTTGAAATCTTCTATTCATTCTATCCTCAACAATAAAGACTTTATTGCCGAAAACATCTGGAATTCTTATTTTTGTGTTAAATTTTAAAAAATTAGCGGCTACCATTCCGTCATGAACTCGTTTTCCAGATGCCGCAATAAATGGATCAGCGTCACACTGATCAACAGTGCTGGAATAAGCTGTTGTAGCTACATTTCTTGAAGAAACTACTCTATACCTGCCATTTATTAATTCCTCTTCAGGATCTAGATATTTACCATTAAATGTATATTTATCAGCTAATAAAGCTAATTCCCTATTATTAGTGTTAATGCCTCCAAATGCGTATATTTTATGTGGCATTATCATTTCTGCGATTAATACCATTAAAATCAAGATATTCAACGAATGTATGCTATTTTTAGCTAAAAATTTAGAAAAATAAAAACCTTGCGTTTTATCCCGCCCCATAATGGGCAGGGGATCATCTATCTCTCCACAAGGTAAATTTTGTTTAATTTTTTGGCTTATTTTAGTCATATTTTTATTTTTATTTTTGTTTTATGTCCCATTTTAATAGAAATTTTGAAAAAATGTGGCAGTGGCATGACTTTTCCACTGTTTCCACTTCATACTATACATTATAGCACATTTAACAAAAAAAATCAAGATCACCTTTACAAACTAAAAAATCCGTGCTATGATATTTTTATCTTACATCCTCCGCCTTTTGGGTGATGGATATTTTATTTTATATGAACATATTACAGAATTAACTCTGTAATAGCTCTATAAAATAAATTATTTAAACCATTTCCCTATTAAGTCATTGGATTCTATTAGAAAAGGAACTTAATTTTATGCAAGACCAAAACACAGAAAACAATGAAAAAACTCAAGAGAAAGATGAGTTTAAAAAAATATTAGAAAAAAATAAAAAGATTATAACTGTCCCAAAAATAGGAGACTTGATTACTGGATCTGTTTTAAGTATATCTAAACATGAAGTTAGATTAGACATAGATGGGATGACTACAGGTTTAGTAAGGGCTCAGGAACTTTATAATGATTTAGAGGAATATAGTAAACTAAAAGAAGGAGATTTAGTTGACGCTACTGTGCTTGAAGTAGATAATGAAACAGGTGAAATGGAACTGTCATTCAGAGTGGCTGGTCAGCAAAAAACATGGGGCAAAATTAATGACGCTTATAAAAATAAAAAAATTGTTAAAGCAATTGTTAAAGAAGCAAATAAAGGCGGGTTGATAGTAAAAATGTTTTCCATAGAAACTTTCCTGCCTGTATCTCATCTTGCTCCTGAACATTATCCTAAAGTTCTTGGCGGAGATAAAACAAAAATTTTAGAAAAATTGAGAAAAATTATTGGCGAAGAAATAAATGTAAAAATAATGGATGTTTCAGAAAAAGATCAAACAATTATAGTTTCTGAAAAAGCGGCGTTATCAGAGATACAAAATGAAATAATCTCTAACTTTAAAATAGGAGATATTGTTGAAGGAGCTATTAGCGCTATCACTGATTTCGGCGCATTTATAAAAATTGATACTAAAATAATTGATGATAAAAATACTGAAAAAGTTAATTTCGCAGAAGGATTAATCCATATATCTGAAATAGCATGGCAAAAAATTGATAATTTAAAAAATTATTTAAAAGAAGACAAACGGGTAAAAGCTAAAATTATTAATATCAACGGAGCAAAAATATTTCTTTCAATAAAAGATCTTTTGAAAAATCCGTGGCTCAAAATTAAAGACACCTATTCAATTGGACAAAAAGTAAAAGGAACTATATTAAAAATAAATCCTTTTGGAATTTTTGTTGGATTAGAAAAAGATATTCAAGGATTAGCCCATATTTCAGAATTATCTCCTGAAAAAAATTTGAAGACTATTGAAGATATTGAAAAAATTGTAAAAATCGGAGAAAAAAAAGAATTCACTATTGTTTCAATAGATACAGATAACCATAAAATTGGATTAAGTTCAGAAGGATTAATAGACTCTGAAAAAAACATAAAAAAGAAAGAAGATAAAAAAATCGCCATAACTGATGATGACCAAAAATCTGAAAAGAAAAAAGAAAAAACTAAAAAATCAACTAAAATCAAAAAAACAGAAAATAAAAAATAAACCTTCCTCAATATCAATATATAACAAATATCTGCGTGAAATCCGCGTAATAATCCGCGTCTAATCTGCGGAGATTTCATTTAAACTACATATTTTTTTAAAATCGCAAATTATACAAAATCATATTCACCACGAAACTATTTAAGCATTCCTCAATGCCCATTTGACTTTAGCGCTCATATTGTCTATATCTTTGGGCATTTTTTTTATTATTGCGGTTGCTTCTGCCTGACTATAACCTAAACTTACCATAACATTTAATAATTCCCCTTGACATTCATAAAAATTACTTTCATCTCCCTTATGTCCTTCACTGCCTATGATTTGAGTATCAGAAACTTTACCTTTTAATTCAACGAGTATTCTTTTGGCTGTTTTAGGTCCAATAGATTTCAATAATTCATCATTTTGTTGAGCTACCGCAATCTTAATATTATTAATTCCTGCTTTTGATATAATATTTAAAGCAGATTTAGGTCCAATACCAGAAACTGAAATTAATATCTTAAAAAAAACTTGCTCGGATTTGTCTAAAAACCCATATAAATCAGAAATATTTTCACGAATATGATGATAAGTCCATAATTTAATTTCATCACCTTTTTTTATTTCACTTAATAATTCAACGTTTACAAAAACAGCATATCCTATGCCATTAACATTAATAACAAGATAATCTTTTTCTTTATCTTCAACTCTGCCTTTGAGAAAATTTATCATATTAATATTTTTATGGTAAGATATATAGTAGCTGTTGTCATCCAACAATCTCGTATAATGCTACTTTTGTCATCCCGCAAAATGCAAAGCATTTATGCGGGATCCAGTTAGTTAATTTAGTTAATCTAACTTTTAATATTTCTGGATCCCGTGTCAAGCCCGCCGATTCGGCCTGCCTGCCGGTAGGCAAGGCGAGGCAAGCACGGGATGACAATATATGAAAGCAATCTAAAATCTTCAATCAAAAATCTAAAATCTATTATGTCCCTTTCTCACAAAATAGCAAAAAATACTATCATACAAATTTTAGGAAAAATACTAAGCACAATCTTAGCTCTTTTTTCAATAGGTTTAATAACTAGATATTTAGGGCCAAAAGGATTTGGTCAATATACTATAATTATAGCATTTTTATCATTTTTTGGCATTTTAGTAGATATGGGAATTTATCTTACCACATTGCAAATGATATCAGAACCTGGAAGAGATTGCCAAAAAATATTCTCTAACGGATTCACTTTAAGGCTAACTATTTCAGTTATTTTATTAACTCTAGCTCCTATTTTAGCTTTACTGTTCCCATATCCCGATGTAGTTAAAAAAGGTATATTCGTTGCGACTTTTGCTTTTTTCTTTATATCGCTTTGTCAAATTCTTCATGCGATTTTCCAAAAAGAATTAAAAATGATAGAAGCTGAAATTTCTGAAATAATTGGCAAAGCTATTATATTAGGCTCTATTATATTAGCCACTTACTATAAACTTGATCTAATATTTATAATGCTCTGCCTTGTTTTAGGTAATTTTACGCATTTTATTATCAAATTTATATATTCCCGTAAATATATAAAAATCAAACTATCTTTTGATAAACAAATATGGAAAGAAATTTTCTTTAAATCTTGGCCGATTGCGCTATCTATAGTATTTAATCTTGTTTATCTGCGAGGCGACACTATTATCTTATCATTATTTGTTAGTGAAACGCAAGTCGGATTTTATGGAGCAAGCTATAAAGTTCTTGATGTTTTAACAACACTGCCTATTATATTCGCGGGGCTAATGATGCCATTATTTACAGTTGCATGGGCAGAAAAAAACATTGGCAAACTAAAAAAATATCTTCAAACTTCTTTTGATATAGCTTTAATGACATCTATCCCAATTATTTTAGGCACACAATTTATTGCAACTCAAGTAATGACTTTGGTAGCAGGTAACGAATTTATGCCTTCTGGGAAAATACTAAAAGTATTAATTATAGCTGTAAATATGATATTCTTCGGCACTATATTCGGTCATTTTATTGTTGCTATAAACCAACAAAAATTAATGCTTTTCGGATATCTAACAACTGCTATACTTTCATTATTAGGATATCTTATATTTATACCTAAATTTTCTTATATGGGCGCCGCATGGGTAACTGTTTTTTCTGAAACATTAGTATCAATAATCGCAATAACAATAATCTATCAAAAAACAAAAATTTCTCTAAATTTTAAAAAATGCCTAAAATCATTACTTTCAGGCATCCTAATGGTAATTTGTCTTTATTTTATGCGAGGCGCAAACTTATTTATTATTATTTTAGCTGGAATAATTGTATATCTAATTGCCATGTTTGCTATCGGAGGAATTGATAAGGAAATGATGCAAACATTAAAAAATTAAAGAAAAATTCATCTGAACCGATATTGAATTCATATTTGGGATTATTACAGCATGGAAATACAAAAAAGTTAAAGCAAGATGTAATTTCTAAATACGCAACCACCTACAAACCCCCAAGAGCCAAACAGCCAAAAACTCAAAGAGCCCAAAAAATCTAAGTTTTTAAGCTTCCAACTTGCGGAAACGGAAAACGAACTCGTTAGCCGGATACCACTTGTCAGTAGGATTCGCCCAATAGCCGTAGAGCCATGCGCCGTCGGAATTGCGAGACACATTGAATATGTCCGGATTGCCGGAAGAGTCGGTAATTTGATTCATCCCTATACTTAAATACTCATCCATCGGCTGATCTTTGTATTCTAATCTTAAATGCGGTCCTGTTTCCGCGGGACAAAGCTCTAATCCAAGCTCTTTTACTTTCTCATATATCTTATCCATTGTTGTTCCATTTGGAAAACCGAGATCTTTTACCGTTAATTTTACCAAATCAATTTGTTCCTTGTCTTTTGATACCGTGAAATCCGCGCTCCTTAACATTTCTTTCGCTGTATTTGTTACTTTGAAATTTAATATTTAAAATTCACTTCACCATTCGTGAAAATTAGTTTCCCCCCCCAACTAACATATTATCTTATCAATCAACCCATATTTTTTCGCTTCAATAGCGCTCATAAAATTATCTCTATCAGTATCTTTTTCAATTTTAGCAAGCGGTTGAGAAGTATGACTTGCTAAAATTTTATTTAAACGATCTTTTGCCTTTAAAATATGCTCTGCGTGAATTTTAATATCAGTTGCTTGTCCTGAAGTTCCGCCCATCACTTGATGAATTAAAACTTCCGCGTTAGGCAATGCTAATCTCTTTCCTTTTGCTCCGCCTGAAAGTAATACCGCGCCCATGCTGGCGGCGATTCCTACGCATATAGTGGAGACATCTGGCTTAACGTATTGCATTGTATCATAAACAGCCAAACCTGCTGTAACCGAGCCACCCGGGCTATTTATATATAATTTAATATCCTTTTCTTTATCTTCGCTTTCTAAAAATAACAATTGGGCAATAACAGTATTTGCGATTTGATCATCAACTACATCTCCTAAAAATATAATTCTCTCTTTTAAAAGACGTGAAAATATATCATACGCCCTTTCGCCATAAGTTGATTTTTCTATAACTGTTGGAATTAAATGATAATTTTTCATATATTTACAAACACTATTAAATACATTACTCACAATAAAAGTATAGCATACTTTTATTTTTTATCAATAGCAGTCAAATTCATACATTTTAAGAAAAAAGGGTTATCTACATCGTAGATAACCCTTTTAAAAAATCCAAGCTCAAGAGTCAAAAAGCAAATTTCAAAAGGCTCAAGAACTCAAAACTCAAGGTTCAATTACTGCGGAAGGAAGGCGGACGCGGCCCCACAGCCAGAACCAGCATAGCTGATCTCGTACGCGAGGAAGTATACCTTGTCGCTGAAGAAGTAGACACAAGGGGCACCGAAAAAGCGACCATCCCCGAAGTCAAACTCATCCCCCGCGCAATCCACATCTAGCTCCTCGTAGCGAACAAATCGCTCGGGGTGAGTTAGCGCGATTGAGCCGACCGCTAAACTTCCTAATCCAAATTCGTTGGGAACGAAAAGCTCGCGAGCCCTGCGAACAGAACGGGCGATCGGATTACCATGGCGCATGCCAAGCTGAGCCGCGCCAATTAAAATTGGTCCCTTTTGAGTTTGCCTCATTACATTTTCAGCATCTGCCGTGCGACTACTAAGTCGCAACTTAGACTCTATAATCTCACCCTCTCGGTGGTTGTAAAATGGACGAGACTCCTTGATTTTTTCCAAAACCAGATTCACTCCTAAGCAATATAAAACCGCAAGATTTTTTTCCTTTGGAAAATATTGCCGACCGAGCTCAATGTAATCAATCCATGCGAACCATCCTGTCCATGCAAGAGCATCTGCAGGAACAAAAGATTCCAGTGATGGCACGGTTTCAGAATAATCAATCGCACTATCAGGCTTGAGGTTGAAGATCTTAGCAAGCGTCGTGATCTGGTCAATAATCGGCTTTGGACCTTTATATTCCGGTGGATATGTGTAGTTGGAGCTAACCTCCTCGTCCGCATACCTATTACTTACAGAAAGTTCCTTAATAGTCGCTATAATGCTCGACTGGAACTCTCCGCCTCTCCCGATTAGCCTTTGTAGTCCATCCTTATCCTTATCTAACCCTGCTTGCAAAAATGCTTTATCGCTCGCATCCTCTATAAATCTGTCGTATTGTTTTTTCTGTCCATCTGTTGATACGGTGATCAATGTTTTTGACATCGTCATCCCTCCTAATATTAAATTTTAAAACCAGAATCGCTCTGGGCAACGTCTTCCCTCTTTATTGAGGAGAGCGCGTTGAACACAAAATATTATGTCCACTGCGTTCGCCTCACAAGATATGCGTAAGGTTTATAATTAATTTTAAATTATATCACAAATAATTCTATTTGTCAAGGTTAATTTTATATTTAATTTATATTTTCGCTCTGTTAAGCTAAAAATCTGCCCTTTACATTGCTAATTTCTCAACACATGCTGGCAATCTCTAAAAAATAGTGCTACTATTAAAATGAGTATAGGCTCATGAACGGCAGTTCACGGATTGCCGGCGCCGACCTCTCTCTTTAACGAGAAAAACAACCGGGGTCTTGGAGATTAAGATTTTCAAGAGCGCGTTGTCTCAAGGAGATACTGCTTGTCTTTGTTTAGCGCGGATTCCGAAAATTCCTTTTTGGAAAACCGTCGAATTATATTCAGGGTCAAAAGTATATAGTCCTGTTTCCAGCAGGAAGTAAACCTTAAGATCTGGTGACACGGATGGACAAAGGCAAATTGTTATGGCGGGGATGGTCGCTTTTTCGGTGCCCCTTGTGTCAACTACAACAACGACAAGGTCAACTTCAACGCGAACAAGATCAACAATGCTAATTCTAACTATGGAGCCACGTCCGCCTTCCTTCCGAAGTCTCTCCATGATTTTCTAATTTTTAAGGAGATATCCGCAACGGATATCTTCTTTTATTTTTACGCGACTTTATTTGAGCGAATCCACCCGCCAAGCATTCTGCCAATTTCGTCTATAATATTTTCTATGGTTATATACTTTTTCCCGTCCAATGTCTTTATGTCTTTCATTAAACGGATAAACACGCGGAGCATGTTAAGTTTAATGCTTGCACTCTCAAGCGTTTGTATTTTTTCCTGTGCTTTTTGACTGCCTGCCAACATAATGGATTCAATTAAATCTAAAGTTGTCTGTTCTGCCCGTTCAAAAATAGTAAATCGATCGTTTTTGGGCACAAGTCGTCTGTATTCGTGCAATGTTTTATATAAATCGTAAGTTTTTTTGAATATTGGTATGTCAAAATCATTCATATGAAAATTTATAAAAATTTATTTGAAAAAATAACATCTTTGGAAAATCTTTTTGAGGCTTGGGATAAATTTAAAAAAGGCAAACGACATAAAAATGATGTGCAAATTTTTGAATACAGCCTTGAAGAAAATATCTTTAAACTCCATCGAAAGCTGTGTTCTAAAACATATTATCACTTGCCGTATTCGGGCTTTTTTATTTGCGATCCTAAGGTAAGGCACATTCATAAAGCAACGGTAAGAGACCGCATTATTCATCATGCGATATTTAAAATTTTAAATCCAATTTTTGACGCCACCTTTATTCCCCATTCTTTTTCATGCCGAATTAATAAAGGGGTTCATAAAGGAGTATTGGCTCTAGAGCGCATGGTTAGAGCGGAAAGCAGAAATTTCACAAGACCATGTTTTATTTTAAAATGCGATGTGCAAAAATTCTTCGATTCCGTTGATCATCAAATTTTACTGAATATGTTAAAGAAAAAAATTGTTGATCCTGACACTATGTGGCTATTAGGGCATATCGTTGGAAGCTACACCGCATCCCAAATAAATCTATTTGATCGGCAAGGGCTACCTATTGGAAATCTCACCTCTCAACTTTTTGCCAATGTTTATATGAACCAATTCGATCAATTCGTAAAACATACTCTTCATATCCGACATTACGCGCGCTATACCGACGATTTTGTGATAGCCTCCACAGACAAAGAATATCTAAAAGAGCTTGTCGCCTCAATTCGCCAATTTCTCAATATTGAACTGCGGCTCAACCTTCATCCCAATAAAGTTTCCATTGTTCCCTTCCACCGAGGCGTTGATTTTCTTGGTTATATCGCTTTCCCGCATTATCGCCTTTTGCGTAAGAAAACAAAACTTCGGCTGTACAGAAAACTTAGAAAAAGGATCGTGGCTTATAGAAACGGGAAAATCAGCGAAGATTCTTTATCACAATCGCTTCAATCATATTTAGGGGTTCTATCTCACGCCAACGCATATAATCTAACCGAGGATCTTAAAAACCAGTATTGGTTCTGGTTACATGAATAAAATAAAATCTATTAAAATGAGGCTATAATATATAATACTACTCTATTTACAAGTATAAACAATTTAAAATTAAGTTATACATTTGTGTTATTTCGTGTTTTTTATAAACCATCTCCCCCCCTCCTTCTCTATCTTCCCTTTTACAGTGAACCCAGCCGCTTTTTTATGACCTCCTCCTCCCAATAATTTAGCTAATTTTGACACATCCACATCTTCCACTGTTGTTCTCAAACTACCCTTAATCATTCCATCTTTAGATTCTTCTAAAACTAAAATGGCGCTTGTTTCAAATATATTGCTTAAAAAATTAGCGACTCCGCTTGTAAGTTCTTGGTTGTTTTCATCTATATTTTTAAAATCTTCTTGAATAATTATTGCGACAGCAATATTATATTTTTTATTTGTTATAATCCGTTCAAAAACTGTTCCCCAAAGCTTTACTCTATCAAATGACTTATTATAATATGAATGTTTCACTATTTGCTGTATCTTTCCACCATTAAGCATTAAATCCGAAGCGGCCTGTAAAGAAGAGACTGAAGTCGCCGCATTAGAAAAATTGTCAGTGTCAGTTAATATTCCTGTCAAAAGGCAAGTCGCGATACTTTTATCTATTTTTATACCTTCCGCGCAAAAAATATTATATAAAATTTCCGCTGTTGAAGATGATTCTGGATTAACTATATTCAAATATCCAAATCGCGTATTAGTAAAATGGTGGTCAATGTTAATAATTTTATTTTTAAAAAATTTAATTTCTTCTCCAATATTACTATATCTCTCATCAGCTGTATCAAGGGCAATAATTAAATCATACTGATCTAAAACATTGTAATTAGAGATTATTTTATCTATAAATGGTAAAAATAAAAAATCTTTTGCAGGTGTATTTGTAGCAAAAGCAGTACACTTTTTACCCATATTAGCTAAAACTGCTAACATGGCGCACAATGATCCATAAGCATCTCCATCAGGATTTTTATGCGTTATAAGCAATATGTTATCTGCTTTTTGTATATCATTAAATACTTGTCTTTGCATTCAAATAATTGTCATCCCGCACTTGATGCGGGATCCAGAAATCATACAAACTACTGGATTCCGCGTCAAGCGCGGAACGACAAAAAACATCTTTAGTCTTTTCTTTATTCATTTTCTATTTCTTTAAATATCTTATCAATCTCATCAACTTTATCTTCACTAGCGTCAATAAAAAATTTCATTCTAGGAATACATCTTAACTGAAGATTATTTGCTAAATATTTTTTAAAACAATTTCTTTTTTTATTTAATATTTCAATAATGCTACCTCGTTTATTTTCTGGGAAGATGCTTACAAAAACCTTTATATTCTTTAAATCATTTGATGTAGATATTTTCGTAATAGTTGCCATTGCTTCATCAGAAAATTCTATTTCTGAGACTATGCATTCTGAAATAGATCTTCTGAAAAGTTCATTAATTTGTTCAACTCTCTTTTTCATACAATAAATTATATTAGCTCCTTCTTAATCCAAAATTCAAGCATATCGCCTTCTTTAATAACAGGATCTCCTTTATACTGTATTCCGCATTCTTCTTCATTGCTGGCGACATTAACTTTTTGTTTACCTGATTGTAATTCAGTTACTTCACCTTCGGAAATCTTCACATTATCTCTAAAAACTCTTACATAAGATTTATCTCTTGCTTCTCCACTCGCAATTTTACATCCAACTATCATATATTTATCTTCCGTCTTAAAAATAGCAAGCACATTAGCTTTTCCTATAACAACTTCTTCATATTTAGGAGTTTCTAATTTATTTATCTCTTTTTTTATAAATCCAAGCAATTCATATATAATTTTATAATTATGAAATTCTACATTTTTTTCCAATGATAACTTTTCTGCGTCAGAAGACATTAAAACATTAAATCCTAATATTATGCCGTTGCTTGTTTCTGCCATTAAAACATCCGCTTCTGTAATATTACCAAGCCCCTTTTTTACAATATTTATTCTTACTTCTGCAGATTCAATTTTTGCCAATGACTCAATAATCGCCTCCAATGATCCAACTACATCTGATTTTAAAATAATGCTAACATTTTTAACTTCTCCTTCTTCTTTTTTGTCGCTATCATCTTCATCCAAATTTCTCCATGTCATATCTTCAGTAGTCTTTGACATACTTTTTTTCTTTAACTGTTTCCCAATTTTTATTATATTTGTTTTTATAATATCTCCTACTTTTGGTAATATTTTTAATCCAATAACTTTTATTGGAGTAGATGGATCAGCAATTGAAATCTCCTTGCCTAAATAATTTTTCATCAAGCGAATTCGCCCATATATATCTCCATTAACAAAAATATACTCCTGCTTGCGAACAGAACCATTTTGAATAAGAATAGTCGCAACTGGACCTTCTCCTCTATCTATATGTGATTCAATTACAGTTCCTAATCCTGTTGAATTAGGATTAGACTTTATTTTATCTTCATTTAAGTCAGTTATTAAAATGATAGTTTCTAAAAGTTCGTCAATGCCAGTTCCCGCTTTAGCAGAAATCGGAACACAAACCGCCTTACCTCCCCAATCTTCAGGAATTACATTTAATGCGCTTAATTCCTGTTTAGTTTTTTCTATATTAGATTCTGGTTTATCAATTTTATTTATAGCAACTATCATAGGTATTCCTGTCTGCTCAATAATCTTTAATGCTTCTTTAGTTTGAGGTTTTACTCCATCGTCAGCTGCTACCACCAAAATAGCTATATCAGCAATTTTAGCGCCTCTTGATCTCATTGCGGTAAACGCTTCATGCCCTGGAGTATCAATAAAAGTTATTATTCTTTCTTTTTTTGCATCTTTGACATTAGAAACTGATTTTTTTACCTGATAAGCGCCTATATGTTGAGTAATTCCACCTGCTTCTTTATCAATAACATTTGTTTTTCTAATCGCATCTAATAATTTTGTCTTGCCATGATCAACATGTCCCATTACAACAACTACTGGCGGTCTGCTTTTTAATAATTTTTTATCTTCTTTATCTACAATATCTTGAACATTTTCATTGCTTTCTTCTTTAATATCAATATCCGATTCTTGCGACTCAACTTTACAATCAAATTCATCTCCTATGATAGTAGCTGTATCATAATCAATCTCATCATTTAATGTTGCCAAAACTCCATTTTTCATCAATTCCTGCATAACATCAACTAATGGCGCTCCCAATTTATGGGAAAAATCTTTAACTGTTATAAAAGGAGGAATATGAATTATTTTTTTTTCTTTCTCTACATCACCTTCATTTTGTTTTAACGCATCTTCCTTTTCTTTTTTTAACTTTTCTTGTTCAGAAGTATATTCTTTATATAATCTTTGCCAATTCTTTAAAATTCTATGAGCAATAACATTATCAATTTTTATAGCTTTAGAACCAATATCAAAACCGAGATGAGGGAGTATTTCTCTTAACTCTTGAACCGATATTCTTAATTTTCTTGCTAACTCTGATATATTCATAGTGCGCATGGATGGATTTGAACCATCGACCCCCACTTTATAAGAGTGGTGCTCTAACCCCTGAGCTACATGCGCGCGAACTCAATAAAGTAATATATCTACATTTACATTATAATTTTAATTTTAAATTGCACAAGAAAGAATTTCGATATTAGTTCCCCCTTTTATAAAGGGGGCAAGGGGGATTCTTTTATTTTCATAAAACATCCCCCTGTCCCCCCTCATAGAGGGGGGCACTTGCTAATCTACTTTCTCTTCACTATTTTTTAAAATTACTTTAACCTCTCCTTTATTTCATCAATAATCTCTTTCTCTCCATCCAACAAACTTTTATCTTTTAATTCAAAAGTAGCTAAATGCGGCGCGCCAGATGGATTAAATATTTTAGTTAATTCTAAAGCATTAAGACAACTTTCTACTCTAATCATTGCTGAAATAGAATCAGTCATGCATTCATATAAAATTACTATTATTTTTGCTTCAGGAATAGATGTAATAAATTCATCAACTAATTCGTTAATATCATCTTTACAAGTATTTGTATTTAAAAAGTCCTGTTTAGTAACTACTGACCAAGCAATATTATGTTCTCTGTCCATCTTTAATCTGCTAAGCGCCTTGCCCCATAATTTTAAAACTGGAATTGTTTTTGTTCTAAACAAATTAGAAACAATCTCCTCTTTACGGGCTTCGCAAGTCATCAATTGGCTGGCGATATTAAGAACTTTTGGAGTAACCTTTTTGATCTTAAAACTTTTAGTTTTGCTAATAAGACCTGTAAGCAAACTTGTAGCAATATCCCCATCTATCAATTTTATATCAATTGCTTCTATTAAATCAAATATAATTTCAGAAACAGCCGTGGCTGTTAAGTTAATTATATTAATTTGTCCAAATTTTTCATTATTAGGAGAGATGTCAATATTGACAATTGGCACTTTATAAAAAAATTCAGGATCTTTATCATATATAGTTCCTAAAGATTCTAAATCAGGAGCTCCTATAGTAAATATCAAATCATATTGAAAATTGCCTGCTCCGCAAGAAACATTAGATTCGCTCAAATCGCCTTCTTTAGAATTAATTATAAAATCAAGTTTATTATCTTTTATATCATAACTAATCTCATTTATTTTCGTATTTGATACATCAACACTTATGACAAAATTTCTAAAATTATCAAAATTCTTTCTTATATTAGAAATTTCTGGCAAAAAAGAAAATTTCTCTGGGATGGAGAAATTGTCTATATATATATCTATATTTTTTTTATTAGAATTAAATTTTCTAAAAAATAATACTAAAGCAATACTGGCAGACAAATTATCGCCATTCAGGTCTTTATTAGCAATAATTAAAATATTATTACTTGAGTTAATAGTTTCTAGAATTTGCTGTTTCAGTGATAATGCCATTTCAATAAATCAGTAGACTTGTAAATTACAGAATCGCTATATTTTGTAATTTAATGACTTCCTGATCTTTTCAAAACAATTAAATTACTATATCTCATTTTTTTTAAATTGTCAATTGTACAAACTCTTGACAAAATAATATATTGTGCTATAATTATACTATAATCACTATGGGTAGGGCAAGCTTAGATGTATGTATTTAAGTAGACCCCCCTAAATCTTAAATACCACGTTATAGAACGTGGTATTTATTTTACTTTCTTCAATTCCAATAATTTTCTAAAATCATTCATAAAAGAAATTTTCTTTCCAGAAGGGATAGCTTTTCTTAATAAAACAGAATATTTATATTTATTTGGAACAAAAATACGTAAAATCTTATTCTGCTCATACAAATATTTCACCAAACAATAAAAATCACCGTCTCCTGAAATAATTATTGCCTTATCATATTTATTAAAATCTATCATAGCCTGTAAAATTAATTCTCCGTCAACATTTCCTTTAATTTTTTCTTTTCCTATTACTGTTGGTTTAAATATTAAAATATATCCATAACTTCGCAATATCTTATATAAACATCTATTTTTATTTATATATCCAATAAACAGATATGCTTTGTTAACATTATATTTTTCTTGTAAATAAATCCTAAATCTTTTAAAATCTAATTTCCATCCTAATTCCAGAATGCCTAAATTTAAATTCTGGCTATCCAAAAAAGCATAATTATTGCCTTTTTGAATAATATTTATTTTCATATCATCAAACTAGTCAGAACAAAATGAACTAAAAGATAGCTTAAAAATATGACCGCCAAACCTAATGTCGCCCACACAAAAATATCTTTACCTTTCTTAACTTTTTCGTCGTTCCCAGCCGCTGTCATCCACAAAAATCCGCCATACACAAACATCAGCAAAGCCACTGATCCAACTAATCCCATTACAGCTTTTATTATTCTTCCGATCAAAATCTGCAAACCCTGCGGCGTGTTGCCTATCCCAGCCGGATCTTGCAGGTTGATTTCTTGGGAGGGTGGGGTGGGGTCGCCTGTATTACCACTACACACACTTTCATCTTTCCATTCACATTCAGCTGGACAAGTAGTTTGTATAAATCCTCCTACTGGCGTATTTTTACAACAACATACATCTTTTGCATAAGAAACCTTCACTACGCCTAAAATGCCAAAAACTAAAAAACTAATTACTACAAACAATTGTTTATTTTTCATAATAAAAAAATTAAATTAATAAAATATTGTTGATATTTTATATTTTACACCATATTTAGTAATTAAGCAACAAAAAAAACAGGTATTTACTAATTTAGCTTTTGCTAAACCAATAAATACCTGCATAACCATAACTATGAAGAACGATTAAATTTTATGTTTACTAAATTTTAGAACGACCTCCTTACCTGCCGACCATCTAATCTTTAATGGCATGCCAGCTTGAGAAGGCATTATTCCAACTTCTTTAAATAACATTATATACCCTTTATTTTTTCCAGCGTATATCTCAGGATAATCATTTGAGTCACTGGAATTATAATATGCTTCTATTTCTAATCCAAGTGCCCAATAATCCTTAATAAGAATTGACTTATTAGTTAAGAAAATTATCTGCCATTCATTTTCAGACTTTTTGATGATAGTGCAGTCTTCATTTTCCTGAATATCCTCTCCCCGAAGAATCCTAACATCTTTAGACTTAACATACCGATTCTCTATATCTTTTCCAACCTTTACATATACTTCCATAAAATCAACCCCCCTGTCATCTTGTTCAGGTTCAGGAATATTAGAATGGACAAGTTCAACAATTGTTCCATTTGATAATGTTAAGGTATCATCTGCTAAAAAAGGTTTATACCTTATACTATTAAGACTATTTGGCTCTTTCCAAGGATAATTTTTATCCTCATTTTCATAACGACGGAATACAGGAGTTTGCCTTTCAATAATTGCATATAATCCTCTATTCTTTCTCTCATTAAGCCGATCTGCATTGAAATACCTCGCACATGCAATCACTTTCTCTTCCAGATATAAATCCAACGGACAGATTAAGCGATACCCCATAATTCCGAAAACACACATAATAAGTGCGAAACTCATCCACCTACTGCTCCACTTTTGACCCGAAGCTGATACGGATAGCAGGATTGCGGAAGCTACTAAACCAATAACTGGGGCAAAAATCTGAAAAAAACCAACAAGCCCCCTGCCAGTTAACTGCCAATTCCCATACATATAAAACAATGTGCTAGCGAAAAAAATCTGAAAAAACGATATTGTAACTATTACAAAACCAATGTAATAAACCACCGCCTTTCCGATTTCTTTCGCGATTGTGCCTTTGTCTTTAAGTAAAAACACTAATGCCCAAACTCCTATCAACAAAACTGAAAGAAGTCCATAATTACATCTTTCACCGAAAATCCAACAAATAAATGTAACTGCAACACCAATTAGAGCTACAAAACCTATTACTTTAAATACTTTCTTAAGAAAGTCCCCAATCTTTGTAAAAAATTTATTAAAAAAACCTTTATCGCCTGCCATTATTTTTACTCCTCTCTTTTATGAATGCAAATGAGTGATCCAAAATCGATTGATTACCCACTCTAATCCGTCTATAAGAACCTTTATAATTACAATGTCTTTAATTGTAACAGCTTTCTCACCACTAACATTTTTAACTTTCTCTTTTAATCTCTCATAATACGGGCGTGATTTATAATCCTGCGCCTTCTCATGCGCTTCCTTTTCTCTTTGTCTTTCTCTTTTTTCTTCCTTGCGCAATCTAAGCTGATCACCTGCCTCGACTGTAAGAAAGTATATCTTATAGTAAAAGTGTATCACTATTAAATAACTAACGAAAATAGAAATTACTATCAATAATGTAACGAAAATTATAAGTTCCAAGACCCACAAAAGACTCCTTATCTTTTGAAAATGTGGAGAAACAGTAAAAATTTTTCTTCCAGGCTCTTTTAATGGCGTGGATAAATCCTTTTTCAATGCAGTAAGCAATCCTTCTCCCTTAAACGAGCTATGAAAAAACCTATTTTTAGAAAGATTGTTAATTTCGGAAATTGAACAATCCATTTCTTGAGCTAATTTATAAATCTGCTCTACCTTCAAATCCCGCACAACTAATTCTTTAATAATCGGCAAATCCTTCTTAACTTGAAGATATCTATCATGCTTTTTCACACCAGTCGCAATTTTCCACATGTAAATATCTAAAGCTATGGGCAAAATACTATAAATTTTTCGCCGATTCCATCCATCGTCTATAAATTTGTTGGTCAAATATTTTCTATCTCCGTCATTCCCTAAGTCTAATTGTATTTCAGAAACTACTGATTTAATTGATTTCTGAATTTTAGAAGTTTGCCTACTAATTTTTCCGACTAACCTATCTCTGCCTAATTCACCTGGTCCAAAAAATAATATCAAAAAAATTATCGTTGCAATACCTATAGTATTAAACAATCCTCTCCAACCATCTAACTGTTTTATAGCTTTCTCTGTCTTTTCAACTTCGTCTGTAGCATCCTTGGCATTTTTTTCGTTTGCCCCTGTCTTTTCTGTCTTGCCAATTGCCAGATTATACTCCATAATATCTCTTGTTTGAATTTGGTGAGAAGCTTTAGAAGACAACTTGATAAACTTGCCATATAGCAACCTAGATACAAACCATGTCAAAAGGACAACCAAGCCTATAAGCGCCAATATCTTGGAAATACTAAACATACCAAATAATATCAAAATAATCCCAAGAAATGGTACCCATATCAATTTCCACATAAGCTTAAATTGTGCTGAATTATACTTATATCCAAAATATATAAAGCAAAAAATAAAGGATATAATAGACAAGAAACTCATTGTAAAAAAAATCTTGCTTCCACATTCTGGCATATTGACAACACCGCCTATAACTAAAGAAATAATAGAAAAAAATAAAATCCAAAAAAATCCTTTTACAATATGAAAGTCTAAAAATATTGTCTTTCTGCAATTATTACATTTATTCCAAGGAAAACTTATTAGTGGATTTTCTGAAAGCTTACAAGCCTTTTTTGCCACAACTGACTCTCCGCAACTATGCCTGCCATTTGGATCAATTTCAAAAAAATCTAAATGTTTTCCGCATTTAGAACAATTGCTATTAAAAAAACCAGTGCGACATACATCTATTGGCTCGCCACAATTCATACAATGAGCACAATTATTACATTTCATTTACTTCTCCTTTTCTTAAAAATTTGGGGTTAAAATATAAAGCCGATTTTGGCTTATACTCCGCATAAAAATGCGAACATAGAGGCAAAATCTTGCTTATTTGTCAAAGTTCTAGTTAATAAATAACAATAGTACATTTTGCATAAAATGTCAAGGTTGATGAAAAATGTAATCCTGAATTTCCTTGATACAAAAAAGCAAGTATTCGCTGAAATAGTATGTTAACTAAATCAGAGAATACTTGCCATAATGATCTATTTACAAAAACTCAATTTTATAATACCTCCTTTCTTCCATTGAATTTGTAACGGCCTACCTGGTCTAGGTCCTATCCATCTACCATAGTATAAAGTTGTTTCCCCATCCCCTGCATTGAATTTAGGAACATGTCCTCCTGCAAGATTATAAATCGCTATAATTTTATCTTGCCAATCAGACAACAATTGAACAGGCGCATCAGTATATAGATAAACCACCCATTCATTTTTAGATTTTTTGAGGATAGTATATTCATCTGTTTTTATAATATCCTTTCTAGTGAATGATCTAACGGTTTCGGTTTTAACAAACCGACTTTTGCCTCCTACAATAATATTAGAAAATAACTTTCCAGAATTAACATCTTTAATAGGAGTTCTATGCTTATCATCAACTTTAAGTATTTCTCCTTTTTTTACAATCGCATTAGGATCTGCATTAAATACATAATTTTTCTTAGGCGTATTTGGATCTTTATCATATAATAGAGCATCCTTTATCAATTGCACATACAACCCATGTTCATTTGAAGTATTTATAGTATTAGAATCCATCCTATCAACTAATGCAATCACCTTAGATTCCAGCCAAATATCAGCTGGTTTCACGAACCTATATGCTAATAGCCCCACAATACAAGCTACCACGCAAAATGTAAGCCATCTTTTGCTCCATTTCTTTTCCTTAGATAATGTTGTTAAAGCTACTGCTCCAGCAACTAATCCGATAATTGGCGCGAAGATCAAGAAAAACCCAAGCAAAGTCCCTCCATATAATCCCCAGCTACCATACATATACAACAAAGTTCTATTAAAATAAATAAAACAAAAACATATTGTTGTTATAACAAGCCCTAAATAATATACAACTTCTAATGCTACACTTTTTACAGCAGGTCTCAATTTTTCAGTTAATTTCCATACTGATAATAAACCTAAGAATATAAAACCAACTAGCAAGAAAACATTAGCTTTAATTTTAAAAACCCAACAAATAAAAGCAACTGCTATACACCCAAGGGTAATATAGATAATGATATTTTTAATCAAAACTGCAGTTATTTTTACCGAATCAATGAATTTATCAAGTAAATCCTTTTTCTCATCTGCCATTTATTTTTCTCCTTATATCGGTTATAATTTACGAATAAAAAGCTGGATTAGATCTGTAAAGAGATCTATTCCTAGAACATCTAAAAATCCTAAGCCACCCTTGCCCTTTACCTTTGTTTCCAATTTTTCAAAATCCGCATCCTTTTTATATTCATGCCCAGTCTCTTTTGCTTCTTTTTCCTTTCTCTTTTCTTCATGCCTTTTCCAAAGATACACTAACTTGTCATTAACTTCATCAGTTATTGTGTATATCTTATGAACAATTGAAGAAAATATAGTAAGTAGTAGAAAAATTAGATCAATAAATAATAAAATAAGAAATAAAATCCACAACCAAGTCCATATTGCTCCTCTAATCCTTAAAATATAATCAGAAATCTTTTTAGATATAGCTAATTTAGAATTTTCTTTTTCAGCTTTTACCTTTGTAAATTCTAACTCTATTTCAGCATATAACTGATCTTGAGTTGAGATACTTTTACTAACCTTATTAGCTGTTACTATAAGATTACAGCTATCTACTGCGCTAAGAGCATTAATCTGTTGCAATGTCAAACCTAAATCTTTCAACCAATAAATTTCCTCAATTTTATTCAGACCATTTTTTATTATCTTTATAACTTCAGGAAACTCACTTTTTAAATCGTTAGCGTTATTTTTCGGAGTAACTCCATTTTTTTCTTTATAATTATAAATATCAATGGCAGTTGTAATATGCCCTTGCTTTATAATTTCATAAATTTCAGTCCTATCTAATCCAGCCTCTGTTAAATTATTATGTAGATACTGTATTTCCCCTTTATTCCCTAATCTTTCCTTTGCTTCTTCTATTATTGGTTTAAAAAAATTCTTACCTTTATCAGTTTGTTCTATTACATTATTAGCAATCTCATTTCTATATAGAAACGATCCAGGACCTGCAAAAATTAGAACTAAAACAATCATTGTCGCGCCAACACATCTAGTAAGCCATTGCTTACTAGAAATATGATGGCTTTCCCATTCCACTGCCTTTACTCCATCATTCTTGTCTTTTAGCTCCTTGAAATCGGCTGGATCTAATGGTTTAGGATGAGCATTTTGAAATACATCTCTGTCAAAAGCTAATTTTTTATGTTTGGGAATAAGATTAAGACATTTATCATAATATCTTTGTGAAAAATACCAAGTAAGCAACGCGAAAATTCCTATAAAAAATAAAGTTCCATTAGTAAATATTACTCCTAATACAAAAAATAAAGTTCCTAAAAATGGTTGCCAAAGCACTTTCCACATTATTTTTGGACTTACACTAAAAATAATATAAGAAATTAATGTTGCAATAAGACCAAAACTTCCATAAGTTAAAACCTTAAAAAACATAATATCAACAGGAGATTTCTTTGCTATAAGCACTCCAACTAATCCAATCGCTATAACTGCAATGCTTGAGATAAGTATAAAAACTGTAATTTTATCAACTGAAAAATCAAAATCCCATAATATCTTTCCGCAATTATAGCATTTAGTCCATGGAAATGGAACTAATGTTGACTTACTTAGCCCACATATATTATTACTGCATTTCTTGTCGCTATCCACCATATTTTGCCCGCAATGTGCGCAATGATCATCTCTATTACATTTCATTTACTTCTCCTTTTCTTAAAAATTCATAAAAATTTTTATTTTAGGGTATCCGCATTTCTTACAAAATGTCCCTGCTACTAAAGGTTGCTTACAATCGGGGCATTTAAAATCTTGCGTTATAACTCCCTCCGTAGGTTTAACCTGAAATACAAATAATTTTTTTATCGCCCTATCAAAATCCGAAACAATAAGTATCTGAACTTCTTTTGTTTCAGTGAGAAACTTAGGCGGAGTATAAACTCCTATTGTGTCTAATTTCCCTGGTCCTTTTTTAAGCTCGCAAGAATAGTTCTTGCGACCTTCAGGATCATATAAAGTTTCAATCTGCAAAACAATCCCTGTTTCTTGATGTTGTCCAGCGTGAATATTATTAAAGCTACTTTCATTACGCCATACAATCTCCACACATTTAACAACAACATGCACAAATGCCTCAACAGTAGGATCAGCTTTCGCAATTCCTTTAATATCAAATTGCAAATCTCCACCTTTCGCTTCTGGAGCCTCAAATTTATCGCCATCCAAAATTCCTTCAGGAGTAACTATTATTACACCCAAATTCTTTGAATCATTTTCAACTTTGAAAAGATCCGAAATTGAAATTTTTTGACGACTTTTTAAAACTACAGAAGTTGGCGGGACTACAAGACTAATCTGAACTTTCTCAACATGCACAATTATCACTTTAAATTCCACTGGGTTATAATTAGAATATGCCTTTAAAGTTACTACTTCTTCTCCGCTTCCGTAGATTATGGGCGCATAAAAAAGTTCACTATAAACAGGACCTTTAATTTCGCCCTGATCTGACCACCAACTATACCCTAAAAATTTCTTGCCTACTTTCACGTCATTTTTGACGGTAACTCGTGGCAATTTAATCCGTTGACCTGCTTTTACAAGTAAATTAGCAGTATCAACGATTACTTCTACTGGCAACTGCTGATTGTGCTGCGAAGCACTTCTTTGCTGTTTTCCTTGATTTTGACTACTATTAGTCATGATTCTACCTCCTTTTTCTGTTAAATGTTAAAAATTAAAATGGTTTTTCCATAAAAATACATATAAAGCCGATTTTGGCTTATAATCAACATAAAATGCGATTACAGAGGCAAAATCTTGCTTATTTATCAAAGATCTATCAATATCTCACAATAGCACATTTTATATAAACTGTCAAGGTTGAAAAAAAATTTAAGACTGAATTTCCTTGATACAAAAAAATAGCGTATCTTTAGTCTCCTAAAACAACCTCATTATAACAAAAAAAGGGAACGATACGCATTATTTTGCATAAAGTTCCCTATTCATCTTTTTTTAATTAAGTTTTATTGATATATAAGATTCCTCCTTTCTTATATTTAATAATGATCGATTGATTGCTTTTCGCAATCATTGGAAAATTTAATGGGAGAGGAATAAATTTTTGTGTGCCAGAACTGACATTAGGATTATTCATATAAATATTTCCTTGCGTTTCAGTTGTAAAAAGTATTTCCTCTCCTTTTTTCCATTCAAAAACTTTAATAGCATCACTGCTATAAAAATTTACCCGTTTTGTTTTTCCTTCATTTGTAGTAATAATTGAATATTCACCAGGGACAACTTGCGTCCCGCTTCCCCAAGTGCAAAAATTCGCCTCAATCCAATATTTTTTTCCACCTACAAATCGGCCAGTCCCATATACTGTCTCAAGTTGAACTTCCACAAAATTCTGCCCTTGGAATATTTTACTTTTTTCATCAGGAGCAAACATTTTCAATAGTCCTCCTTCACTAACTACTTTAGGAAGATTTATTGGAATAAGATCAATAATGTTCCCGTCAACTATATTCGCGTCATAAAGCATATCCACATCTCGTTTCAAAATTCCCCAGGTCGTAGCCGCATAAGTCTCTTTTTTGATACTATCTCTATTCTGCCAAGAAAATACAGATTTAGCGGTAGAGTTAATATATCGCTCCTGAACCTTATAAAAATTTGGCATAGCCAGTTTGGCTGAATAAATCGCAACCATTCCAATTATTACAAATAAAGCAAGATAATTCCATCTATTACTTTTATGCCCAACCATAGCTCCGAACGCCGACAATAGCCCGCTTATCAACAAAAAACAAATAATAAATATCCCACTTGAACTCGTAATGGGGTATAAAGTTGCGATTAAACCAAAACTACAAAGCCAGAAGACTATATACCCGAACAACGGCGGGAACAATTTTATATCCCCGAATTTTCCTTTAGCTACTATATTTACCCCCGTTAATGCGAAAGAAATAGGGGTGAAACTAAGCACAAAAAGGACAACAGCAATTAAAAATCCTATTCCTGTGTATTTGCCACCTTCCGTTAAACCAAAACTCAAGATATAAAGAAAGTCTAAACAGACAGCTACAAATAGACAAAAATAATATATCTTTAACTTCTCTATCTGCTTCTTCACATCAGCAACTCTATTTCCTATAAAACGAGCTATTTCATTTTTATAGGAATAAACTATCATAGCGCCTACTGCTGTAAGCAGTGCGCCAATACAAAAATTAAAAACATTTTTAATTTTTCCCATTACTATTTTTTCCTTTCATTATATCCTTTTTTTATGTTGGCAAAAAAACTGGAACCAAATTTTTTTTCTCGTTTTAAGTATGGTTCAAGCTTTTTCTTCAGATTACCAAATCCTTCTAAAACTGCGTCTGACTTATCCGCCACCATCTTTTTTACCTTCGGCATTAAAACTTTAAATGGTTCTGGTAAATTTTCCAAATCCATTTTCATTTGTTCTGCCATCTTTTCAATATTGCAAGTGCCTGACTCAGAAAAATGAACTACATATCGTTTTAAAATCTTCGTCCCCAAATTAAGCGGTTCAATTTTTGGTTCTTTTTTTTCCTTACCTGTCTTGTCATCTTTCTCCTTTTTTTCAGTTGCTTTTAGACGCCCAACATTTTGCGAGATTGCAATCATCAAGCGAAAATCACTTCTCTCCTGCATTGTCATATTGTCATTCATCGCCTCTGTGATACTTCGCATCTCTGGCACAGATAAGCCAGACTTCGCCTCTTGAAAAATAGCATTGCCAGCAAGCCCCTTGGGACTTAATACTATTTCTATTTCTTTCTTGTTCATAATTTTATTTAAAATCATGAAAAGACCTATGTCTTTCATCGTTTCTAATAAAAAATTTTTCATTTTCTTATGCTCCCTTTTCTGTTAAATGTTAAAATTAAAATGGTTTCCCACATAAAAAAATATATAAAGCCGATTTTGGCTTATAATCCGCATAAAATGCGGTTACAGAGGCAAAATCTAGCTTGTTTATCAAAGATCCACTTAATAGACCACAATAGCACATTTTATATAAAACGTCAAGGTTGAAATAGTTGATGAATTATGGTATAGTTAAAATATAAATTTTAAAAAATATCTTATAAATATATGTTAACATATACAGTAGAATTAAAACCGCAAAAAGAAGGTGGTTATACCGTTACTGCCCCTGCTCTGCCAGGGTGCATCTCTGAAGGGGATACGCTAGAAGAAGCTTTGGAAAACATCAAAGACGCTGTTGAAGGATATATTCAAGTAATGGCTAAACATAACAGAAAAATCCCTATGGAATTTTCTGAATTCCACCAAATTGAAGTATTTAAAAAGAAATCACTGGTTCGCCAAAGCAGGTTAAAATCAATAGCTTAACTTCTATGCCCAAACTTCCATCAGTAAAGCCTGCTCAAATGATTAAAGCTTTAAAACGAGCTGGTTTTTATGTGGATCATATTAGCGGTAGCCACTATATTTTATATAAAGATGATCAGTCTCCTCCTATAGTTGTTCCCTTTCATAAAAAGGATTTAAAAATTGGAACATTATCAGGAATTTTAAAACAAGCTAAAATCTCAGTGCAAGAATTTATCAAATTATTATAATTTTAAAATGATGAAAATCACAAAACCAATTAAAATAAAAAACCAATCAATCTTTTTATGAATTATGGTATAGTTAAAACATAAATTTTAACAAATTAAACTTACTATTACTATGCTTACAAAAACTAAAGAAAAAAAATTAAAACATTTACTAACAATGCCTAATACAAAAGAGCGTCTTTTAATCTGGCAAAAAACTAAAGGTATGTTGAAAGATAAAAAAGTTAAAAAGCACTTAAAAACCTTACGACAAGAATGGAAACGTAATATATCTATCAACTAACTATATACCCACTTGATACTAATTAGCCCTGTAACTTACAATAAAAATACAGCATTAATCCTATTATTTTTAACACAAACAAAACAACCTACTCTAAAATAGGTTGTTTAAAAAAACTATTCTCAGCATAAACTATTTATGCTTTTTTTTGTTTGCCTTTTCCTCAAGCATTAATCGTTTGATTTCAAGACGTTTTGCGGTTTTATGAGAATGTGTTTTTTTCTTCTTCCCAATTCCTGTGTCTCTTTTTGCCATATAAGTGTTTTATAAATAAATACTATTTTAAATAATTCCTTAGTTGTTTTTTTAAATACTTTCTTCCTGATCCGCTTTTCAAAAACTTCTCTCTTCCAAGAGCATCACTTTGATTAATATATGCTTCATAATAAATAAGTTTCCAGTCCTTTTTAGCTGAAGTAGTTTTACATCCTACACCTTTTTTATGATCATTAATTCTTCTTTTTAAATCAGCTGTATATCCAATATACCATGATAAATCTTCCTGACATTCAATAATATATACATAATACATAAATGTTAGTCGCGTAAAAACGCCTTGCGTTCACGCGACCACTCAAAATGGCAAACTCGTTTATCACTTCTCAATAGTTAAAAAACTATAAAAGATATTACGGCCTGCCACGAGATGGCGAAGCCATTTTTCGTGGCTCGGGGACAGGGATTCGAACCCCGATTAACTGGACCAAAACCAGCCGTCCTGCCATTAGACGATCCCCGATTATTAAATATATACTATAAAATATTAACAATAAAGTCAATACTAATCAACCACAACCAACTCTTCTTCCAACTCCACTTTAAACTTTTTCTTAACTTCTTTTTTAACTAATTTTATCAAATCAGTAACATCTTTGGCTTTTGCATCACCAAGATTCACAATAAAATTAGCATGCTTTTTGCTGATCATAGCATCCCCTATTCTCTTCCCTTTCAAACCGCGCTGCTCAATAAACCACCCAGCTGGTATAATTTTTCGTTCTAAAAATATTTCTGGTATATCAGTTAATTTTTTTACATTTAATTTATTCTCATAAGAAACATTTTTAAAAATACTTCCGGCATTGGGATAATTTATAGGATGTTTACCTGCTCTACTTTTTAAATAACTGCTTATTTTCTCTTTAATATCTTTTTTATTACATTTTTTTAATGCTAATTCAGCTGACAAAATAATAGACAATTTTTTCTTTTTAAATATGCTTCCTCTGTATTCAAACTTGCATTTCTTGCTTGATATTTTTTTTACGGAGCATACACGAACAGCTTTTTTGTTCTCCTGAAATATCTCTAAGATTTTAACTTTTTTCACTACATCTTCCATTTTAGAGCCAAAAGCTCCTGCATTGCCACGGATAGCTCCTCCAACTGTTCCAGGAATACCAGCCGACCATTCCAAACCAGTTAATGAATAAGATAAACAAAATCTTGATAGATCTATTAATTTACAATTTCCTGACACTTCAAT
>JBHPIX010000079.1:0-2063 GCA_042568285.1 Patescibacteria group bacterium | reverse complement strand
TTATTAACGCTTTATTCAATACATATAAAATTTCTCTAAATTGCTCTCTTTCTGCCTGAAATATTCTATCTAAAACTTTTGGCATTAAATCAGCAAGAAATTTTTTCGGTTTATTCTCTACCCTGTCATATTCTAACTCCACTGCTTTTTGTGTTTCCTCAATAAAATTATTACTATCCACTGACTTGCTGTATTCAGGCATATCAATTGATCCAATGGCATCTAATAATTGCTCCATCAAAGAAGCATTTATAGCAATAACTCCATCAACCGTACTTTTTCCGCTTTTTTCATAAAAATCTGATATAGTTTTAGCAGAAGTAGGAAAATCAGGCCACCAATTACTATCTTGAAATTCCCATCTATCATTTATTAGCATCAAAGGCTTTGGAGGCGCAATATTTTCATAAAGAGAACCTTGCAAATAATAACTTCCTTGCTCCGGCATTTCCAAATTTATAATCTTGCCATTTTTTATATCAGCCAAAGCATAACTACCTATAAATCCTCCCGACGGTCTTAACTCATTATTATTTTGAAAAAGCAATAAATAACGTTTTTCGCTATCTTTAGCAAAAACTTCTATCAAAACATCTGAATATTTAACACACGATAATAATTTATCCTTAATAACTATTATAGAATTTTTTATTGTTTTAACCTTATCTTGATAATCTTCTGGTATAGAATCTATATCTACTTTATCCAAAATTTTCTGCAACTCATCTACCTTAGGCATTGCTTCAGTTACATACAAATTAAATTTAGAAATAAGCTCTGTTAAAGATATGTCAAAACTATCTAATTGATTATCTGCGACAGAACTAACAGATGCTTCAGTTTCTGTAGGAGCGACTAAACTAGCAAATCCATCCAAAAGAAACTGACTAATTTCAGAGGCTTTCTCTCCTGCTTCTAATAACGCTCTTCCTGAATCTACTTGTTCATCCTTATTTAAAAGCTTCAAAGATAAATTATATCCAATATTATTAATTTCATCTAAAGACTCTCGCGCAAAATGAAAACTCAATCCAGCTGACGCAAATTTTTCTTTCGCATCATCTATATTATTTGGATTAAATAAAGATTTGCCTAATTCAAACTCTTGCAAAGCTTCAATTGACGCGCCCATAACACGCGCTTTTACATTATCTACTTTAGTATAATATTTAAATCCATAAATAGGCAAAACAACTAATAAAGCCATAAACACAAAACTTACTGTTGAATATGCCAATTCACTTTTAAAATATTTTCTATATGATTGAAAAAAAGATCTGTAACTCCATTTACTAGTCGAAAAATTCAAAATATATTTTATCTTATGTAATACTTTCTTAAAAATGTTTTTATTAAATTGAAGAATACCATCTATTGAATTGTGAAACTGCTTAACTATATATTCTATTGTTTGAGATCTGACTTGCGCATTTTCTGATTCTTGTTTTTTTAAATTTAATACATATTGAGATGGTTTATTCTCATTTCTATTATTTAATTCGTATCTTTTTGAATCATTAAAAGAATATTCTTTTTGTAAAGTATCATAATCATTCAAAATATATTCAAAATCCTTAACAGAATTCTCATCATTCCCTATATCAACATTATCAATCTTTATAAAATTCCATGGCTCTGTCTTCCCTGCCTCAGGCAATCCAATAACTTCCCTAACTTCTATTGGCAATTCAATTAATCTTTTAATATTTTTGATATTTTTCAATGCAAAATTTTCTCCATTATCCGCATTTAAAATTGTCCATTCAGCCAATTTTTGTTTTTTAGCTTTACTGATTTTAACCACTGGCTTATTCGTGGCTCCCCTCCGCTTTTGACATTTGACATTTAACATTTTGGATTTAATTTGACATTTGACATTTGAACTTTGAAATTTATCTTCAACTCCTATCCGCTCCAAAAAAACTTTCTTACATTTAATTTTAGATACACAAAACTTAGCGCTTATTTTTTTATTTTTTGAATGCGCTAATTTGGCAAGCTTTATTGCCTTATTTTTCAAATCTTTTTTATTCATCTTTGCGACAAGCATGCAAATATTATTT
>JBHPIX010000078.1:0-2528 GCA_042568285.1 Patescibacteria group bacterium | reverse complement strand
CAGCCGTCATTAAGGACGGTTATCCAATGCTGAATACATAGGCATTGTGAAGCTAACCCGGGGAACTGAAACATCTTAGTACCCGGAGGAATATAAAATAATAATGATTCCCTAAGTAGCGGCGAGCGAACGGGGAACAGCCTAAACTTTATTAGTGTGTTTTTTGGAAAGCGATGCTTCGGCAAAGTGATCCATTAGATTAAAGGTGCAAGCCGTTGCTAATAAAGTGTTGCGAGGTAGTAATGTCTATTCTCTTGTAGGGATAGGTAGGAGTTTATATTTTTTAGCAAAATGGTCCTGGAAAGGCCAACCATAGAAGATGAAAGTTCTGTATGCGAAAAAAAATATAGCACTATAGTTACTAATCTCAAGTATCACGGAACTCGAGAAATTCCGTGAGAATCTGCCTGGACTATCAGGTAAGGCTAAATACTTTTGATGATCGATAGTGAACAAGTACCGTGAGGGAAAGGTGAAAAGCACCCCGATAAGGGGGATGAAATAGTTTCTGAAACCATACGCTTACAAGGAGTCAACGCCCGCCGATTCGGCGGGTTATGGCGTTCCTATTGAAGAATGAGCCAACGAGTGTATTGAGTATTGTTTGTTTAATCCGCTGTTGCGGAGAAGGCACAGGGAAACCAAGTCTTAATAGGGCGAATATCATTGCTTCGCAATGACACGCGGATAAGTCGCAGATATCGACGCGGATAAAACGCGGAAGTGCGAATTTTAAAAAATTCTGCGTATCCGCGTGAATCAGCGTAGCTATCAGCGTTATATCAGCGTGCCATTGCGGAGCAATGGCGTAACAGTACTTATACGACCCGAAGCCGGGTGATCTATCCATGACCAGGTTGAAGCATCTGTAAAAGGATGTGGAGGACCGAACCCACTAGCCGTGCAATACTAGGGGATGAGTTGTGGATAGCGGAGAAATTCTAATCGAACCCGGTAATAGCTGGTTCTCCCCGAAATAGCTTTTAGGCTAGCGTTGACTGTTGAAAGACGGGGGTAGAGCACTGAATGGGTGTGGATGGAGTAATCCTACCTCATCCAACCAAACTCCGAATACCGTCTTTTTTATAGGTCAGCAGTTAGACTGTGGGGGCGAAGCTCCATAGTCAAAAGGGAAACAGCCCAGACCGTCGTCTAAGGTCCCTAAATATATGTTAAGTGTTAAAGGTGGTGATATGACTCAAACAACCAGGAGGTTGGCTTAGAAGCAGCCATCCTTTAAAGAAAGCGTAATAGCTCACTGGTCAAGTTGCATTGCGCCGAAAATGTACCGGGGCTAAACATATTACCGAAGACACGGATGTCGTTGTATTTTACAACGACATGGTAGGGGAGCATTCTATAAGCGCTGAAGTCGTACCCGCGAGGGGCGGTGGAGTTTATAGAAGAGAGAATGTTGGCATGAGTAGCAAAAATTTAGGTGAGAACCCTAAACACCGTAAACCCAAGGTTTCCTGGGCAACGTAAATCGACCCAGGGTTAGTCGGCCCTAAGGCAAGCCCGCCAAATAGGCGGGGTAGTCGATGGAAGAGCTGGCAAATATTCCAGCACTGCTATTATTACCTGATGGGGTAACGGAGTTGAGGAGACTGAGCGCGATCATGGTTATGCGCGTTGCTGGCAAAGTAGAGTTGGTTCCAGGCAAATCCAGAACCTTTAAGCTCGAAAGCTGGCAGGAGAGAAAACCGCAAGGTGGACTTGATTCGGTTAAATCAACTTCCTAGAAAAACCTCTAAGATTAAGATAATAGCAACCGTACCGTAAACCGACACAGGTAGGTGGGCATAAGTGTGCCAAGGTGTACGAGAGAACCCTCGTTTAGGAACTCGGCAAAACAGCGGCCGTAAGTTCGCAATAAGGCCCGCCCTGCATTTATGTAGGGCCGCAGCTAAAGACCCCAAGCGACTGTTTATCAAAAACACAGGTCCCTGCTAAACCGAAAGGTGATGTATAGGGGCTGATGCCTGGCCAGTGTCCGAACGTTAAGAGGAGAGGTGAACCCGCTTCTGCGGGGGCAGCCTTGAATTGAAGCGCGGATGAACGCCGGCGATAACTATAATCGTCCTATGGTAGGAAGGAATTTCCCCTTTATTTATGTAAAGGGTTTTGCTGCCATAGTAAAATTTGACTATATGCTGGAAACTCTGGTGTATCAAGCGCTACTATGATATAATAAAGACAAAGGTTAATTATACCTTGTCTAAAAATATGTCAAGTAAAAATGTGTCTTGTGCAGACAATCAGCAGGAAAGATTAATTAAATTAGGATGGGTAATCGGTTTTATTGATGGCGAAGGATGTTTTTCAATTAGCTTTGTTAAGCAAAAAGATAAAAAAGAGAAAAATCGTATTCGCAGAGGATATAAAAGCGGATATCAAGTTTTTCATGAGTTTGCTGTAACACAAGGAGCTAAAAGTTTGATATCTTTGAAGAAGCTAAAAAGTTTTTTCGGAGTAGGTGAAATATATATCAATAAAAGGTATGATAACCATAAAGAACATTTATATCG
>JBHPIX010000077.1:0-2618 GCA_042568285.1 Patescibacteria group bacterium | reverse complement strand
CCCTTTGTGGAACCATTAAACTATTTTCTTTTTTAGCTGTTTCAATATCTACATTAGCAGTCATACCAGATTTAATCGCATATTCTGTTTCATCTAATGAAATTTTTACTTTATAATAAACAACATCTTGAATAATTGTTTCTGCTGGCTCAATAAACATTATTTCACCAATAAATTTTATGTCGTCATCATAGGCATCCATTGTAGCAAATACTTTCTGCCCAACTTTTACCTTAATAATATCAGATTCAGGTATAGCTACTTCAATTTCATATTTATTTAAAGAACTCATAGAAAAGATTGGAGTGGCTAAAGATGTCTGCTCTCCTATTTCATAATTTTTATCAGTGATAATACCGTCTATTGGAGCAATTATAGAAGTTTTAGATAAATTTTCTTTTGCTATTGATAATTTAGCCTCCATTTGCTGAATTCTTGCTCTATATAAAGATATTTCAGAACTTAAAGGAGACGATTCTTTAAGCGCCATCTGTTTTTCCATTAATTTCCATTGATTATAATATGAATCAAGATTTGTTTGCCCGTCATTTATCTTCTTTTCTGAAGCAATTTCAACTGAAGTTAAATTATTTTCAGCTTCTAAAATTTTTGTTTCTCTTGTAATTTTAGATAATGCTAAATTTGCTTGGGCAACTTTCAAACTACTTTCTTTTGTATTTACAGTTGATTGGGATGTATCTATACTTGAATCATAATCTAAAACAGCATCATCTACTGCCTGTTTTGCTGTTTGAAGCGCTGTAAGAGCTGTGCTTATATTTGTCTGTTCTGTTTTTATATTTGTTTTATGAGCGCTTAAAATTGTTGGAGTTAAATTAGTGCTTGTAACACTATATAACAATGTATCATAACAGCTTAAGAGAGTATTAAATGTTTTATTTAAAGCATCATTTGTATTAGTTAAAAAATCTTTAATTTCCTGCGCATCATTATTTTCTCTTATAGCTGGTAATAATGACTCTATTTCATCAACCGCTTTAGTCGCTAATTCATAATTATAAGCTGTTTGAGTTATATAGGAAGTATCTTTAGCGCTTAACTCATATTGAATATCATCATCAGTGTTAATGCTATAAGCTACATTTAAAGAAGCTGTTGAAACAAACATTTTTGTTTCAATTGTAGTTAATGCATCTTCTTTTGCATTATTTATTGCATTTTCTTTTGTATTTATTGTATTTATTAAAGATGTTCGCGCATCATTTAATGTTTGATTAGCTGATGTTACTGATTCTTCATATGTTTTTACATCTTTCTCAGTTTTATCTATTATTGTGCTTAAATTATCTTCTGCTACTTTTATATCCTGAACAGCCTGTTTTTTAATATTATCAAAAGTATTTAAATAATTTTCATAATCTTTTTTCGCTTTTTCTGCATTAACAACACTTACAGCTATGTCCTCATTTTTTGCGCCTTGCAATAATTTATTAAGGTCTGCTTCTGCGGCTTGAACATTAGCTTCAGCCTCCTTAATTTGAATTTCTAAATCTGTAGTTTTTAATTTGCATAAAATCTGCCCTTTTTCAACTTGATCTCCCACTTCAACATTCATTTCTCCAATCTTTCCTGTAATAGAAGCGTTAAGATTAATTTCAGAAGGAGGCATTACTGTGCCAGTGGCTGATACAATTTGTCTTAATGCGCCTTTTTCAACTTTAGCTGTAACATACAAATCATCTGTAGATTTACCTCGGCTAAAAACAACTATCATTATAATAATGACAATTAAACCTACTATTAAACTAATATAACGTTTTTTTATTAACATAAATTATAATTTTATCATCCTATGCTAAAAAAAACTGACTCCAAGTTAACTTTTTAGCTGAGTGTCATCCCGACCGTAGTGGAGGGATCCCTTTTAAGGAGTTCCTTTCCGCTAAGCATGAGGGATGGTAAATTATCCTATCCCACATTCCGCCGTTTCAAAAGCATGAACGGTGTTTTTAATAAAATAGTAATATCCATTTTAAGCGACCAATTTTCTATATAATATGTATCTAATTTAACTTCATCTTCAAAATTCAAATCACTTCTGCCTGAAATCTGGGCTAAACCAGTAATACCAGGCTTTATTTCAAATAGCCGTTTATGATGTTTTTCATAGTTCTCTACTTCTAAACTCATATGCGGTCTAGGGCCTACTAAACTTAAATCTCCTTTTAAAACATTAAAAAACTGCGGAAATTCATCAATTGAAAATTTTCTTATAAACTTCCCTACTTTAGTAATACGCGGATCATTCTTTATTTTGTGCAAAGGTCCAAATCTTGTATTATTTTCTCCATTTACTAAAGTTGAAAGCATTGCATTCCCCTGTTTTGTGGCAGTTGGTCCTTCTCCATCGCATAATTCTGATTTCATACTTCTAAATTTATAAAAAATAAACTTTTTAAATTTCTGCCCATAACGATAATCTAAATATAATATAGGACCTTTTGAATCCAACTTTATTGCTATTGCTGTAAAAATAAATATTGGAGAAAAAATAATTATTGCCAAGACTGAACCAATAATATCAAATATTCTTTTATAAATTCTTCCCCAACCATTTAATGGCGTTCTTTTTATTTCAATAATGGGTATATCAGCAA
>JBHPIX010000076.1:0-2621 GCA_042568285.1 Patescibacteria group bacterium | reverse complement strand
TATGCCTGAAAAATTTAGTGGGGATATAAAATTTCCTATATCAATAAAAGAACGATTTGAGTATAAATTTAATATTAAAAAGGACGGTTTGTATTCCATTTTACTTAAAGCAAGCTGTAAAAACGGTAAATTTTTCGGATTATTTGGCGGTGAGGATTTGCGGGTGGAAATTGACGACATCAAACTGCGAGAATTGCCAGCTAAGGATAAACCGCAGTATTATAATATTCCGCCAGCATGGAATGGGACAAAATTAAAGGGATTGTCTAAAATAGTTATCTTCATTTTGCAGCTTAAAGCTGGGAAACATGAAATAAAATTTATTCCAAAACGAGGCGCTGTTATTGACAAAGAGCCGTCAATTGTAGAAATTAAGAATTCCAATGATATTAAATTTGTTTTAAATGAGAAGGCGCAAGATGGAAATAGAAGACCGTGGATAATGTTGCCGTTGATTGATTTGCCATTGAAAATTTTGGATGCCAGCGCGCAATGCGAAAAAAGAAAATGGGATAGTGATGATGTAAAATTGATTATAGATGGGAAAGTCCAAAAGAATGAATCTGGAAATTGGTGGGGCAGAAACTGGTATTGGCAGGGAAAAAAGTTAAAAGGCGATACCGAAGACAGACGTTTTGATCTTGATCTTGAAAAATCCAACCACTATATTGAATTTTGGGCGGATAGAATGCCGATATTGAATGATGTTTGGATGTATTTGGGCTTAAAAAAAGAATCTGAAGAAGATGGGAAACAAGAAGAAACACAAGAGGAAATTAAATCAAAAAACAAGGTTCAAATGTATGATCAATTTCATGGAACTGGCGGAAAAGAAGACTATAATAGATTTGATAATGAAATAATAGAAGCAGTTGACTATTGGAATAATTTTTTCGTAAAACAGGAATATCCGCCAGAAAAACTATTAGATTATAATTTGGTAAAAGCAATTATATATAGAGAAAGCAGAGTAGGTTATCAAAGAGGTGGCGAAGTTGATGTGATGCAGGTTGGTAATGAAGGCGACCCGGCTTTAGATACACTTCGGGGAAAATTAGAAGAGCGAGAATGGATAAACGGGGAGGAAGTAAAATTGGATTATCAAGCAAAAATTGAAATTCCAAAAGATAGCGTTTATTGGGGGGTTAGATGGTTATATCACAAAGCGCAGGGTATAACTTTTGATGAAAAGCGATATTGGCGAAGTTGGAAAAACGCAGTTTTAGGTTATGGTCCAGGTACAGCGGAGTATGTTGATTATGTTTGGAGAGTTTATAAAGAAGGAAGAGATTTTAATGGAAAAGTTGAGAAAAGAGGAAGGAGGTTTCGTTCTTCTTAAATTAATAATTGTAATAAGTATAGCCATATTTATTAGTTGTGCGGGATATTATTTGGGTATTAAAAAAATATGTGAGAATCAATCGTCAAATAAAGTGATTAAAAAAGAAGTGCTATCGCGAGAAATTCATAAAGCAACAGATAAAATTTTTTTGGAAGATTTAATAGTTTATAAAAAAGGGGGGATCGAGTACGGTGATTTCTTTGAAAATACCTTCCAGAAATGTAAAGAGATAGGATGTATAAAGCAATCAGTGGTTTATAATAAATATAAAATACTCATTGAGAACATGAAAGACAATGCGCATTTTTTGAGCGCTGTTAGTTCATTAGGCGCAGATAATAATTTTCATCTTGGCGACATTGATAATGATGGAGAGAATGAAATTGTTTTTTTAATGTACGATCCCTTAAATAGAGACCATGTCACATTGTCAATAATAGATGAAATTAATAATCAATTTGAAATAATAGAAAAAAATATAGAATGGGGGCATGCTGGACATTTTAATATTACAGATTTAACTGGAGATTTAAAACCTGAAATAATAGCATATATCAGCTTTGGTAAAGGCGGAGAATCGTTATTTGTTTATCAATATAACTATTCTGAATTTAAGGAAATTTTCAACGTAAGGGATCTTTTGTATCCAGAATATACCTTTTCTGATCTTGACGGTGATGGTAAAATGGAAATAAGAGTTGTTGGCGAAGACCACGATGCGCCTCGTGATTATAGGGCTAATATCAAGCGGGTTTATGAATACGCTCCTAAACAGAACAGCTTTATTTTAATAGATTCCGAAATAACGGAAATATTAAACTAACATTACAATATAAAATTTTATGGAGAAGTGCCTGAGTGGTTGAAAGGGGCACCCTGCTAAGGTGTTACCTCGGAAACGGGGTCGAGGGTTCGAATCCCTCCTTCTCCGCTTAGATGTAAAATTTTTCTGCGGGAATCTGTGGGTTCGCTCGCCACCACGGCGAGCGCCCGCTGTTATAGCGGGCGAATCCCTCCTTCTCCGCCAGTTAAATATCTGTGTAAATCTGTTTGGTATCCGTGTGTATCCGTGTCAAACATAGATAAATACAAATAAATTATTCAATTAAAGCTTATTAAATTAAACAAAAATTTAGTATATCAATTATGGAGAGGTGCCTGAGTGGTTGAAAGGGACAGTCTTGAAAACTGTTGAGCCTTCACGGGTTCCAAGGGTTCGAATCCCTTCCTCTCCGCATTTTTTCAAAATCTTTAATTTCGGGGGAATTGTCGGCGGAGC
>JBHPIX010000075.1:0-2663 GCA_042568285.1 Patescibacteria group bacterium | reverse complement strand
CTATTTATGAGTATCTATTGCAAGTTTTGATTATTTTTGCTATTATTTTAAATATGAAGCTAAATGAAACGCAAATAAAATCACTTTCCTCATACTTTACTGATTTATCTAAGATTGTGTTTGCCTCTGCGGTTATTGGATTTTTGATACCTGACGGATCGTCAAGAATTAATTTGTTTACTTTTATGTTTGGCGCGGGGATTTCTCTAGGTTTATTGGTTTTAGGATTATTATTTTTACGTTCTAAAAGATCATTTATTTCTGATTCAAATTTATGAATTATTTAGTTATCGCTTACATTATAATCGGCATTATAGCTATCATCGGCTATATTATTGTCGTTAATAATAAATAATATCATTATGGCTAATACTATTATTTACATCATTGCAACAATCGTTATTGCCTCAATGTTTCTTGTCGGTTTTTTCTATCATCCAAAAAATCACTAATTTTTTTTATTTCCAGTAGTTTTTTAGCGTAAAGAAAAAAGAGCATTTAGATTTAAGATTCTAAATGCTCTTTGTGTTTTTGTGCGATTATTTACCTTAGTGATGTACACATCCCATTGAATGCCTAGGATTAAACTCCAATACATCAGTCATATCATAAAATCCTTTTACGGCATGAGTGGCAAATATAGCCGCTCTTACAGCGCCCTCCGCGAAAGTTTGCCGATCAGCAACACGATGGATTATTTCAATTTCTTCTGTCTTGCTTGCTATTAATACGCGATGTTCTCCTTTTGTGTTGCCACTTCTAATAGCCACGACATAGACTTTGTCAGATACTTTTTTCCCCTCCAAAGAATAGTAAATGTCGTGATCAATATTCCATTCTTTTTCTTTGGCTATAATTTGAGCCATTTTTTTTGCTGTTCCAGATGGAGCGTCTTTTTTCCCAGTATGATGTATTTCGCTGATAGTAAAATCAGTGAAAGTCGCTCCTATTAGTTGCAAAATTTTTGGCAGAATTACAAATATAGTGTTTGCTCCAATGCTGAAATTTGGAGCGAGAACAACAGGGACGATTTTTGACAAGTCATATATTTCTCTACATAGAGCATCTACTGGGATAGCAGTAGTGCCGATAACCATTGGTTTTTTCTGAGCAATACATATAGATGTAATGGCTTCAACGGCTTCAGGAGTAGTGAAGTTAATTATTACATCCGTAGCTTGCAAAGTTTTCAAAGCTTCTGGATTTGGTGTGTCAAGAGTATCTATTCTTATTCCTAATTCCTCAACTCCTGCAACTATACCAGCATCTTTTCCCATTAATTCGTGGTTTGAGCTTTCAAGAGCTCCTACTAATTCAATCCCGTCAGTTTCTACTATTGCCTTAATGGTTTTTTTCCCCATCCTTCCAGCGGCTCCTGCCACAATAGCTTTTACATTTTCCATTTTGTTAATCCTTTCATTTTAAATGGTTTATGATTTAATGAACAAAATAATCCGAATAATGCGAATTATATTTTAGTATCTTATCAGAGAAGACTGATTTTGTCAATGATTTTAAAAAATTGATAATTTTGGTATAATGATATGAGGGTATCATAGTTCCCGCTATAGGCGGGACTGTGATACTCTGAATGCAACATTTTGAGTGCCACAGCCCCCGCCGATTTGGCGGGGGACTATGGCACCCTCAAATAACGTCTGTTGACTTCCAACTTTACAAACTTTAAGGACTTTATGAACTTTTGACTTAATGGAGTGTTACTTTTTTGATTTTTATCCGTTATATATAGTGGAGAGCAAAATAACGTACCACTATATGAAAATCAAAAATTTATTTTTTAAAAAAAATAGAAAAAAATCCAGTAAAACAATGCTGGATTATAAAATAAAGAGATTGTCTGCAAAGTCTCTTTCGTTGCGAAATTTTCTAATTTTGAGTGAAAATAATGAAAAATGAGGAAGGCGTATTAGTATAATACGCCGACGAGTTTTGAATTATTTGCAGCCGAAATTAGGAAATTGCAGTAGAAAACGGATTTTGCAGACAGTCTCTTAGGATTAACATGGAAATATCTGAAACAAAAATCATTGAACAGTGCCAAAAAGGGGACTTAACAAAGTTCAGCAGTATTTATGATAGGTATATAAAAAAAATTTATAACTTTATATATTATAAAACTTTACACAAGGAAACAGCTGAAGACATTGCAAGCAATACATTTTTCAAAGCTCTTCAAAATATAAAAAAATTTGACAGCGATAAAGGTTCATTTTCTTCTTGGCTGTATAGAATCGCAAGAAACACAGTCATTGACCATTACCGTTCAAAAAAGAATGACATTGACATAGAAGATGTTTGGGGACTGTCTTCTGATGATGATATTGCAAGCGATATAGAAATAAAAGAAAATTTAGACAAAGTAAAAGAATATTTAGAAAAGTTTAAGCCATTGCAAAGGGAGATTATAATAATGAGATTGTGGGATGGACTTTCTTATCAAGAGATTTCAGAAATAACAGATACGAGCGTGGGGAGCTGCAAAATGACTTTTTCTCGGGCGATAAAAAAATTGAGGGAGGAAATAAGTTTAATTTTATTGTTGATCGTTTTTGCATTTTATTTTAGAGGCATTTAAAAATATTGTAACTATTCAGGAGGAATATATTCTATGTTGAGTATATGGTTAAAATTTTCTGTTTTTA
>JBHPIX010000074.1:0-2714 GCA_042568285.1 Patescibacteria group bacterium | reverse complement strand
CCATTAACTTCTTTTAGCATTTCTTCTACTCTTCCACTAATTTCAACTCCTTTCTCCTGCTGTTTATCCTCTTTTTCAGAATTAGGTTCTTCTATTGCAACTTCGCCTATAACTGGCGCTACTTCTTGTTTATCTTCGTTTATCTCTTCTATATTTTTATTGCCACCTTCTTTTTCTATATCTAAAACAGGCGCCTGCTCTGGAGTTAAATTATAATCTGTATCTTTTTTAAATTGTTGTTCTGGCATATTGTTAGTAAGTTAATTAGTAGAGAACAATAATGATTGTTCTCTACTCTAAATGCACTTTATTCACTACCTCTCCAATTTTATCTTTCAAAATTGACCATTCACTTAAACTTGGATCTTTTTGTATAAGCTGTTCCGCTTCCTGTTTAGCTAACTTTATTATATCATAATCGCCTAAATTTGCAATTTTAAGATCAGGAATCCCTGATTGTTGAATCCCATAAACCTGCCCAGGTCCCCTAAACTGAAGATCCTTTTCAGCTAATTCAAATCCATTATTACTTCTCTCTAAAGCTCTTAATCTTTCATAAGAACTTTGCGAATTAGACTCGCTAAATAAAAAACAATATGACTGACAATCACTTCTGCCTACTCTGCCACGGAATTGATGCAACTGAGCTAAGCCAAAATGATCAGCTCCTTCTATCATCATAACCGATGCATTAGGGACATCAACGCCAACCTCAACGACTGAAGTAGAAACTAAAATTTGTATTTCATTATTTAAAAAATTACGCATAACCTCATCTTTTTCTTTAGATTTCATCCTTCCATGCAAAATGCCTATGTTTAAATCTTTAAAAATCTGCTCATTTAATTTTTTATATTCTTCTGTAACTGATTTGAACCCCATTTTATCAGATGGCGCTATCAATGGACATATCACAAAAGTTTGCTTGCCGTCTTTTATTTGGTTCCTAATAAAATCATAAGCTTTTACCCTATTTTCAGACGCAACAACTTTAGTCATTATTTTCTTTCTTCCAACAGGCATTTCATCTAAAATAGATAAATCCAAATCACCATATACTGTAAGAGCTAATGATCTTGGGATAGGTGTAGCTGTCATAGATAAAAAATGAGGCATTGTCATTTTATCTCCAGATTTATCTCTCAACATTTTTCTCTGTTGCACTCCGAATCTATGTTGTTCGTCTATAATAGCTAACGCCAAATTTTTAAACTTTACATTTTCTTGAAGTAAAGCATGCGTGCCAATAACGATATTAACTTCCCCGCTTTCTATAATTTCTAGTAACTTAGCTTTTGTAATTTTGTGAATCTCCGCCAAACTTTCCCCATCAGGATTAGAAACATCTGGTAAACCAGAAAAAGCGCTAACCTCCCCCCTTACCAAGGGTATGCCCGCCAAATCGGAGGGGGGATTAAGCCTGCCCGCCATATTGGCGGGGGGGGTCTTGAAATTAACCACACGTTCAGTTCTAGTAATCAACGCAATCTTTACATTAAATCTTTCTAACATTTTACAAAATCCATTAAAATGCTGCTTTGCTAAAATTTCAGTCGGCGCCATCATAACAGACTGATATCCATTTAAAAATACATTATACATAGCCATAAGAACAACTACTGTCTTACCTGAACCGACATCTCCTTCTGAAATTTTATATCTTGATAATAATCCTTGAACACATAATTTGTTCAAGTGAGATTCTACTGTAACTCCTTCTGGTAATTCATAATGCGGTAATTGTGTAATTCCCAATTCTAGTTCAACATTACACTGATCTGCTATCTTTTGTGTATTCTCTATTGCTTCAGGCGCATGCGAAAAATCTTCTATCATCTGTTCTTGAGATCTAAAAGAAACATCAAAATCCATCATACTCATTCTATTAGTATCAGTAATTTTCTTTTTTGTCTGCAAACATAAAAGTATATCATGAGCTTCTCTATCTTCATAATCAACATAATGTATATCATTACTTGCGACTATAGGAACTCCTAATTCCTTACTAAAATTTATTAAAGCCTGATTAACTTCTTTTTGTATTAAAAAATCTTTGTGCTGTTGCAACTCTAAATAAAAATTACCTTCGCCAAATAATTCGCAATATTTTTGTATTCTACCTCTTGCTTTATCTAAATTACCATTTTTAATTAATGTAGGGATTTCTCCACCTAAACAAGCGGACATTGCTATTAAGCCGTCATGATATTGCTCAAGTAATTCCCAATCAACACGCGGTTTATAATAAAATCCTTCTAAATGAGCGATACTTGTTAATTTAATTAAATTTTTATAACCTAAATCGTTCTTAGCTAAAAGAACTAAATGATATTTCTCTTCATCAACTTTTGCTCTCTTATTATGCCTGCCATTAGAAGCAATATAAACTTCTACTCCCAAAATGGGCTTTATTCCAGCTTTTTTACATTTCTGATAAAATTCTACTATACCATACATAACACCATGATCAGTCAATGCTAAAGCAGTCATATTACATTTTTTTGCCTTTGCGATTAATTCATCTATTTTAGCCAAACCATCTAATAAACTATAATGGCTATGCGTATGTAAGTGGGTAAATTTCATATTAATTTATATAAATTGTCATCCCGTGCTTGACACGGGATCCAAACAATGAATTATTTTTATCATATCACCATTTTTAGCATAATACAAATAAAAAAATCCTCTTATTAGGGGGATTCTTTATGCCT
>JBHPIX010000073.1:0-2762 GCA_042568285.1 Patescibacteria group bacterium | reverse complement strand
CAGTGTTTTTTCTGTATTCACTCCTTGCATCCTTAATCCTCCTTTTTTTGAATGGTTTATCTTTATAATGTACGTTAAGGCAACTTAAAGCAATGGAAAAATAATATCATCTATATTACACGCTGTCAAACAAAAATCTTGACTTTTTATCTAATTCTGATATAGTAAATATACATTTGGGGGCGTACCCGCCCAAATTTCATTTGTTCGGGCAAGGCTCAGCTTTGGTTACCCGCCCGAACGTACCGTTCGGTACGGGCGGGGAGCGTCTGCCTGTCATGCTTATTCTATTACGCTTATGTACACAGTTTATGTTTTACAAGATAAATTTGAAAAATTTTATAAAGGAATGACTAATAATATAAAACGAAGATTTCCAGAACATAAGAAAGGTAAAACAAAAACCACCAAAAAAATGGAAGAACTTAAAATAGTGTACACGGAAGAATATGAAACTTTTGAGGAAGCGAGAAAACGAGAATTATATTTCAAAACATCCGCAGGAAGGAGATTTCTAAAAAAGAAATTAGAAAAAAAATAACATTTGGGGGCGTAGCTCAGCTTTGGTTAGAGCGTCTGCCTGTCACGCAGAAGGTCGCCGGTTCAAGTCCGGTCGTCCCCGCCCAAAAACAAGGGGAGAATAATTAAAATGTTCTCCTCTTGTTTATATTTTAAATTAAGTGCGTATATTCCTTGACTTTCACACAATTTTATAGTATTATACAAGAGAATCACAGATATAATAATGTTCACTTAATATAATAGGCAACTAATTTAGTTGCTTTTTAATTTACTATGGCAGAAGAAGTAGTTTTAAGATTTGATGAAGTAACTTTTGAATATTTGGAAAAAAAACCTGTTTTAGAAGAGGCTAGTTTTAGTTTGCGTAAAGGCGCGAAATTTACTCTTATGGGACAGAATGGCGCTGGTAAAAGCACACTTTTTTCATTGATTAAAGGTGATCTTAAACCAAAAATAGGTAATATTTCTATTACTAATGAAGCTACTATTGGCACAGCTTTACAGGTAGTTTCAAGGGAAGATTTACCATTGACAATTGAAGAATATTTTTCTAAAGCATTTAATCCAATTCCTGGTAATATTAGAAGCCAAATAAGTAAAGTTATGCAAGCGGTTAATCTTGTCGCGCCAATTGAATGGATTGTTGGCGATCTTTCAGGTGGACAGCAAGCGCGATTATTATTAGCTTTCGCCTTAATTCAAAATCCTGACATTTTACTTCTTGACGAGCCGACAAATAATCTTGATCAGGATGGGATTGATCATTTAATTGAATTTTTAATAATGTATAATAAAACAGTTATTGTTATTTCTCATGACGCTGATTTTTTAAATTGTTTTACTGAAGGTGTTATCTATTTAGATATTTTTACTAAAAAATTGGAAATGTATATGGGCGATTATTATTCAGTTGTGGAAGAAATAAGCAATAGAGTTGAAAGAGAGAGAAAGAAAAATGCTCAACTGCAAAAACAGATTAAAGATCGGAAAGATAAAGCTAATTTTTTCTCGCATAAAGGTGGTAAAATGAGAAAATTAGCTAAGAAAATGCGGAATGAAACAGAAGAACTTGAAGAAAATAAAGTTGATGTTAGGAGAGATGATAGGAGTATTAGAGAATTTCAAATACCTGCGCAGGATATTACTGTAGGTGATATTGCTAATATCAAATCAATAAAAATTATTAAGGATCATAAACCAATTATAAAAGAGATAAATAAAATTTTTAAAAAACGAACTCGTATGTTAGTATCTGGTCCAAATGGAATTGGTAAAAGCACTTTACTTCGAGCAATTGTCTCTGGAAAAAGTGAAAATATAAAAATATCAGATGATGTTAGAGTTGGATATTATAGTCAAGATTTTGCTACTCTTAATTTTGATGATACTGTATTTGATTCTCTTGATAAAGTAAGGGCTGATGGAATTGATATTCAAGAAATGCGATCAATCGCGGCTGGTTTTCTTATTACTGGAAATTTAATGGTACACAAAGTTAAGCATTTATCCGAAGGGCAGAAAGGTTTATTGTCTTTTGCTAGATTAGTATTAATGCAACCTGGGCTTTTAATTCTTGATGAGCCTACTAATCATATAAATTTTAGACATATACCAATAATTGCTAAAGCGATAAATGAATATCAGGGCGCTATAATTTTAGTTAGTCATATGCCAGAGTTTGTTGAAAAAATAAAGATGGATGAATTTCTTGACTTAAATAAAATTTAATCTTTTTTGTTATTATTTATAATTTAAACAGCTTAGCAATGCGATTAATTGTGTTTTTAGAGTTCTCTCTCTAATTAATTTGAGAGATAATTTATTTTTCCAAAAAACCAAAATGCTTAAGCGCTGGCAATATATTAGGAGCTAAATCATCAGGCAAATCAGCAATATCAAGCCATTCCCATTCTCTAATGTCCTCGCCTTTCTGAATTTCTCCAATCTTTTCAGCTAAATAATGAACTAATATTACATCAATATCCCCTTCGTCAGTCTGTTTTAAAGTATGTATAATAAACGGAGTTTCATTTATTATCTTAATTTCTATGCCCATTTCCTCTTTAACTTCTCTTTTAGCGCAATCAATTAAACTTGCATTATAATCCTCTACCCTGCCTCCGCAAAATTTCCAAAATGGTGTATCCCCATGTTTGTTTAATAAAACTTTATTATTCTCCACAATAACTGGACCTGACGCAATAATTATTTTTTTCATATTAAGATGTCATCCCTACCGT
>JBHPIX010000072.1:0-2881 GCA_042568285.1 Patescibacteria group bacterium | reverse complement strand
TAACAAAATCAACAGCTGATTCAACTTTTGATATAATCTCTTCCATGCTTTTCACGACTTTTCTCGCATCGCGAATAATTGCTATTACATAATACAAAAACCAAACGACAAAAATCGTAAACAACAGAACACAGAAAGCTATGACAAGAAATAATATATCTTTGCTTGATGTTATTAACATAATAGAAAGTAATTTTAAAATATAAATTTCAAATCAACTCAAAAGATCAAATAATGATTGCTTCATCCTGAGCCCACCGAGTTTACTGGCAAACGCCAAATCGGAGAGGTCAGGCAGGATAACAGATTACTTTTCCTTTTTGATATTTAATATTTTATATTGGTTATTTTTTTAAAATTTAAAATTTAAAATTTCTTATTCATTTCTTTATATATTATATCACTTTAAAAAAATCTTTGCAAATAAATATAATCGCTCGCATTGACTTTAATCTCTCCGATTGATACACTAATATTACAAACATAAATGACATTAATGTCATTTCGACTGTAGGGAGAAATCCCTTTTCAATATAAAACTATGCGTTACATAGCAGACCTACATATACATTCAAAATATTCTCGCGCAACTTCAAAAGATCTTGATCTGCCAAACATAGAAAAATGGTGCAAAATAAAAGGTATAGATATTGTGGCTACTGGAGATTTTACTCATCCATCATGGTTTAAAGATATTTCTGAACAGTTAGAGCCGGCGGAAGATGGGTTATATAAATTACGAGAAAAATGTAAGGGCACAAAATTTTGTGCCCCTACAAATCAAAATTGGTATGACGCAAAACGACCAGCGCGTTTTCTATTGTCCACTGAGATCTCGCTAATATATAAAAAAAATGATAAATGCAGACGGCTTCATATTTTAATTTTCGCTCCGTCAATTGAAGTGGTAAAAAAAATAAATAATCATCTTGATAAAATAGGAAACATCAAATCAGACGGCCGTCCGATACTTGGATTAGACGCGAAAGAACTCGCAAAAATTGTTTTAGATAAATCAGAAAAATGTATGGTAATCCCAGCCCATGCTTGGACACCATGGTTCGCAGTGTTTGGATCTAAATCAGGGTTTGATTCTTTAGAGGAATGTTTTGGCAATATGACAAAACATATTTACGCAATAGAAACTGGACTTTCATCTGATCCCCCTATGAATTGGCAATTAAGCGCGTTAGATGATATCACACTAATTTCTAATTCCGACGCGCATTCGCCAGCTAATCTCGCGAGAGAAGCAAATATTTTTGAATTCTCCAGTTTGAGTTATAACGAAATTTATAATACACTAAAAAATAAAGACAAAACTAAATTTCTAAAAACAATTGAATTTTTTCCAGAAGAAGGCAAATACCATTTTGACGGGCATAGAGAATGTGATATAAGATGCGCGCCTGAACAAACAAAAAAAAATAAAGGCATCTGCCCGGTATGCAAAAAACCTTTAACAGTTGGGGTCTCTTATCGTGTTAATAGTTTAGCGACCGCCAATCGTTCTACCCCCTGTGAAAAGAAGAACAGAGAAACTGTGGCAGTTAGTTCCCCCCTCTGTGAGGGGGGACAGTCCGCTTCGGCTTGCCGAAGGCGAGACGAGGGGGATTCTTCATCAAACAACATCCCATTCATTAGCCTAGTCGGACTTGCAAAAATAATAGCTGAAGTAAAAGGAGTTAAAGGCATAAACAGTAAAACAGTGCAAACTGAATATAAAAATATAATAAAAATTTTCGGGACAGAACTTGAAATTTTAATGGATATACCATACGAAATTTTTTCTAATAAAAAAATGGATAAAGATATTATCCAAGGAATTAAAAACGTCCGCGAAAGAAAGTTAAACATTGATCCTGGTTATGACGGAGTTTATGGGAAAATTAAAATATTTAAGGATACAAAATTAAAAAATAATAAACAAGTATCGTTGTTGTAAGGTTTTACATTTTATTATTCATCAATCTAAAATCTTAAATCCCCGTCTCGATGAGGTCAAGCCGAGGCGGATAAAATCCACCCCTGATCTCACTCAATCGCTCCAAATTCAATTTCCCATCAGCTAATTCTACAATAATATTTAAATCTCTTCTTTTTGCAAAATCCACTATTGACTGCAATCCAACCATTCCAATCTTCCCTTCTCCAATATTTTCATGCCGATCAATATGAGAATTCAACTCACTCTTAGAATCATTTAAATGAATTAATTGTAATTTCTTTAATCCTATTTTTTTATTAAACTCAGTGAACACATTTTTTATTCGCTGGGCTGTAGTTAAGTCATATCCAGACGCGAAAGCATGCGCTGTATCAAAACAAACTCCAAGATATTTACTATTTTTATTCTTTTTAATAATCTGAGCAATATCATCAAAAGAATCTCCTATAATATTGCCTGATCCAGCTGAGATTTCTAACAATAATTTTGCGTTGCCGTTATACTTTTCCAAAACCATAGATATACCTTCTGCGGTTTTTTTTATCGCCATTTTTTCTCCCAAATCTTTAGCGCTTCCAAGATGTGTCACAACAGCTTTCGCTCCGATTAAATTGGCTGTTTCCAATTCTTTTTTTATAGCTGTAACAGAAGCAAAAAATATTTTATTATTAGCGGAAGCAAAATTTATATAATATGGAGAATGAATATAATAATCTATTAAACTATATTTCTTACATTCATTTTTAAACTTCTTTATAGCTTCTTCCTTTAATGCCACATTATAACCTCCTCCGCGAGGACTGCGAGAAAACATTTGAAAACATTCGCAACCTAAATCCTTAGCTCTTTTTGGAGCATTCTCAATACCGCCGGCTATTGAGATATGCAATCCTATTTTCATATTTATTTATCCCCAAACTCATTTAAAATTCT
>JBHPIX010000071.1:0-2930 GCA_042568285.1 Patescibacteria group bacterium | reverse complement strand
TGTTTCTGCTGAAACACGCGGATTTGACGCGGATGGTGACGCGGATGAGACGCTGATAGGGGAAGGAGAAATTTCCACAGCAGACTGGCAGACGTATCGGAATGAGGAGTATGGGTTTGAGGTGAAGTATCCAACAGATTGGTATTGGGAAGATTATTCAGAAGATTTTAAGCATCCTATGATTGGTTTTTATGCACCTAATAGCAAAAAGGGCTGGGAATTTGTAGGAGATATAGAGATTCATAAAAGAAATAATGAAAATAAAGAAAGTTTGGAACAGTATTATGAAAGCATAAATAAATTGATGCCAGATAAAGAACCTGATAAAGTAGAAAGAAAAATTTCGCAAAATGGTTATGAAATGATCATAGAATACGATGTTCTCGGCAATATTATTTCAGATATAATTTTGATAGATTGCAATACCTATTTTATAGAGATAGTTTCTCCGTTCAATTCGACAACAGACGTTATGAAGACAATGGCAGATAGTCTTTCAAATTCATAGAAAATTAAAATATGCGGTTATGATTACCGCACCACCCCCTAACCCCCTCCTCGGAGAGGAGGGGGGCGAACACATAAATTTGACTTTGTTATTTATACGATAAAGGCGAATCAGTGAATAATTCGGATAATTCGTTTTCGGAGTATTTGGATACCATTCGTAGATTCGGATTATAGTTTCTATGGCATTAGATTTAAACAAGTTAAGAAATATTGGGATAATTGCCCACATTGACGCTGGTAAGACAACAGTTACCGAGCGTATTTTGTTTTACACGGGAAAAAAACATAAAATTGGAGAAGTGCATGAAGGACAAGCTGAAATGGATTGGATGGAACAGGAAAGAGAAAGAGGTATTACAATTACTTCTGCGGCTACTACATGTTTTTGGAAAGATTGCGTAATTAATATTATTGACACACCAGGGCATGTGGATTTTACAGCTGAAGTGGAACGTTCCCTGCGAGTTTTAGATGGCGGAGTTATTGTGTTTGATGGCGTAGCAGGTGTTGAACCTCAATCAGAAACAGTATGGCATCAAGCTGAAAAATATAAAGTGCCAAGAATGTGTTTTATAAATAAATTAGACAGGACAGGCGCTGATTTTTATAAAGATGTTGACTCAATACATGAAAGATTAACTAAAAGAGCGTATCCATTGCAGTTGCCCATAGGAACGGAAGCGAATTTTAAAGGCATCATCAAACTGTTAGAGCAAAAAGCAGTTATATATAAAGATGATTTAGGCAAAGAAATGGAAGAAACAGAAATTCCAGATGACATGAAAGAAAAAGCGAAAGAATATCGCGAACAGCTTGTTGAAGCGATTGTTGAGCATGACGAAACTTTAATGAATAAATATTTGGCAGGAGAGCCAGTATCTTTAGAAGATTTGAATAAAACATTAAGAAAAGCTGTTATTAATAATGAAATAGTTCCTATTTTATGCGGAACAGCTTTAAAAAATAAAGGAGTGCAAGTATTGTTAGACGCAGTTTGTGATTATTTACCGTCTCCTTTAGATATTCCTCCTATAAAAGGGTTTCATCCTAAGGATAAGGAAGCGGAAATAGAAAGACATGCTTCAAATGAAGAACCATTGACTGCTTTGGCATTTAAGATTGCCACAGATCCTTTTGTAGGAAAATTAGCATTTATCAGAGTGTATTCAGGTAAATTAACTTCTGGTTCTTATGTTTTAAATACTTCAAGCGGTCAAAAAGAAAGAATTAGTCGTTTAGTTAGAATGCACGCAAATGATAGGGAAGAAGTAACAGAAGTTGAAGCAGGAGATATTATTGCGGCTGTTGGTTTAAAAAGCACTACTACTGGAAATACATTGTGCGATCCTGACCATCCAGTTGTATTAGAATCAATAACATTCCCAGAACCAGTTATTTCAGTTGCGATTGAGCCGAAGACTAAACAAGATCAAGAAAAGATGGGATTTGCCTTAGGTAAATTAGCTGAAGAAGATCCAACTTTTAGAGTGAGCACTGACGATGAAACTTTACAAACACTTATAGCTGGTATGGGTGAACTGCATTTAGAAATATTAATTGATAGAATGAAAAGAGAGTTTAAAGTAGAGGCTAATATTGGAAAACCTCAGGTAGCTTATAAAGAAACAATTAAATCTAGCGCTGAAGCAGAAGGAAAATATATTAAACAATCAGGCGGAAGAGGTCAATATGGTCATTGCTGGCTTAAAGTTGAACCAGCTGAAAGAGGTACAGGATTTGAATTTGTAAATGCTGTTAAAGGCGGAGCTATCCCACAAGAATATATCACACCAATACAGAAAGGAATTAAAGAAACAATAGATAAAGGTGTTTTAGCTGGATACCCTATACTTGATGTTAAAGCAACTGTTTATGACGGTTCATATCATGATGTTGATTCATCTGAAGCTGCGTTTAAAATAGCTGGTTCAATGGCTTTTAAGGCAGCTGCTAAAAAAGCAAATTTATTTTTACTTGAACCTATTATGAAAGTGGAAGTTATTACTCCAGAGGAATTTATGGGAGATATTATTGGCGATTTGAATTCTAAAAGAGGACAAGTTCAGGAAATGAGAGATAGAGGAAACGTTAAAGTTATTGATGCGAATGTTCCTCTTGCTTCTATGTTTGGATATGCTACTGAATTAAGGTCAATGAGTCAGGGCAGGGCGAGTTATTCAATGGAATTTTTAGAATACGCCGAAGTGCCTAAGAATGTTGAAATGGAAATCGTTGAGGGGGTAAGTGGAGGGAAAAAGAGTTAGATTAATTTAGGGAATATTCTAAAAAATGTCATCCCGCACTTGATGCGGGATCCAGCAAGTTACAATCTTGAAGCTTTTAATTCTGGATTCCGCGTCAAGCGCGGAATGACAAAATTAGATAGGTGTGTTTTGCACATTAACAATCAAATATGGAGG
>JBHPIX010000070.1:0-2959 GCA_042568285.1 Patescibacteria group bacterium | reverse complement strand
AATAATCAAATCACTTGTAATAAAATTAACATCTCCTTTAACAGAATTATCAAGTTCTATTTTCTTACTTTTATTATCAATTTCATCTGACGATCGTTTCTTTTTAAATCTACTAATAATTCCTTTAAAACTAATTTTACTTGTTTTTTTAAATACTTCATTATCGTCATTTTTTTTGGGTGCAACAAAATTTTGATTGTCTTCTCCTCCTTTTTCTAAAACAACTTTTTTATTCGTTTCTATTTGTTTTTTTTTATTAGACTTAGGCAATAAATCTATTTCCGCTGACATATATTGAACTTGTTTAAAATTTATTTAAAATTTCAACTAAGATTGTGTAATAATAAACTAATAATTGGACAATTTTTTTCTCTTAAACGAAATGTCTCATTGCTAATCCTATAGCCACAGCAAAATTAGGACCTATCTCCTGTAAAATCATCTTCAATTCATTTGGATATTGTAATTTAGTCCAAGGATCTCTGATATAAACTTTTATATTTAATAATTCAGATAAATATTCGCTTAAATTCGGGATTGTTGCTCCTCCACCGCATAATATAACTTTCTCAATTTTATCATCTGGTTCTAAAATTGAACCCTTATATTCTTCATATAAATTAAAACTATATTTTATTTCATTAATTATTGACGACAATGCATCTTCCACAATTTTTGGGATACTTATATTATTGCGCTCTCGCCCTAAATTAACGCCAATATCATATTGAAACTGTTCTGCTCTTTCTATACTTATATTTAAACTATTGGCAATAATTTTACTTATTGTAATTGAACCTATATCTATACTTTTATTTAAAAAAGGAATCCCTAATTTAATAATAGCAATATTAGTATTTAAAGCGCCTATATCAACAATCATAACGACAGATTTATCATTTTCGTTTGATAATGACCTACTTAAAGCAAAAGATTCTGTTTCTAAACTGCATAAATTCAAGCCAGCTCTCCTAAAAACATAAATATATCGCTGTATTAATTTTTTTGCGGCGCCTGTTAAAAGCACCTGTACTTTTTTGTTTTCCTTCTTTTTGTTGTTTTCTTGTTCACCGCTTTTTTGTTTTGATTTCTGTTCATTATTTTTTATATTAATAATCCTCCATTTTAGCTCTATCTGTTCTATTGGCAATGGAATAACTTTTTTTGCTTCCCATTGCACTGCCGACTCCATATCTTCTTTAGACATTTCAGGTAAACTGGTTATTGAAGAAAAAACAAAAAAAGGAGGTAAAGAAGCAATCGCATTACGAGTAATTATTTTACTATCTACGCATAATTTTGCTAAAACAGCCGCGAACTTTTCTTGCTGGGCTACTGGGTCTTTCTTTATATCATCCATTTTAAACTTAGCAAGTCCATAAGTTCTTAACTCAATTCCTTTGAGATCTTGGCATAACTCAACAATTTTTATACTTGATGAACCTAAATCTACGCCCAAACAACTTTTCTGAGATTTAATTTTTAATATATTAAATATAGACATTTTTTAATAAAACAATGTATTAATAAGAGTTTGCTTTTTTGCCCGCCTTGACTCGATGTCAAGTCGAGGCAGGCTTTGTTGATTAAGGCGTCGCCTCGCGCCACAAAGGCAAAGCTTTTGTTAAATCTTCCATTCCTGGCGGAGTATTAACCAATGCTCTGCCATCATAAATAATTTGTTCAGAGCCCTCCGCAATATTTTGATATGTTCTTTGAAAATTATAATCTTTGGCTATCATCAATCCATAAACTTTTAAAGAAATATCTGAACTCCCAGTAGAAACTCCTCCTGCGCCTTCTATATAATAAGATCCTACAATACTAGAAACTGAGCTAGCAATAACTAAATCCCCTTGAACAAGCCAACCAATAGAAGCTAACTGTTTTATTCTTGAGACAGAAGCATTCTCATAAAAAATGTCGCTGTCAATATTCAAATCTCCGTCAACAACAATTAAACCGCGCCCACTATCAGTAAGAGCTTGTCCATTATTAAAAGTCATTGCTTGATCTATAGTTAAATTACCTGTAAAATAATATATTTTTCCCTCTGCGCAACTATTTGTTAATTCATTCTCTAAATCTTGCTTAATCGCATTAGCCTTATTAACTGTTACTACTTCACCATATTTACCACCCAAAATCCCTGAACCGCCTATATTTCCCCTATCTATTTTCCCTAATATATTTGTATATAAATTAGCGACGTTTGGGAAAGCTAAGTCATCTAAATTTTCTAATTCACAAGAATTCTCACTGCTAAAATTTCCTATAGAGCCATAAGCATTAATGCAATATGTGGAATTATAACGACCATAAGGAGCTTCTACGGCATTAATATCTCCACCAGTATAAACATCTCCGTATTTAATTTGCAACCAAGAAAGAGGAGCATAAATAGTCCCAAAATCACTTTCACTCTTAATCCATCCAATCCCTCTATTATTATCATATCCTCCCCATATCCATCCATAAATTTGGTTATCTGTAGAATCTACCGCTAAACCATATTGATTACAAGTATTACAGCCAACACATGTGTGAGGCTCTGCAACTAAATCGCAAGAGCTACAATCATAACAAACATCACCTGACAAATCACCTGCTGTAAAACAAAACTCACATGTATTATCATCTACTAAACAATCAAAGCAAGCATTTCCTGATTTACCTACCGCAGAAACTGCATCCCCCTGCAATCTTATCCATCCTTCACTATTCAACGAAGGAGCATAAGCCCAACCTGAAATTTTAATTCCATCATAAGAAACAGAAGGAACTGTAGCATCAGGAGCATTGCTATATCCCCAATCATCACATGTACTGCCAAAACATATCCAGCCAACATTTTCAGACCATGCTTCACCATATAAAGCGCCTTCAGAATCTGTTATTACTCCATAATCTGTTCCGAAAATATCGCAAACCCCAACACCTAACGCAACGCAATTTTCAG
>JBHPIX010000007.1:0-28166 GCA_042568285.1 Patescibacteria group bacterium | reverse complement strand
TAAATAAAGGAAATACTTATTAAAATACTTATTAAAATACTTATTTTAATAGTTATATAAAATATAACATAAATTCATATAATATACAACTTTCTGTATATTATCCGCAAAAAGTTCGTATAAAAACGAGTTATACGCAATAATAAAAAGCCTCTTTAATTTAATTAATAATTTTGGCAATTTATTTTTTAGGTCGATTAAGTATAACTAATTTAAATAATTATTAACATAACTATAAAAATATGAAGGAATCTAAAATGGAAATGTCTGCTGAAATTGGAAATGAAAAACTTCAAAACTCAGCAGAGCAATTTAAACAGGGGGAAATGACAGAGGAAGAAAAAAGTGCGTTTGTAAAACTTGCAGACGCTTATATCGCTGAAAACGGAACTGGCGATCATGGTTATTATGGAGACTGCCCTAGTCCTAGTACTAGCTATGATGAATATGCGTTCTACGATTTACCAGGCGGGCTTTGTTTGGAAGGTAGAGCAATGTGTCGCCAAAATGTTTTTCAATTTCATGATGTACTGACAGCAGAAGAAAGAGAAAAACGGATTGCTTATCTAGAATCTACGTCAGAAGATGAGGAATAAAAAATAAATTGCCAAAATTATAAAAGCGGAGAAGGCTTTTTATTACTTCTCCGCTAACGCTCCGACCCTTCGGGGCGTATAACAACTTGTATCAGGTTCCGCTACCGCTCCACCCAAATTTTCTTTCACTTCGTTCAAGAAAACTTCTGATACAAGTAAGAGTTAGCCAAAATCGCAAAGCGATTTTGGCTAATGCGCTGCGGTTCCCGCTGTTATCCTCGTCGCTTTGCGACTTCGGCTAACAGCGGTTATACGCAATTTTTGTCTGCAAGCAAGCTTGCCTCCAAAAACTTCGCATAACCGCAGCGCATTAGGCGTAATTTTCAAAAATACTTTATTTTTCCTTTATGAAATACCTTATAATCAATGCTGATGACTTTGGGTACAGCAAAGTCTTCAATGAAAAAATTTTAGAGTTAATGGAAAAAACATTTCTTGCATCTACTTCTGTCATGATTAAGTGGATTGATGACGAACAAAAAAACCAAGCTGAAAGGTTGAAAAACATACATAAGAATCAAGATGTTAGTGTTGGTCTACACGTTGAATTCGCAGACGAAAATTTTGAACCCCAAATTAAGGAGCAATTTAATAATTTTATTTCAACATTCGGATTTGAGCCCGACCACGTTGATATCCATAAAACTGTATACCTACAAAATGGTTATCCCAAAATAATGGAATTCTGTTTTAAAAGAGGTATCCCCTGTAAAAACCATGATATTCCAGGACCCAAGGCCATCATGACAGAAGACCCAATCTATGATGCGACTGGAAAGGATATTGATGAATTAAAAAAATGGTTACAAAATTTAGAGGACGGAAAAACATATGTATTTCAAGTGCACCCCGGAACGTACGATCCCGATAGTAAATCTAGTTTTAACGAAGTTAGAGAAATTGATGCAAGAAATGTAGAAGCGATTAACTCACTGCTTGAAAAATTTAATATAGAGCAAGTCAATTTTAAACACCTGAAAAAATAAAGTATTTTTGAAAACTTCTCCGCTCCGCTCCGACCACGCTGCGCTTGGCCTGCGGGCCAGGACGCCTAACACCGTATATCTGGAAAATTGCTCAGCTCGCAATTTTCCCAAATTCCTTGTCCTTCGGACTGCGGAACTTCAGATATACGGATACGTTATGTGAAATAAATTTTTTCTTTATTTTAATTTTTTCTCAATCTGCTTTTTTAGAATAAGGAATAATAAGTTTTTTTATTTATTTTAAAAGGGGTATAAGGAGTGTTTTCTCCGCTATCGCTACGAAAACAATTTTATTTTTTAGTATTAAGAAAGCTCGCTTTTATCAATTTGACAAGTGAGCTTTTTGTATGCTAATCATAGTATGAGCAAAAATATTGAACTTCTAGAAAAATTTGGCAAAAAAATTAAAGAAGAAAGATTAAAAAAAGGTCTTTCGCAGGAAGAGCTTGCTACAAAAGCAGGGGTTCATCGCACATACATTGGTATGATCGAAAGAGGGGAAAAAAATATTACTTTAAGTAATATAAAAAAAATAGCCAATGCTCTCGACCTATTGATAGATAATCTTTTAATTAATTTGTAAGTATGGATATAAAAAAATTCGAAAATTTTATTATTAATGAAATGGATAAAGTAATCTTGAAAATAATAAACGATTTTCAAGAACTTAATATTGCAGCCAAATCAAGGGCAGGAGCGGAAATAAGTGATTTTCTTGAAGATAAATTTGTTCAATATACAAAAAATAACAAATTTTTTACAAAATCTGAAAAATCCCCACAAGGTGCTACAAAAAATCCGTGGGACGCTAAAACAGTTTTTTGCTTAAAAAATCTTCGAGAAACAATTTGGATTGATTTTAAGGCATTAAAAACTTCTGGCAAAGATAGCAATCCTGACATTGGGACTCCAAATAAAATATTAAATTTTATAAAAGAAGGTAATTTTTACTTGCTTTATGTATATGTTTTTTACGAAGAAACAAAAAAAGGGTTAAAATTTGTAAAAATAGATAATAATTATGTAAAATCTTATTTTTTAAAAGACATTAATCATACCTTTCGACGAAATCCAAAAAACCAATTACAGATAAACATGTCAGTTACACCAGAATATCGTACAAGGGAAGATTTTATCAAATTACTAATGCTAAAAATTAAAGAATCGCACGAACGACAAATAAAAATTTCAGACAAAGCTTTGAAAAATTTACAAGCCGAAAAGAAAATATTGTTAAAAAAGAATAAAGAATCTGAAACTAAGATTTTAAAAATTCTGAAATAGCTTTTTTAATAAAAATAATCTCTTTTGCATTTAAATTATAAAAATTAAAGATCAACTTGTTCAATTTTTTTTCTAACTCATTTTTATCCGCATAATTCTCATATATCTTTTTAATAATATTACTAATTTTTTTTTGTAGCCCAATGTCATCTGGAACAGGTAAAGAATATAAATCAGAAATTTTTATTTGTGGTTGCTTACCCTTTCGGTAGCGAATAATTTCCATTTTTTGCGCATAAAAAGTAGCAATCGCGGAATTTAAAAAGCCACATAAGAATTGAAGATATTTCTTTGTTTTAATATCTCTCGCTCTTAAAGAAAACACGTATAAACTATTGTTAGCAGAACTAGGACTTTCGTCGTAAGTAGCAATAAGTTCCTTGGCAGATTGTCTTATAAATATTTTAGGATGATCATAGACCAAAAAATCACCTAATCCAATTCTTTTTTTATTTTTTATTCCTTTTTTAATAAGTTCTTCTTTTAAATCATTATTAATTTTATCTTGTAATTTTTTATCATGATAAAAATATCTATCAGTAAAAGGAGTACAATATTTACTATAAAGCGCTTTAGAGCCTTGATAATATTTATATTTTTTACAGCCTCTTTTATTATCTTGCTCCTTGTCAACAAATTTCTTTTCCATATCTAGTAGCATAGTACATGTTCTAAGCTCTTTTTTGTGAAATTGCTTTTTGAGTGTCATAGGTGATTTTTTAATCATCTTATCTAAAATATTTTGAGTAATATCTGAAAAATTAAGTCTAAATCTATACTCGTCATTCTCATTAAACCAAATATTCTGATTAATCTCTTGTATTTTTTCGGTAAAAAAATTTTTCACTTTTACAACATTTTTATTATCAAAATCATTTTCGACTTTAATTATTAGCTGTCCGCTGGCAACACCATCAAAATTTGAAATGTTATTTTCTATTGTATCAATTTTAGTATTCTCTAATAAATATTTTCGAGTATGTTTATAAGCTGTTTCAAAAAATGATATATCAATAACAAAAGATAGTTTTCCATTTTTTTTAAGATAATCTAGACTATGCTCGATAAAAAGCATTACATAATTAATTTTTCCATTTTTCAAGCTTTTTGGAAACTGCCTATATTGATGTAGATAGTTCATTCTCTGCATCTCATTTTTTTTTCGATCCCTTCTTCCATACAACGAAACATAAGGAGGATTTCCAACTACATAATCGACATTTTTTAAAATAAGCTCCAAATTTTTATCTCTTATTTCATTAAACAAAGAAAGGTCATTTTTTACTTTTTCAGTAAAATCATATATAAAAGAATTAAATTTTCCTTTATATTTCTCACCAAAAAAATTTTCGTATAAATTTGATATATTTTCTTTAGTCCTTTTTGTCATTTCTGGATCTATATCAACGAAGTATAAACCATTCTCAATGAAATAATGGATTTTTTCCTTATCTGGATAATATTGATGTGCTCTTTCAAGTATTCTTAATAAAAAAATTCCATTGCCAACTGCTGGCTCTAATATCTTTTTGTTTATAATTCCATTATCAAATTCTATAATATCAAGTATGGAATCAACAATCTTTATTTCATTAGTAAAAAACACACCATTATCCTTTTTTGTTTTATAAGATAATTGATCTTGCTGATTAGTCTGCGTAGCTATAGTATTAAAAAGTATTTGATTCATATATTGTAGATATTTAAATATTTGCTAATTTTAGTATACACGTATTTATAAAATACCGCAAGTCTGTTATAATAAATATAGTAGTAGCACTAAAATCTTACCCAAATTGTGATATAATAAAGGCATAATGATTTAATACTAATTTTATTTTATGCTTATGCCTAAAATAATAAATGAAAAAACCAAATAAGTTAACAGATACACTCTGGGTTGGTAGAAGGGATAAAATAAATTAGTAATAATAAAATTTTATTATGAATATAATAACACAAATAATTGGATTTTTAGCAACGCTAGTTGGAACATCATTAATGCTTCCGCAAGTAATTCAGTCTATTAAAACAAAAAAGGTTGATGACATCTCTTTTGTAATGTTATTTCTGTATTTTTTAAATTGTTTATTATGGTTAATATATGGTATACTTATAATTGCATTACCTCTTATAATCTGTAATTTTATTGCATTAATTATTAGTATTATACAATTAATTCTAAAGTTTAAATATAATAAAAAAAGTTCAGTTTTTTGAGAAATACATCACATAACAAGGAATGTCTAGTTCAAAAAATATGACCTTTTAAACTTTTATAATGTTGCCATATTTTCCTATCCCAAATTTTTATTTCTTTATTATATTTTCAAATGTTGAAATAAAAACATCAGCTATTCCGCGCGCATTATGTGAAATATTATTCGCCACCTTGAAATACGAAGTTAATAAACATCAATAAATAAATATTAACTGTAAAAATATATGTTAAAATCCATCCAATTAAAACTTTCAAAAATAAAATACAAAGGAAACTCTATTGGTGATGATATTCGTATTGAAATTGAAGCGCTTGGCAAATTTTTGCGAGTTGATAAACGAATCAAAGTCGGAAAGACGGCAAAAATAGATAAAGAAGTTGGCAGATTTGAAACTGATCAAAAATCATTCCAAATAGGCATTTTGATTAATGCCATTGAGAAGGATTTGTTATTTAATGATGTTGCTAATCTTGAAGGTAATATAAAAATTAATACTGCTTCAACTAAGTTGCAACAGTTTGTTTTTAAAGTTAAAGTAAGAGAAACACGTTCAATATTTGGCAGGTTTTGGGGAACTAAAACTGCTGTTTTTGAAATAATACTAGAAGCAGAAGTCACGGACGCGATAAGATATGTGCCTGACTTAGATGAATCACAAGGATTTATAAATGTCAGACTTGAGAACAATAAGTCTATAAAAGAATTGCCTGCTTATATGAGAGTTAAATTAGAGAGCACAGATACAAAAAGAGAATACTTTACTATTTTAGAGGGTCCTTATCGCGACAGATTAGCATCTATCAAACTTAAGGAAAATGGTTCTTCTTGGTTTGTTGCAGATGTTAAGCATGAGCCAATGATTCGCGCCAAGTATTCTATTTCTCAAAAAATCTTTATCCTAAAAGGCAAAAAGTATGAAACTCGCGATTATCCAAAATCTCCTTGGAAAAAAGGATTGTATGATATAGAGATTCCTGATTATTCGCATGATGGAGGCAGAAGATACCTTAAAGAGTCCAAACGAGCCATGACATGGTTTAAGATAGGTCATGGAGGTGAAAAATATCTGCATACTGGTGGCAGATCGCTTGGTTGTATGACTGTCGTTGAAGTAAAACGTTGGATGGAGATTTATAATTCATTAATAAAAGCACGCAAAGGTGATTATATGAGCGTTGGCGTGCTTGAAGTTATTGATTAACTTACATATGAATTTTATTCTTAAATACAAAAAAGTGACTATCTTTGTAATTCTCGTTTTTGTTATTATAGCTATTGGATTATTTGTATGGCAAAAATATCCGTTTGGTGTTAAGCAATATGAAACAATTACCTTAGGCATGCAGGCAGCACAACAAGCAGGAACTCATGTCATGTGGGGATCGCCAGACAATGTAGTGCAAGAATCTCTTTTTTATGTGTATGCGATAAATGATGAACCTAAGTGTATTGGTTCAAATTGTGGCGCAGGCGGATATTTTATTGAATGTCTTGGTGGCTGGCTTTCAGGACAGAGAATAATAACAGAAGAATTTGATTATGGCTTGAGTGATGCTGGAGTTGATATGGAAAAACAAAAAATCGTTACCATCGCCGACAAAGACGCTAAAATAGTTGGCATTTACCCTAACGCTCGAATCAAAAATTTGCCTTATATCATGCGCAATCATCGCAACCTTGTTGATGAAGACACATTTAAGATGTGTACAAATTTGATGCCTAAGAGATGGAAATAGAAATCGTTAATTACCCAACATAAAAACAACTACGTCTATATGGACGATAACTAACCTACATCAAGGCGTTATACAACTAGGCTGGCAAGATTATGCGAGATTTCGCATTTAGCTGAAAGAAAAATACGGGGAAGTTTTGGGGAAAATAAATAATAAATTAAAATAATTTTTTAATTTTCCCACAATAATATTATGCTACACGAAAACATTTTACAAACCATTGGAAATACACCTTTGGTTAAAATAAACAAACTTAATCCAAACAAAAAAGTTACTATATATGCTAAAATTGAAGGAAATAATCCTACTGGAAGCATAAAAGATAGAATCGCTTTAAAAATGATTGAACAAGCTGAAGCAGAGGGCAAACTAACAAAAGGAAAAACAATCATTGAACCAACATCTGGAAATACAGGGATTGGATTGGCTATGATAGGAGTTGTGAAAGGATATAATGTTGCAATAGTTATGAGCAACGGGGTTTCTATTGAAAGAAGAAAAATGATTGAAGCATTCGGCGCAAAAGTAATTTTAACTGACGGAAAAGAAGGCACTGATGGAGCAATTAAAAAAGCTAAAACTTTAGTCAAAAAATATCCCAAAAAATATTTTATGCCTGATCAATTTTCAAATGAATATAACAAAATCGCGCATTATAAAACAACTGGAGAGGAAATTTGGAAACAAACGAATGGAAAAATTGATTTTTTTGTTTCATCAATTGGAACATCCGGAACAATTATGGGTGTAGGAAAAGCTCTTAAAGAAAACAACCCAAAAGTAAAAATTGTTTGCGCGCATCCGGTAAAAGGACATTACATTCAAGGATTAAAAAATATGGAAGAAGCGATAGTTCCAGAAATATACGACCCTGCGCAAATTGATCAAACAATTATGGTTAAAACCGAAGACGCGTATAAAATTACAAAACAAATTATAAAAAAAGAAGGTATATTTGTTGGTATGAGTAGCGGAGCCGCTATGTATGCAACTATTAAAGTTGCTAAAAAAATAAAATCTGGAACAATTGTTGTTATTTTTCCAGACAGGGGCGAAAAATATTTAAGCACTAATTTGTTTGATAAAAAATAATGCTATTGCTTTTTTAAATTGAAAGTATTAAAATGAAATATATAAATTAACTAATAAAATAATATGAACAATTTAAAAGGAACACAAACTGAAAAAAATTTATTAAAATCATTCGCTGGCGAATCTCAAGCCAGAATGAGATATGATTATTTTTCAAAAAAAGCTAAAAAAGAAGAATTAGAACAAATTTCCGCGATTTTCGCGGAAACAGCTTTAAATGAAAAAGAACACGCTAAAAGATTCTTCAAATTTTTAGAAGGCGGAGAATTAGAAATAACAGCTACTTTTCCAGCTGGAAAAGTTAGCGACACTTTAGAGAATCTAAAATCCGCTGCGGAAGGAGAAAATGAAGAATGGTCAAAATTGTATCCAAAATTCGCCGAAACAGCGGAAGAAGAAGGATTTTCTGAAATTTCCGCGGCATTTAAAATGATAGCGAAAGTTGAAATGGCGCACGAAGAAAGGTATAAAAAACTGTATGCTAATCTTGAGAACGGAAAAGTGTTTAAAAGAGAAGAAAAAATAATTTGGAAATGCAGAAACTGCGGATATTTGCATGAAGGTGAAATCGCTCCAGAAAAATGTCCTGCCTGCCTTCATCCGCAAGCTTATTTTGAAATTAAAGAAAATAATTACTAAAAATGAATTTAATATAGTAGGTATGTCATCCCGCACTTGATGCGGGATCTAAATTTCTGGATCCCGCATAATCGTTGCTACGATTTGCGGGATGACAATGGTAAGACAAATGACCATAGCAACTACTCTCTCCCTTTAGCAGTCACATTAAAACCCATATACTTGCCAAGCATTAAATGCGTCTGGGCGTCTGTAGCTGGTATTGAACCAAAAATAATCATACATATAGGAAACGCTATCCATTGTAAAATTATAATTACATATATTAAATAAGAACTTTTTTTAGGTTTAGCGGGTAATATAATTGTGCTTAAAATTGCTGAAAGAGCTAATCCTATCATTGCAAAATTCATAAGATATTTTAAAACTATTGGCGCATTTTGAGCCAACACTGTTGATTTAACAGCTTGATTAGCGAAATATAAAGGTAGAATACCTAAAATAAATATAATTATAGGCGCTGTTGCCCATGAATAACCACCTTCCAGTTGCCTAAAAACATAAGTTACTCTCTTATTAAATTCTATTTTTTTATTCCTCCAAATATACCAAATTATATATGGTAAATTTTCCATACCATAAGCCCAGCGCCTATGCTGTTTATATTGCCCTTGCATACTTTTCCAAAAATCTCCTGAATAAGTAGTGTCCATAGAAATTGGTATATACATAGGTTCAATGGAATAATCGCCGTTATATTTTGCTATGCATTGCCATGAAATTCTAGAATCCTCGCTAACCATATCCCTTTGCCAAAATCCGACATCAACTAATGCTTGGAAAGGCATACTATGAGAAGCAAAGGTAATAAGACGATTTGGGCGAGCAAGTTCTGTCATAAGCCAAAAAGTCGTGCTATTATGCACGATTCTTATTAAAAATGGAGATTCCCAAATATTATTATTATATAAAGCAACTGGTTGATAACTATGCCTAAGCGGAGAAGTATTTGTTAAATATTTATAAGTTAAATAGGAATAATATTGTGGATGCACACATGTATCAACATCAAAATTTGATACAATTACTTTTTCATAATCAATCCCCATTTTATCAATAATCTCTTTGGCGTATTTGCCTGCCCAATGGACATTAGATCCCTTGCCTTGCATATCTCCCGGCATCATTTTATGCAGTATTGTTGATAAACTTAAAAATTTATCTTTATATTTTTGTTCTATTTTATTCGCTATAACTTTATAATTTTCCTCATCAATTTCTTCTCCAGATAAAACAACAATGAATTTTTTAACATCATAGTCTCCGTTTGCTAATGCTTTAAAAGTTTGATCAATTATTTCATAAGGCTCTTTTAATGTAGGCATTATAATTAAATGATAATAATCATTCCATTTTTTACTTTTTAAATTATTTGGACAATCTTTTGGAGTTAACTTTTTTATTTTTTCAAACCAATTTATTTTTATATCACGTCTATATCTAAACCAAGCTATAATAAGCCATATCATATTATAAATAACCTTTAATAACCAATAAAAATCAAAAATTATAATAAATATAATTGCCCATAATGGTTTCCAAAAAGACAAAATAACAATACCTATAAAGGTAAGCCAAATCATTGCCCCAGGAAGAATTTCATAAAATCTGCCTAATTTTTTATTAGATAATTCTAACATAAAATAATAGTAAATAGTTGGAAGTCATAGCTACGGGTTTGGTAAATAGTTTTAGGTCTTTAGGTTTTAAACTACTAATAACTATAGACTTAAGACTAAACTCGTTGCCATGACTGTAAACTAGTAACTACTTTTTCTCCATTAACTTATCAATAGCCTTTTTTGCTTTTTCTTTTCCGCCTAAACCAAATGATATGCCACCAGCAATTGCTATCATAGCTACAAATCCCTTAAATAAGGTTTCTACTAATTCAGCGGCGATTCTTAACTGAACTAAAACAGCCATAACAGTAAATATTAAAATAGCCCATTTTGCTACTGAAGCAATGAATTCGGCCGCTCCTAATTGTGTCACATGAACACTTGCTTTAACCATTCCATAAATAAAATTAGCAAAAATAATACCAAGCATTAAGATAACAACCGCTATAATAACATTAGGAATATATAATAAAACTTTGTTTAAAAAATCTGTTATTTGAGTAAATCTTAAAATATCAGCGGCCGCGACTAAAAATACTATTATAAAAAACCATTTGACAACTAATCCTGCAATTTTACTAATATCTATTTTAATTCCTATTTTCTGCATTTTTTCTTTAATCCCTAAAGAATCAGCAGCTTTATCAAGATACAAATATCTTAAAGTTTGAGTAACAAATCTAGATAAAATTTTTGCTACTATCAATCCAATAATCAAAACTATTATGGCGCTAATAACATTTGGTGAAAAATTTATACCCTTTATCCATAAATTTTGAAAAGAGCTTGTAATAACACTTCTCCATGTTTCTAATTGATTCATATTCTACAAAAAAGCAAAAAAACAAAAAAGCAAGAAAACAATTGCTAATTGCTAAATTGCGCCTTTACTCTTAAAATTTATATTAATATATAAAATAGTACATACCATAGCACATACCATAGTATGTGCTAAATTCATAATTCATAAATCCTAATCAACTAATTAACTATTCTCTAATCTCTGCTTCTAATTTCTTCTTCAAATTTATTACTATTTCATCCAAAACAGCTGAGACTTCCTGATCTGTTAAAGTTCGCTCATCACTACTAAAAATTATATGCAACGCTATACTTTTTTTATCATCTCCTAATCTATTAACATCCTCAAAAACATCAAACAACTGTACAGACTGCACAAGTTTATTATCCTTTTTAATAAGATCCGAAATATCGCTATATAATAATTTTTTATCAACTACTAACGATAAATCTCTAATTATAGATGGATATTTTGATAACTTCTTATATTTTTTTTCATTTCCAGATAATTTTAATAATATATCTAATTTGAAATTAAATATTCCAACCCTTGCATTTTTAATACCTATCTTTTCGGCAATTACTGGATTCAGCTCAGTAATATATCCAAGTATTGATTTAGACTTGCAATTTTTAATTTCAGATTTTCTATATGGATGCATCCATTCTTTCGCGATAAAATTATCAGTAATATTAAAATCAATTGACAATTCATCTAATAATCCTGTAACTATTTCTTTTATCCTATAAAATGGGGTTTCTTTTTTACCTAAAACAACAATTCCTGTTACATTTTTTTCTTGTAACGGCAATAAATCTTTTTGAACATTTTTCATTAAAAAACTTCCTTTTTCATTTTTAAAAACATTGCCAATCTCAAACATTGAAAACTCATCAAAATATTTTAAATTCTTTTTTACATTCTCTAATAAATTAATTATTAAATTTGAACGGAGAAAAGAATGTTCTGCAGATAAAGGATTCATCAATTTAATATGATTATTAACATCTATTCCTAAATTTTCTATTTGTATATCACTAACAAAAGAATAATTTTGAGATTCAGCCATACCAAATCCTATACTTAAAATATTTTTAACACTTCGCTCAAATTTTCTTACATCATTTTCTAACGGCGCTTCCATAATAACACTGGGCATTACAGGTTTTATATCATCATATCCATAAATTCTTGCTATTTCTTCTATTATATCATCAGCAATGCTCACATCACCAGTCGCCCGCCATGATGGAACTGTAATTTTAAATTCAGAAGGTGCCATAGTCCCCTCCAATACGGCCTTGCCTACCGGCAGGCAGGCGGGCAGGCCTTTAAGGCTGTGGCGCCTTAATTGCATCCGCGCCACGCCAAACCCCAAAGACTCCAAAATACTAACAACTTTTTTTTCATCAATATCAACACCAATTTTCTTCTGTATATATTCTAATGATATTTTTATAGGTTTAACAGATTGGGTGGTTATCCCGACATCAATAATATCAGATGATATTGTAGTAGACGGTATTATCTTCTTTATCAATTCTACGCAACGGCTCAATGCTTGCTCTGTTAAATTAAAATCAAGTCCTTTTTCATATCTCATAGACGCTTCTGTTCGCAAACCAAGCTTAGCTGATGTTTTTCTGTTATTTACTTTTTCAAAATTAGCCGACTCCAAAATAATTTCGGTTGTATTATCATCTATCTCGCTATTACTTCCACCCATAACTCCAGCAATAGCAATTGGTTTTTTATTATCTGCGATAACTAACATCTTACTATCCAATTCCCTATCCTCACCATCTAATGTTCTTATTTTCTCTCCTTTTTTAGCATTTCTAACTATAATTTTCGGGCAGGCACGGGGATCTGCCCCTACTTTTAACTTATCAAATCCGTGCATTGGTTGCCCTAACTCTAACATAACATAATTAGTTATATCAACAATATTGTTTATAGGCCTCATGCCAACTGCCAAAAGCCGATTTTGCATCCATTGCGGAGACTGCCCAATTTTTATCCCACTCATTGCTACTGCCATATATCGCGGACATAATTTTTTATCTTTTATATCTACTTTTATTTGTAATCCGTTTTTAGAATCCCCCTGTCCCCCCTTAAAAAGGGGGGAACTAAAAAAATTAGTTCGGTTAATCCCCCCCTCTGTGAGGGGGGCAAGGGGGATTCCCAAAAAAATAGCCACGATTTCCCTCGCAATTCCATAGTGTCCCCATAAATCAGGTCGGTGCGTAAGAGATTTATTATCAATATCAAAAACTATATCATTTAAACTTAAAACTTTTGCAATAGGCGCGCCTACACTGCTCTCATTAATAATTGCTGATTTAGTTAAATCAATAATTTCTCTATCACTATTCTGTGGGATTATTTCTAATAATCCAAGCTCCGATGATGCGCATATCATACCATTTGATTCAACCCCACGAAGTTTTACTTTTTTTAATTTAATTAATTCTCCTTCTCCATGCCATCTTACTTCTGCTCCAATTTTTGCTACTACTGTAATCATATCTTCTCTTAAATTTGTTCCTCCACAAACAATCTGCGCGTTTTTTTTCTCTCCAATATCAACAAAACATACTTTTAACTTATCAGCATTAGGATGCTTTTCTATTTTTTTTATTTTTCCAATAACAACATTTTCTAAATTTTCTCCCTGTCTCTCAATTCCCTCCACTTCAACAGTTTTCAATGTTAAAGCAATCCCAATTTTTTCAGGACTTATTTTATCTGGAATTTTTACAAACTCTTTTAGCCAATTTAGTGATATCTTCATATTAGTTAATTAATTAGTTACTTAATTCCTTAGTTAAATTTTTCTACCGCACTTTAGTGCGGGTTTCAGGGGCTTTAGCCCCATATAACGTTTGAATATCCACAACTCCCCAAGCATCCTCATTAACATTAATAATACTGCATACAAGTCCCCGCATCTCGCTGTCACCATGAATTTCAACTTTATATCTATAAGTAGAGAATTCACTTTCCCTTAACTCGCTAAAAGTACTTATTTCTTTATGCTTTAACAAATTACCTATAATATATCCAGATACTCTCCAACTAATTTTTTCTGATTTCAAAATTAATACCTTGCCGCTCTGCCACATTTCCCTATAAGGAACTTTATATCTTTTTCTGTATTCATAAGAAATTCCTCCTCTTAAAAGCTGTTTAACTTTTGCAAAGTCAGCTCCCCGTTCAAGATAAAATTTTAGATGATAATGGTTCATTGCTATGCTATAATCTTCAACTTTAATATCAACCTTATTTTCTAATTTTTTAATCTGATTTAAGACAATTTGTTTTTGCTCTGCTGTTCTAAAATATGGAAAATGGATAAATGTTGAATCAGTTAGAAAGTAAATGCTTCCATCAGGCCATACGGAATTCTGTTTTCGCGTAGTTTGTCTAAACATATTATAAACGGGAACGCTAAAGCATTCCAACCCGAGCTGAAGCTCGGTAGAAAAACTTACTAATTGACTAAACTAAAATTGTTTTAAAAAACGCAAATCACCGCTTAATAACATACGCATATCATCAATCCCATATTTCATCATAACAAGTCTAGTTATTCCTAACCCAAAGGCAAATCCAGAATATTTATCTGTATCCACACCACCATACTTCAAAACATTTGGATGAACCATTCCGCAAGGCAAAAGTTCTAACCATCCGCTATTTTTACATGATGGACAACCTTTCCCTCCGCAAATTTGACAATTTATATCTAATTCAAAACCAGGTTCAACGAAAGGAAAATATCCTGGTCTTAATCTAACCTTTACGTCCTTTTTAAATACGCCTTTTAACAAAGTTTTAATAGTAGCAATTAGATTAGCAATAGAAATATCTTTATCAATCATTAAACCTTCTACCTGATCAAAAGTATGCTCATGGCAAGCGTCTGTGGCTTCATTCCTAAAACATCTGCCAGGCGCAATTGCTTTTATTGGCGCGCCATATTTTTGCATTGCCCTAATCTGAACAGGTGAAGTTTGTGTGCGCATTAAAAGCCTATTCTGGACTTTTGGGCAGGCACAGGGACCTGCCCCTACTACTGACTTTACAGGCTTACTCCCACCTCCCCCCGCCAATACGGCGGGCAGGCCTACCCCCCGCCAATACGGCGGGCAGGCCTCCTCAGGCAGGAGGGGGGCATTTTCTACATAAAAAGTATCCTGCATATCGCGGGAAGGATGCCAATCAGGAGAATTTAATGCGTCAAAATTATAATATTCTGATTCTAATTCTGGTCCATCTAAAACCATAAAACCCATAGAAATAAAAATATCCTCTATTTCATTTTGAACTTGAGTTAGAGGATGTAAATGTCCAATTTCTTTAGCTTTTAAAGATGGTTGAGTTGTGTCAATCCACTCTTTTTTAAGAAAAATATCTGATTCTTTTTTATTTAAAACATTATTAGCTTTTACAAAAATTTTTTCTATTTCATTTTTTATTTCATTCGCTAATCTACCAAGAACTTTCTTTTGGTCCAATGACAAATCAGATAAACCTCTTAACACCTTTGTTAACTCACCCTTTCTGCCTAAATACTTTATTTCCAAATCTCTCAAAACAGATAATTCCTTTATATTTTTAATTTCAGTTAATACTTTTTGTTTAATTTTATTTAATTTATTTTGCATACTATTTCTATATTATTCAGTATTAGGTCTATATTTTATAGACATAAACAAACATTCTAAAACAGTTAAAGCAATTATGAGAAACAATATATTCCACCATGCCAATAATTTCTTGCTTTGCAAGAATAAAACTGTAATAAATAAAATAGAAAACATTACAGAATGACGAAAAGATGTTTTAACTTGAGTAAATATAATTGCCTTTTTCAATAAAAAAATCCTAACACATATTTCAATAATAGACAAGGCGCCAATTATAGACAAAAATAAACTAGAATAAAAAAATAATATAGCTATATTTCCTGTATTAGGGTCTATCCTAAAAAGAACTAAAAGAAACATAGACCAACATAATGCGGTGCCAATAGCCATCCATGTTAAAAATTGTTTTAAAGTCATATTAGTACACACCCCCTGTCTCGACTTTGCTGTCGAGCCAAGGCGGACTGACCCCTCTTATAGAGGGGAACTATAAGACACATTATAGATAAAAAATAATATACTACTAATTAGCTTAAATTACAATTCATAGAAATATCACCAATCAAAATTAAATCCGCTTTCATGCGATTCTTTCTCGCCAGTAACTTTAGTTGCTTTTTCTATTATAAAATAAGTGATTGCGTAAGAACAAACAACTATAATCAATCCAATTAAACAATTTTTGATAATCTGTTTTGCCTTGTCAACTTGTTCATCATTTCCTCCTGCTGTCATCCATAAATATCCTCCATAAATAAATAAAATGACACAAATTACTCCTAATAAACTAAGCGATATTTTAATAATATTAGCTATTATATCTGTTAAAGTTGTTTCGTCTGTGTCCTCTTTATATTCTGTATTCATCCTAACTTTATCCAAAGGATCTTTCCATTGTTCGCCTGATTCTGTATTCTGGGCAAAACACGGATTAATAAACACAAATCCAGTAATTAAAATTATTAAAAATATTATTTTTTTATAATTTAAATTCATACACCAGCAACGGCGCCACTCAACTTCGCCATAATAAAATAAGTTATAGAATAAGCCATTAATACTATAATGACACCAATAATTGCGTTCTGAATATATGCCTTTGCTTTAGTAATCTGTTCCTCATTACCTTGCGCTCCCATCCACAAAAAACCAGCGTAAATAATCAATATCATCAATAAAACACCTATAACACTTAATACTATTTGCACAAAATATCCTATTGTAGAATACAAACTATCTTCATTTACTGTAGTTGTAGGATAATTTGCGCCTACTCCCGCATCCAAAACATCTTTCATATTATTATTAAGAATATTTTCATCAAGCGCAAAAGCTGGAGTTGCATTAACCTTGACAAACAACATAAAAATAAGGGAAGATAGTAGTATAGCTGTTATAAATAATTTATTTCGCATATATAATATAATTATATCATATTACACTACCTTTATGCAATACAACACAAAAAATATAAAAGCCAGAGCTAAAATATTAAAGACTATAAGAGAATGGTTTCATAAACAAAAATTTATTGAAGTAGAAACACCAATACTTGTGGATTATCCTGATTTATCACCAAATTTTAATATTTTATCTGCTAATATAACTAATTTAAATAAACAAAAAAAATATTTAATTACATCTCCAGAATTTTCAATGAAAAAATTATTAGCCAGTGAATTAGATAAAATATTTACAATAACTAAAGTATTTCGCGGAAAAGAAGAAAATACTAATATACATAAAACAGAATTTACTATGATTGAATGGTATAGAAAAAATATGGATTATATAGATATCATGAAAGACACAGAAAATTTAATAAATTATTTAAGACTTATTAAAAGGAAAAAATCTAGCACAACTTATCCGCGCATAAAAATATCTTATATTTTTGAAAAATACGCGAGAATAAAAAATGTTGAAAAATTATCTTTATCAGAATTCCGAAAAATTATATTTGCAAAAAATTACAGCGCCGATAAAAAATTGACGTATGAACAATGCTTTAATTTAATTTTCTTAAATGAAATTGAATCAAAATTACCCAAAACTCCTTTCTTTTTAATTGATTATCCTTCTGAACTAGCATGCCTTGCTAAACTTAAAAAAAATAACCCATTTATAGCTGAAAGATTTGAACTTTATATAAATGGCGTTGAATTATGCAATGGGTTTAGTGAACTTACTGATGGTAAAGAACAATTAGCTCGCTTTAAAAAAGAAAATGTTGAGAGACAAAAAATAAATAAACCTATGCTTCCAATTGATTATGAACTTTGCGAAAAACTAAACTTAATTAACAGAGCTGGAGGAAATGCGATAGGAATTGATAGACTAATTATGATTTTATTAAATGCAAATTCAATTGATGAAGTTATGCTGATATAAATAATTTAATTAACAGCAACATACAAGCTATTTTGTCAATATTTCAAATTTTTTTAAATTCTGATAGAATAAATGTATACAATTTCTTTACTTAAGATGACAAAATAAACTTTATAACTTTTAAGACAGTTTTTAACTATATGGCTAACACAATAACAACTTCCGATTTTAAAAAAGGAGTAGCTTTAATTTGGAAAAATGAACCTTATGTAATTATTGATTTTCAAAAGGTAAATCCAGGTAAAGGTAGCGCTTTTACAAGGACAAAAATAAAAAATTGTCAAACAGGCAAGGTAATTGATATTACTTTTAAAGCAAGTGAACAAGTAGAACAGGCTGATTTAACTAGAAAAAAAGCTCAATATTTATACGAAGAACCAAATAGCTATAACTTTATGGAGCAAGACAATTACGAGCAGGTAAGCATAGATAAAGAAACATTGGGAGAAGATGGCAAATATCTTAAAGAAGATTTAGAAGTATATATATTATATTATAATAATAATCCTATTTCTATTGATTTGCCTGCAAAAATAAGTTATAAAGTAATTGAAGCTCCTCAAGCTGTTAAAGGAGATACATCCTCAACCGCCACAAAATTTATAACTTTAGAGAATGGACTTTCAATATCTGCGCCAATATTCATAAAAGAAAATGATCTAGTAAGAGTAAATACAGATACTGGCGAATATATTGAAAGATGCTCTACTCCATAACAAAGACAATTTTATTTACAACTTCTCTGCCAATTTCGCTATTTAATCTATACAAAATTGTTTTTTCCATTATTTTTACTTCTTGGCTTAATGCTGGATTTAGTGAAGCTAATGTTAAAATTTTATTCTTAAAATATAATGGTTTCAATTCTTTTAAAATTTGGTTCGCAATTTTATCTGAAACTTCTTCACGAAAAATTTTATCTACAACATCTATAAATTTATCCAAAATCAGGACAGAATCCACCTGTTTTTTTATACCTGCGCGATTAATGGAATCATTTAATAATGAATTAAGTTGAATTGCCATATTTTATTATACTCGTTTAAACATTTTTTCAAGAGTGTGCCATGTTAATATAGTCATAATAGGTCTACCATGAGGACATGTTGACTTTATTTCTTCATTAATTACTTTTCCTGCTAAATCAAACTGTTCATTAAAAGATAAAGAATTTCCAGCTTTAACAGCTCCCCTGCATGCCAAATAACTAATAACTTTATCGCGACATTCTTCTAAAGAAATCTCATTAGATGCCAAATCATTTCCGCAGTCAGAGATAAAATCACTTATAATTCCTTTAAAAATTTCTTCTATATTTTGATTTGAAATATCTTGAGGAATGCCTTGAACAATAATTGTGTTCAAGCTAAATACCTCTATCTCAAATCCTATTTTTTCTAAATATTTTAAATTTTTTTTAAATATTTCCATCTCATTTGCTGAGAGTTCTAATTTTATGGGAGACAATAATTGTTGAGATTTGCAATTTTCATTTTCAGCATTACTTTTTATTTTATCATATAGCATTCTTTCATGAGCCGCATGCTGATCTACTAAAACTATGCCTTGTTCAGACTCTACAAGCAAATATAAATTTTTTATCTGCCCTACTAATTTCCAATTTAAATTATCTTTTTTTTGTCCCTTAACTTTATCAAAAAACATATCTTCGTTAAATTTGGATATTTTGTTATTCAAATTTGCAGAAATAATTTTTTTATAACCATAATTAAATTCTTTACTTATGATTTGTTTTTGTGATGGAATCTCAAATTTCTTATTTTCTAACTGCTCAACTAAGGGCTTGTCATTCACGCCAAGATTATTCAATGACGAACTACTTTCAGAAAAAGAAGAATTATAAAATGCGCTTTTATTCTCAGAATTAACTGCTTCTTTAATAACAGCTTGAACTGTTCTAAATACATCCTGCTGTTTCAAAAATTTAACTTCTTGTTTCCTTGGATGAACATTCACATCAACTAATTCTGGCTCTAAATCTAACTTTATAACAAACATCGGATAACTTCCTTTTGGAATTAAATTACGGTATCCTTCATAAATTGCTTTATTAACGATATTATTAAAAATTGGTCTGTTATTTACAAATAAATATTGATTAGATTTATACATTTTTACTATTGTTGGAATAGATACAAAGCCTTGTATAGCCATTTCGCCAGATTCACGATTAAAATATACCATATTAGAAAAATTATCATTCCCTAAAATTATTTTAACCCTATCTTTCCATTGACTCGCTTGATAATCAAAGACTACTCTGTCATTATGCGATAGCTTAAACCTAACATTATAATTTACTAATGCAATCTCAATTAACGCATTTAAAATATGATTAAACTCTGTGGTTGCGCTTTTTAAAAATTTTCTTCTTGCAGGCACATTATGAAATAAATTTTCTATTCTAATCCTTGTCCCTTCAGAACATCCTACATCTTCTACTGCCCAGCTACTTACAGATACTGAAGATTGCTTAACAGATGCTCCTGATATTGCTCCTTTTTCTTTTGTTTGCAAACTAAATATACTAACAGAAGAAATTGCTGATAAAGCTTCTCCTCTAAATCCAAAACTGCAAATATTAGACAAATCGTTCAACTCTTTAATTTTACTTGTTGCGTGCCTTTCCACAGATAACTTAGCGTCTCGCTTATTCATTCCATTCCCATTATCAATAATTTCTATAAAATCCATCCCTCCATTTTTTAAATTAACCGTAACAAAATCAGCTTTAGCATCAAGAGAATTTTCAACTAATTCTTTAACTACAGAAGCTGGTCTATCAACAACTTCACCAGCAGCGATTTTATTTATTAAATTGTTATCTAATACACTAATCATATAAGTGGTGTCCCCCTCCTCTCGGAGGAGGGGGTTAGGGGGTGGTGTGATGTTTCTTTTAGTTTCCTAACAAAATTAACCACCTCAAAAGGAGTCATATTATTCAAATCAGCATTAAGTATCTCCTTTTCTATTTTAGACTCTTTCTGCAATAGAGATGGCTGAACATTGCTTTGAATTTTAAGAGAAGCTTCTCCTGACTCTAAATCTTTTAATATTTGTTCAGCTCGTTGGATAAGCTCTTTTGGCATACCTGACAATTTAGCCACCTCAATGCCATAACTTTTATCAATCCCTCCTTTAATAATTTTATGTAAAAATATAACGGCTTCTTCATTTTCTAAAACAGCCATCCGATAATTTTTTATTTTATCAAATTTATCAGCTAATTCAACTAATTCATGATAATGCGTAGCAAATAATGTTTTAGCTTTTATATTATTATGTATATATTCTATAACAGCCCAAGCAATGCTAACCCCGTCATAAGTGCTTGTCCCACGACCTAATTCATCAAAAATAATCAAACTTTTCTCTGTCGCGTTATTTAAAATATTTGAAGCTTCCTGCATTTCCACCATAAAAGTTGATTGACCTGAAATGATATTATCACTAGCTCCAACACGAGTAAATATCCTATCAACAATACATAAATTAGCTAATTCAGCAGGCACATACGACCCAATTTGAGCCATTAGAACTATTAAAGCATTTTGCCTTAAATAAACTGATTTCCCTGCCATATTAGGACCGGTCAATAATATTAATTGGTTAGAATCATTATCAAAATTAAGGTCATTAGATATAAAATCAGAATCACAAAGCTTCTCTAGCACAGGATGCCTTCCTGCCTTGATATTAATTTCATTCTTTTCAAAAATATTAGGTTTAGTATAATTATTTTCTCGCGCCACTTGAGCTAAATTCATAACTACATCTAATTGTCCTATAATTCCTGCTATTTTTTGAATTTTTTCTGCATATTCAATAACCTTTAATATACCTTTATTAAAAATTTTAAATTCAATATCTTTTATTTTTTCTTCAGCGGTTAAAACTTTTTCTTCATATTCTTTAAGTTCCGTTGTAATAAAACGTTCACCATTAACAAGAGTTTGCTTTCGCATATAATCTTCTGGGACAGAATTAATATTTGCATTGCTTATTTCTATATAATATCCAAAAATTTTATTAAATTTAATTTTTAATGAATTTATTCCTGTCCTCGCTCTTTCTTTAATCTGCAATTCCGCAATCCAAGTTTTTCCTCCTGAAGAAATTTTTCTTAATTCATCTAATGCGCTATCATTTCCTTCTTTTATAATTCCTCCATCAACAATAGATACAGGAGGATCATTTATAATAAATTTTTCAATAAAATCTATTAATGGCAGTAACTCATCTATAATTCTAGAAAACTCATTATAATCTAAAATATATTCTAATCTGCATTTTTCAGACTTCATTTCACATCTATAATGAGCGCTTAAAGATTTTATATTCTGTATAATTTTTAAACTTTCTTTTAATGAAATTAAATCTCTAGCATTAGCTCTATTACATCCTATTTTTGCTAATAATCTTTCTATGTCTAATATCTGTTTTAACATTATTCTCAATTCCTGCCTTAAATCATCACAATCAAACGCGCATTCAACAGATAATAATCTTTTTTTTATTACATCTAAATTAATTAATGGATGTATTATCCATTGTCGTAACATTCTTGCTCCCATTGCTGTACATGTTTTATCTAATATCCCAAGCAAGGACTGATCACTACTCTTAGTTTGATAATTATAAATTAAATCTAAATTCCTAACTGTGGATTCATCCAGTATCATATAGTCATTTCTATTATAAACTGAGATTTTGTTTATATGCGCTAATTGACGTTTCTGTGTATCTTTTAAATAACTTAACAAATTTGCGGATGCCTTAATTCCAAGTTTCATTTCTTTAATCCCAAAACCTTCTAGCCCATTAACTCTAAATTGTTCGCATAACACCTTTTCCGGCTCAAAATAACTACTTGAAACAAATTTACTCACATTTTTAAATACCCAATACCAATCATTTTGGCTCCTTTCATTTTGAATAGGCTTATATTCGTTCCTGCGCGAACCAATACTTATATTATCCACAATAACCTCTGCTGGATTGATTCTTTTTAATTCAGCTAATGTTTCTTCTTCTCCTAATATTTCAAAAACTTTAAATTCTCCTGTTGTTAAATCAACAAATGAAATGCCAAAATTTAATTGATTATTCTGCTTTTCATTAACAATGCTTACTAAAAAATTATTCTCGTTTTTATCTAATAAAGAAGAATCTAAAGTTGTCCCTGGAGTTATGATCTCCGTAACTTCTCTTTTGACGATTCCATCATTATTTGGCGCGCTAACCTGCTCGCAAACAGCCACTTTTCGTCCTGCTTTTGTTAATTTAGCTATATACTGCCCTGCGGCATGATATGGAATTCCGCACATTGGCGTTTCATTTTCTGTGCCTTTATATCTTGCTGTTAAAGTAATATCTAAAATGCTTGAAGCTTCTTTAGCGTCAGCGCCAAACATCTCATAAAAATCTCCTAATCTAAAAAAAAGGATATTCTCCTTATTCTTGCTCTTTATCTCAAAATACTGTTTTAACATCGGAGTCATAAATAGTTTCCGTAAAAAAAATTATTTTATCATAATCTGTAGAATTTACAAAGTTATCTGTTTAAATCAAATTCCCGCGGATTTGACACGGATTGGAAAACGGATAGGACGCGGATGGGAGATTGCAGATTTTAGATTGTGAATTGTCATCCCGCAAATCGTAACAACGATTATGTCCGCTTCGGCTTGAATCGAGACGAGCGGGATCCAGTTAAGCTCCTAAACTAATTAATTAGTTCCACATTTTTAACTCCTTCTACTTCCCGCTTTAACACTTCTTTTATGCCATTATTAAAAGTCATCTCCGCCATTGGGCAATGTGAACATACTCCTGTTAATCGCACTTTTACTAAACCCTTTTTTTCATTTATTTCAATTAACTCAACATTTCCGCCGTCAACTTTAAGCATCGGACGTATTTTATCTAAAATTTTGATTATTTTGTCTTTCATATTATAATAATATTCGTATACATTCGTATAATTCGAATGCATTCGTATATTGGTATTGCACTTCCTACTTTTCAACTTTACTAATAGCATCTTTCAACGCATCCACTGCCAAAAGCGAACAATGTATCTTATTATCAGGAAGACCTCCTAATTTTTTAACAACATCTTGTTTTGTAATTGTAGCAACTTTATCTAATCTTCTTCCTTTTACCATTTCAGTTAAAACAGAAGATGAAGCAATTGCCGCAGCGCATCCTAATGTCTGAAATTTTATATCTTCAATAATTTTTTCCTTCTTTTGATAAATAGGAAACTTACTACTTGCTATTTTAAAATATAGTTTCATAGTGTCTCCACACTCCTTACTCCCAGCTTCTCCAATTACAGTTGGGTTTTTCATTTTTCCTTGATTGCGCGGATTCTTAAAATGTCTTAATACTGTTGGTGTATACATATTGGATTGTCATCCCGCGCTTGACGCGGGATCCAGTATTATTTATTTTAAATTCACTGGATTCCCACTTTCGCGGGAATGACATAAAAGTTATTCTTTTCAATTTCTAATTTCCAATTTTTAATAAATTTTAAATATTTAATTTTTGATTATTATTTTCTTGCATATAATTATAAAAAAAATTACACACCCCTATCCCCTCTTATAGAGGGAACTATCTAACACACATTTCGCGCTTTTCGTGTTCTGTTTCGTGTGTTTCGTGTTAAGCCCCGCAACATTTTTTATATTTCTTCCCGCTCCCGCATGGGCAAAGGTCATTTCGTCCTACCTTCTCTCCCTGTTCATTTTTAGTTTTTTCAGCTACGACAGCGCCACGACCTCCGGCTTGTGATTCCTTTTGCATTGCTCCCATTCCCTGCATAGCAGACATCGCTGTTTTTAATAATCCAGATCCTTTTTGCATTATTTTATTTGCGCCAGACAAATTCATATTAGCATTCTGCATAACAGAAGGCGCCAGTTCTGATGCTAAGCCAACTTTATATATACTATAAACAACTTCTCTTTGAATAAGATTTAAAAGCTCCAAAAACATCCGTCGTCCCTCTTTTTTATATTCAATTAAAGGATCTTTTTGTCCATATCCCTTAAGTCCTATACTGTGTCGCAAATAATCCATAGCATCTAAATGATCAACCCATAATGTATCTATTGATCTTAATAAAATACCTTTTTCTATGTCTTTCATAGTAATTCCAGCTTCTTTAACCTGATTTTCTAAACTTTGATAAGCTTCATTTGCTTTATTAAATAAATATTCTGTTATTTTTGTCCTAGCTTGCGCGTCATCTTCTTTATTGCCTGCTGTCTCTCTCGATTTCTCCAATTCATCTAAAGTTTCTAGTTTAATAGGAAAAATTGTATTTGCAATTTCCCAAATTTCTTTCAAATCCCATTTTTTTTCCTGTTCAGATGCTGTATGAAAAGAAACAACCGCCTCTATTTCTCTCTCAACCATTTCTAAAATTATATCTTTTAAATTCCGCACTATAGTTCCCCCTTTTTTAAAGGGGGTTAGGGGGATTCTTTTATCACTTTGAACATCCCCCTCGCCTCGCTGGAGCTTTAGTGAAGCGGGCTGTCCCCCCTCACTGAGGGGGGCACCAGAAGAATTAAATTCCCCACCAACCTCTAAAATTTCATTCCGCCGCTTATATATAACCTCCCTATGTTTATTCATTACATCATCATATTCAACTAAATGTTTTCTAATATCAAAATTATTTCCTTCAACTTTAGTTTGAGCTGATTCAATGGATTTTGAAATAATTTTATTTTCTATTGGCATATCATCTGGAACTCCCAGTTTAGTCATAACATTCTTCATTCTATCTGAACCGAATATACGCATCAAATCATCATCTAATGAAACAAAAAATTGGCTTGAACCCGGATCGCCTTGCCGTCCTGCTCGTCCGCGAAGCTGATTATCAATCCGTCTTGATTCATGCCTCTCTGTTCCAATAATATGCAATCCTCCTAACTCTAAAACTTTCTTTGTCTCTTCTTTTTCAGAAGAATTACCGCCTAAAACAATATCAACTCCTCTACCAGCCATATTTGTAGCAATAGTAACGGCTCCTGATTTTCCAGCGTCTGCAATAACTTGCGCTTCTTTTTCATGCTGTTTAGCATTCAAAATTTGATGTTCAATTCCTTCCCTCTCTAAGAGTTCGCTTAATAATTCATTTTTCTCAATAGCTATAGTACCAACTAAAACTGGCTGACCTTTATCCTGCCTTGCTTTAATTTCTCTAATAACAGCCTTATATTTTCCAGCTTCTGTTTTATAAATACTATCATTTAGATCTTTTCTTGCCAATGGCTTATTTGTTGGAATAACTACTACTTCCAAATTATATATTTTTGAAAACTCTTCAGCTTCTGTAATCGCAGTTCCTGTCATACCTGACAATTTATTATATATTCTAAAATAATTCTGAAAAGTTATTGTCGCCAATGTATGACTTTCTCTCTGAACTTTTACTCCTTCCTTTGCTTCAATTGCCTGATGCAACCCTTCGCTATACCTTCTGCCATGCATCATTCTACCTGTGAATTCATCCACAATTATAATTTCATCATCTTTCACTACATAATCTTTATCCCTCTGAAATAAATTATTTGCTTTTAGCGCTTGATCTATATGATGAGGAAGCCTTGTATTGCCTGAAGTATAAATATTAGAAACTCCAAGCATCTTTTCCATTTTTTTAATACCTTGTTGTGTTAAAGCAACTGACCTCATTTTTTCGTCAATATTAAAATCACCATTTTCTTCATCTATTTCTTTTTCTAATTGCGCGATTATGCCTTGCTTTTTTTCAGGCAATTTACCCTCTTCTAACTGTTTTGCCATTCTGTCAATCTTAAAATACAATTCTGATGATTCCTCTTGAGGCGCTGAAATAATTAAAGGTGTTCTTGCCTCATCAACTAAAATACTGTCAATTTCATCAACAATGGCGTAATTTAGGTGTCTTTGAACTTTCTGATCCATATTCTGGACCATATTATCCCTTAAATAATCAAATCCAAATTCATTATTAGTTCCATAAGTAATATCCGCATTATAAGCTTCTTTTCTTGGAACTTCTCTAAAATGCTTTAATCTCTCATCAAATTGCGTTTCATCAATATATTCTGGATCATAAATATAAGCTTTAGCATGAATTATAACTCCAACAGAAATCCCCAATAAATTATAAAGAGGAGCGTACCATCCAGCGCCTACTCTAGATAAATAATCATTTACAGTTACTAAATGACATCCCTTTCCTTCAAGCGCGTTTAAAAATAAAGGCAATGTCGCAACCAATGTTTTTCCTTCACCTGTTTTCATTTCAGCAATTTGTCCGCGATGCAAGACTATCCCGCCTATTAACTGGACATCAAAATGCCTTGCTTTATCAACTCCAAATGCTCTTTTACCAGCTTCTCTAACTAAAGCAAATGCTTCAGGCAAAATGTCATCAAAAGGCTTATTTCTTTTCTCTAATAATTTTGATTCTAGCTTTTGTTTTTCATTCTGTGAAACAGCTTTAGATATCTCATCTTCTATCTTTTTAATTTCTGAACAGTATTTACTCTGATTTTCTAATAATTTACTTTTCAATTCTTGCGTTTTATCTTTCAACTTTTCTCCTGAAAAATTCTCAAATTCAACCTCAATCCCATTTATTTTATCCACGATAGGTCGCATTTTTTTTATAACCTCATCATTAGGATCTTTGAAAAATTTATTAAATATTGACATATATATTGGGGCAAATTTCAAATTTTATCCGCCAAATCGGCGGATAAAATTCGTTGCATTGTTTTATAATTTATTATTTATAATTTGTTATTATTTTTAAATTTGTGCAATTTGTTATTTATCATTTACTTTGTTTTCTTTGCTTTCCGCCTTATCTTAACACATTTTATTCATTTATTCAATAGATTAATAATAACTGATTGACAAAAAAATAATTATACTATACAATATTATAAGCTATACAAATAGTGATTTTTTATGTTCTTTAAATATAATGCAATCTTCAATATTAGATTGCTATATATAAGCGAGTATAACTTTCTCTCCCCCCCTATAAGTTATACTCGCTAAAAAATTATGCCGAGACAATGTATTGTCTACCTTAAGTAAA
>JBHPIX010000069.1:0-3030 GCA_042568285.1 Patescibacteria group bacterium | reverse complement strand
TAATCAAAAAACTTTTAACCAAATTAGAAATAATTTTATTCATCGCTTTACAGACATATCTTGTATTGCTATTCGTGCTTTCACACCAAATTCGGTTTGCTATTCCAGTTTTAATTATATTAGCAATTCTGAATATTTTAATGTTTGACAAAATAATAACTGCTTTTATTGAAAAATATAAAAATTTTGCCAGCAAAATTAAAAAGTATTTTTCGCTCCTAATAACAATCCCTATAATTCTATTATTTATTTTTAGCGTAAAAGCTTTCCCAATAGAAGCTTCTTGTCTTCTGGGGAAAAAGACAACTAATGCATGTTTTGAAAAACTCCACCGATACGGCATGATTTATGCCATAGACCATATCAACCAAAATTTTAAAAATACAAATTCTTTATCATACTATGGATATATATATAAATTTTACCTTAAAAATGGCAATACTTTATCAGAATATTCATGCCAAGATATAATTAATGCAAAAGGCGATAATTTAACAAAAAAAGATATTAAAGAATGTTTAATTAGCAAAAAATTATATTATTTTATTGATGATGAAAATTTTAGGATACTCTCAAAAGAAGAGCCTGAGCTAAACAACAATAAATATAAACTAATAATCAGCGAGTATTTTATAAATAATTCAGAAATAATCTATGAGTTTTTAGACAAACCAAGGAATTCATATATTAAAATATATAAATTACGTATATAATATGATTACTATTTTTACAATCCCAAAACCATTTACAGAGCCTCATATCAAAATAATACAGCAAAACGCAATAAAAAGCTGGGCTTTACTTAATCCGAAATGCGAATTTTTTTTAGTTGGAAATGATGAAGGTGCTACTGAAACAGCAAAACAATTAGGAATTAAAAACCTGCCGAATGTTGAAAAAAATGAATTTGGCACTCCTTTGCTTAACTCCGCTTTTAATCTTGCCAGAACAAACAGTACTAATGATATTATAGTTTATTTAAACTGTGATATTATCCTAACATCTAATTTTATAGGAGCAGTAAACCGTCTGCCTCAAAAAAACTTCTTGGCAGTTGGCAGAAGATGGGATCTTGATATTAGAGATATTATAAATTTTAAAAATCCAGCATGGGAGATGGATATAAAAAAAGAAATAAAAAAAAGAGGAGTGTTGCACTCCTATGCCGGGATTGATTATTTCATTTTTGAAAAAAATTCATTCAAAAATATGCCTCCGCTTATAGTCGGCAGAGTTGGATGGGATAATTATATGATATTAAAAGCAAGAAACAAAAAAATGAAAGTAATAGACGCTACCGAAGCAATAACAGCCATACACCAAAACCATGATTATCCTAATTTCAACAAAGGACGAGAACGAAAAACAAACCCTGAAGCGAAAAAAAATTCTTCTTTTATAAAATCAGTTCCATATACTTTTACAATAGAAGATACTAATTATAAATTAACAAAAAACGAACTTAAAAGAAAATTTTTTTACTGGATACCTTTTGTAAAACGGTATATAAAATATAAAATCAATTCTAATCCTTAATAATAAATCTTTTTCTCCTTTTATCAACCTCAACAATAACCTTTTGTTTCTGCTTCCCCGCCCGCCATCGCGAGCCTAAGCTTTTAAATAATGCTCAAGCCGATTTTTTAAAAATCTGCGTCCAAATCCAGTTTTAAAATATTTCTCTCTTTTTATCGCATCTTCTTTATTTAAACAAGCTTCATAATATATTAGAATTAATGGTCTGCGATTATATGTAGATTTTACTTTTCCTTGATTGTGTTCTTCTACTCTTTCTCTTAAATCTATTGAATATCCGACATAAAATTTATAGTCCTTTTTACTTAGTAAAACATAAGTATAATACATATTTATAATTGCTTAGGCGAGGCGGGCAGGCAGCTAAACTCCCTAATTGCTTCTATCGGTAAAGTGACGCTATAAGTTTTCCCGCTACCCACTTTAGACAACTTCCTGACATTTCTATTTTGTAATGTTGTTCTCGCCATATTTTTATGTACAGAATTTTTATCCGCCTCTGGAGGAAATTCTTTACTTTTTTATTTATCTAACTCCCTATAATTTTAAATCCATTTAAAACTGCGTCGCAAATAAAATCATCTAGTGAGGAAAAATCATTGTTAAGCTGGCTTTTTCTTAAATAGCTTAAATATAATCTTTTTTCTTTAATCCTAATAACTGCTGGTGGTAAATCATTAAGAAGAAACATAGCGACCAAAATAAGTCGCCCTATTCTACCATTACCATCAGAAAAAGGATGAATTTGCTCAAACCTACTATGTATAACTGTCGCGTGCTTAATAATATCAATTTGTTTTTTGTTAATATCTTTAAGAAGCGCAATCATCAGTTCTGGAACTTTTAGATAGTTAGCAGTAGGAACATTTGAACCGACTATTCTTACTCCATGCCGTCTGTACCGTCCCGCGTTATCTATAATTCCGTTCATTAGCAAACTATGCAATTTTAAAATTAAATTTTCGGTTATTTTAGCTTTCTTTAAATAGGGAAAAAGAAATTTCATGGCTGTTTGATGATTTTTAGCTTCCAGATGCTCAATTAAATCTTTATTAAAAATTGTTTCATTGCGAAAAATAATAGCAGCAGTTTCGTCTTCTGTTAAGGTGCTTCCTTCTATGCGATTTGTATTATATGTTAGCGATAAAATAAACTGTTCATAGATGTCTCTTCTGTTTAGAATAGTTTTCAATATATTCTTATATTTTTTTGCCTTTTTTTTGATTATTTCTTTTTTGGTAATACTCTTCTCTTCACTGTCGCCAGATAGACCAGTGTATTTGGATAATAATTTATCTATTCTCTCTATTTTACTCTTATGTGGCTTAGATTTGCCATTTATCCAGCTATTGAGGGTAGCAAAAGACACGTTAAGCTTTTGGGCTAACTTTTCTTGAGTTAAATCTGATAATTTGCTTATTATTTTTAATTTTTCTGATATATTCATACATTAGTATTATACAAAACTTTATAAAGTTTGTCAATATTAGATAC
>JBHPIX010000068.1:0-3063 GCA_042568285.1 Patescibacteria group bacterium | reverse complement strand
CGCAATTAGAGCCAGATCCTATTAAAAAAAGAAGTTATATACCCTTTAAAAGAATGAGAAAAAAATCTAAAAAGAATGAATATAACGACCAAAAACTTATTTCTACTTTAAGAAAAAATAAATATCCTAAAATAAAACAGCTGAAATATTTATTACGGATACTATCTATAAAAGAAAAAAAATATTTATTATTTTTATCAACAACTATTTTATGTTGCTTGATTTTTATAGGAATAATTTACTGTAAAAATCATATAGAAACAGTGCCGTCTAATACAGGAGAATATATAACTGGCATTATTGGTTATCCCCAATTAATAAATCCTCTATTTGCGCAAACTAATACTGTTGATAGCGATTTAACAAAATTAACATTTTCAGGGCTTTTAAAATATGATAAGGATTTGAATTTAATTCCTGATTTAGCTGTTGATTATACAATAAGCGAAGATCAGACCATTTATACTTTTAATTTACGGCAAGATATATTATGGCAAAAAAATGGCGACAAATTTACTGCGGATGATATAGTATTTACTATTGAAACAATAAAAAATCCAGAATATAAAAGTTCTTTATATAGAACGTTTAAATCAATTGAAGTAACAAAAATAAATGACTATATTGTGGAATTTAAACTTCAAGAACCTTATTCTCCATTTTTAAATATTTTAACTTTAGGGATATTGCCTCAAAATATTTGGTGTACAGTTCCGCCTCAAAACGCATCGCTTGCTCAATACAATTTAAAACCAATTGGAACTGGGATGTTTGAATTCAATGCTTTAACTAAAGATAAAATTGGAAATATTAAATCTTATACTCTTATCAGAAACGAAAATTATTATAGTAAAAAACCATATTTACAAAAAATAACTTTTAAATTTTTTCCAGACGCGGAAAGCGCGTTATTCGCGCTAAAATCAAAAGAAATACAAGGAATAAATTTCTTGCCTAAAAATTTAAAAAGCGATTTAGCTGATAATAACAATATATTTATAAAATCTTTGTCAATGCCTCAATACACATCAATATTTTTTAATCAAGAACATAATGAAGTTCTTAAAAAAATAGAAATGCGTAAAGCAATAACATTTGCCATAAATAAACAAGAAATCCTTGACAAAGACTTGTCTAATGATGGAATGGTTATTGACGGACCTATACTTCCTGGTTATATAGGATATAATCCAGATTTACAAAAGTATGAATACAATCCTCAAGAAGCTAATAAATTATTGGATGATATGGAATGGGGAAAAATTAGCTCAGAAGAAATTATTAAAATAGAGAAAGAAAAAATAGATAAAGAAATTGAGGCTCAACATAAAAAATTAGAAGGAATAAAAAAAGAAGAAGAAGGATCAGAAGAAAATATTATCCATATAAACGGATTAATAGATGAATTAAAACAACAAATAGATAATTTAAGCGAATATAATTTACAAACATTTTATAGGAAAAAAGATGACAAGGTATTAACATTAAATTTAACAACTGTTAATAATGAAAATAACCTTAAAGTTTCTAACGGTGTTATAAAATATTGGAAAGACCTAGGAATACTTACAAAGTTAACTATTATAGAGCCTGTGGATGTAGAAAAAGAAATTCTAAAAACAAGAAACTATGATTGTCTTTTATATGGAGAAATAATGGGCTCTGATCCTGATCCTTATCCATTTTGGCATTCATCTCAAAATCAATATCCTGGATTAAACTTATCAGTCTTTTCAAATAAAGAAGTAGATAAACTACTAGAAGAAGCTAGACAAACTAATGATCTACAAAAAAGAAAAGATAAATATGTTCATTTCCAGAATATTATAGTTAAAGAATTACCTGCGATTTTTCTGTATAGCCCAACTCATACCTATATTTTAAGCAGTGAGGTAAAAGGGTTTGACATATCAAGAATTTATCTTCCACAAGACCGCTTTAACAATATTGAAGAATGGTATACAGAAACAAAACGAGTTTGGGTTTGGGGTAACTAATTGGAACATTTTTGTTAACTTAATCCTCTTTATCTTTAAAGCTTAATTGTTTTTATTTTAATTTTAAACGGATGCACACGGATTGAAAACGGATTAACACGAATAACTAACTTGCCGAAGTGGTGAAATTGGTAGACACGCAACGTTCAGAACGTTGTTCTCATTAGGGAGTGCGGGTTCAACTCCCGCCTTCGGCACTTAAGGTTCACTCGCCAACTCGGCGGGACAAATTCTCTTTCGCCCACCAAAAAAAAATTAAAATATTTTTATGGACAATGAAGAAAAAAATAGAAGTGAAATAGATTTAAGTCATAAGTTTTCTAATAGTTCTGAACAAGGGATTTTAAGAGAAAATCAACCTAAATACTTTTTTAGTCCGGGAACTCCAAAAATTGTTCGGTTGACGGTAAAATATTCTAGAGGATTAATAAAAAATGAAAATCAGGCAAATTATGTTTTACTAGGATTTGTTGTGGTAGCAGTTATTATTTCAATGTTCTTGTTTTTTGGCGGAAGTAAAGAAAACCTTACTCCGAAAGAAAAATTATTTCTTGATACCCCTCCATCACAATACAATCCATAAAAAAATTATTTTTTCAATATGTTTTTTAAAAAAATTCTAAACAACTCAATAAAAATCCATACTGGATTTACACTTATTGAATTATTAGTAGTCATTGCCATTATTGGTCTTTTGTCTAGCATTGCTTTTGTCAGTTTAAATGATGCTAGAGAAAAAGCAAAAATTGCTAAAGCAACAGTCGAAATTAGAAATCTATATCAGTCATTGATGCGATACAACATAGACACGAATAGTTGGCCTGCTGGTTGCAATAATCTTGACACTATAGCTGACTGGAACACTGCTTGGAAAAATGGTTACATAGATTCAAACATTCAAGCAGATCCATGGGGAACTTCGTATTTCTTTGATGGTTGCCCTGATATTGAGTGTAGCGCTGGTTCGGCTTCCGTATGTTCAGCTGGATCTAATAAGGCTCACGGATCTTTTAATAGAGCGGATATGACCCCTCAGGGTGATGATATTTGTATCTATTTCCAGCCG
>JBHPIX010000067.1:0-3173 GCA_042568285.1 Patescibacteria group bacterium | reverse complement strand
CCATCTTCTTTTTTAAAAAAATCAATTAATGCTTCTTCATCAATGTCCTCAATGTCCATTTCTTCCAAATCTTCAACTTCTACACCCAATACTTCACTGTTGCCAGAATCTCCACTTACAAATTGAGCTAATATTTTTTTAATTTCAGTCTCTTGATTTAATTTTGTTTCTTCATCTATTACAAATTCTTCTGACTCAAAATCTTCCTCAATAGGATATCCTATCACAGATCCTTGGACAGAACCACCTATATCATCACCTGTTCCATCATCTATAACTTCGTCATTTTCAAGAGTAGTAAAACTATGAATCCCGCTGATTGTAGCAGGTGAAGCGTAAGAAACAGTGCGGTAATAATAATCAATCCCAGAAGTTAGTCCAGTTATAGTAACTGAATGCGCGGTAACTTTTTCATCTCCACTATCATCACCTTCCTTATAATAAGCATAACCAAATTCTGGCGCTCCAGCGCTCAAACTAAAATTTCCATCCACAGTATCATAAATTACTTGGCTGGTAGAAAAATAATTTGTAGTCCATATAATTGTAGCTGTGCTAGTCCCAACATCAATAGAAGCCTCGCTAAAAATAGTCAACCCCCTAGGCAGTATTATTCCACCACCGCCGCCACTTGTTCCCCCACCGCCTTCTGTTCCTTTAAACCCTACTAAAATATCAAAACTTGTTGTCTTACTTTGCCATTCATTCTCCACGGCTGAAGGAAAAATAATTTCAAAATCATATTCCGCTACTCCATTAGCAGAAACATCCGAAAGATATGTTTCTCCATCATTAAAAAAATCAAATAATTTCTTATTGCCAGTTGAACCGCCATAAATATCTTGACCACCGTGCGCGCTAATTACAATATCTAAAACTCTAGCCAAATCATCAGATGGAACATTCGCTGGATTAGGAAACCCCTGAAAATTTATCGCTTCCGTTGCGATCTCTTCTGAACTATCGCTATTATTAGAAACTCTAACTCTGCGAGAAACTGCTTCTCCCGCTAAAAAATTACTTTCATTAAACAATGGATTGGAATTTAATAATACAAATTGACTTGATCCATCATCCCAAACTTCCACTACAAAATTACTGCTTGCAAAAGCAAAATTAGCTGATATTAAAATACAAAATATAGCTATGCCTACTGAAAAATATAATTTTTTATAAAATGAAAACATAGAATTAATATTTGATAGATCCTTTTTTGTCATTTCGCGCTTGACACGTTTTTGTCATCCCGCGCTTGACACGTTTTTGTCATCCCGTGCTTGACACGGGATCCAGTTATTAAAAATTAACTTTATGGATTCCCGCTGACATATTAAATTAATTAGTTACAATTTGAACTGATCAAGATACTAATCGCCGATAATTGGTTCCTCTACAATTTCTACTTCCCCGCTATCCTCCTCTATAATAAACTCAACATCAACTGGCTCTGCCAATTCTGCAGAATCAGTTATATCTAATTCTGTTAATTCTTCAATAACACTTACATCCTCTTCATCTGCTGGCGCTATCACACTTTCCACCGTGCTAGTCGCATTCCCGTCTGTTATCGCATTCTCCACTATGGCGTTTTCCACTGTGCTATTCGCATTTTTATCTGTTATCACACTTTCCACTGTACTAGTTGCTATCACACTTTCCACTGTACTAGTTGCTATTACACTTTCCACTGTACTTGTCGCAATTATCGCATTTTCCACTATGGCATTCTCCGCTGTGCTTGTTGCTATTACACTTTCTACCGTACTAGTTGCCATTATTGTTTCATCAGTGCTTGTCGCAATTATCGCATTTTCCACTATGGCATTCTCCACTGTGCTCGTTGCTATTATTATTTGAGCAGTGCTAGTCGCATCCTCATCTGGCGCGACACTTTCCACTGTGCTTGTCGCAATAATATCTTCAATATTCATTGTTTCAGCAAGCTGGATAATTATTTCAGTTACCTCCTCATCAGCCATAACATCTTCTACAATCACATCCTCCTCTATAATAACATCTAGATCATCTACTTTATTTATTTCTCCGGGCGTTGGTATAGGATCAACCCAATCTCCAATACCGTCAGGAATTCTTGCGTATGATTTATTTACAGGCACATCTCCGCAACTACCACCGACAGCAGTATCGCTATTTTCATCATTCGGTGTTGGCTCAAGCTCGCAATAATCATGATCATTATATGTATATGAATCAATTAAATTATCTGTATCATCAAACAATTTTACAGTATCTCCTGAATTATTAAATACTGCTTTATTCATATATACGACAGTCCAGCTATTAGCCACGATCGTTGTGGTTGCAGTAGTGGTATTTGAAGTTGTAATCATTATTTTATTAGTATCTGCTACTAAATCATCTTTAACATACCATCCAGCCAAATCAAAATCATAATCGCTATTATTATACAGTTCTACCCATTCGCCCTGCGGCATATCACTTGAATCATTGCCAAAATCAAAACCATAAGCGTATCCTCCGGGATTTGGCAGAAATTCATTAAGAACAATCATACTACTTGTTAAATTAACATTAATTCTTTCTTCATCAAAAAATCCACCGTCATTATAATTCGCGACATTTGTCTGCCATGCTTTAAAAACAAAATCAATATTACATTCAGAACCATGCGGAATATGCGAAGCGCTAACCGGCATCTTAATATCAAACTTCCATGTTCCTGTCATGGTGCTAGTAGAAGTATCTAATAACATAAGATTACCATCATACTTTTCAATACCATTCAATTCCGCTTCTAATTCTAAAACATTACAAAAATCATCACTGCCTGATTTTTTTTCAGCTTCAACAGTATATTGTAAATCAATACTATTACTATCTGTCAGAACAGAACTTAAAAAAATTGTTTCAGTAAGCCCAATAGATTCATCAAAATTTATATTATTCAAAGAAAAATCTAAAATACCAGCTTGATAAATATTATCTTCTGAAATTTCAATATCATTAAAATAAGCTAAAGTATAACATATACCAGATAAATTAATCCAGCTAAAACAAACTATCAAAGACAAAGCAATGCCTTTGAAAATAAAAATATTAATTTGTTTTAATAAAGCCGAACTTTTCATATTTTTTTTGTCATCCCGCCTGCCCGCCGTGTTGGCGGGACAGTAGTGGAGTCCGCCTCGGCG
>JBHPIX010000065.1:0-3287 GCA_042568285.1 Patescibacteria group bacterium | reverse complement strand
TTTCTGCCTCCAAATCATCAACTTTTTCATCCGGCAATAATTCACCACCAACGAGTTCACAAGAAAAGAAAAACAGAAAAGCATGATACGCTTCGTCTAAAGGTTGATAATAAAAAAAATTTTCTTTAAAAAATACCATTTTTTTGATTTTCACATCAAGACCTGTTTCTTCTTTGAACTCTCGTTTCAATGCTTCATCCATCTTTTCTCCAATTTCAACACCGCCACCGGGAAACCATAACTTTTTATTACTTTTATTAGTTAAAGTTAAAATTTTATTTTCCCGCTTTAACAAACCGTAAACGCTTGGTCTGAAAAAAAATTTTTCTTTGGGGATTTTTACTACTTCCCCAAAATTATTATTACAAATTATTAAATCCATAATTTAATGCTTATACATATTTATTTAATTATATTAGCACTTTTTTATCTAAAAATCAAGAAAAAAAGCCTCGTCTTTACAGAAAAGAGGAGGCTTTAAATATTATTAAAGGTCAAACATCAATAAAGCACAAAACATCATCAGAGGAGCCTCCAGAGGCAATTGCATTGCAGACACAGCCACCATAACATTTCTTCATGTAATAGTTGCAGCGGTAACATTTTTCATGTTTTAAGTTTTGAAAATATTGCAACGTTCTTGAATCTTTCCAAAGCTTTTTAAAACCTCCTTCCTGAAAAATATTTCCGCAGAAAAATTTTTCTCCAGCCCAGCGAAGAAAATCGCAAGGAAAAAAATCGCCACTGCATGTTATGAAACCATTTTTTCTGGCTGGACAAGGCATATTAAATTTGTCAATTGGATGATGATATCGCGGTTCTCCTTCAACCAAAACATCAAAATAAGTATAGAGAAGAATGTCAGGAAACATTTTTCTTGCTTGCATGATTTCTTCTACAACTTTACGCATTTGTTTGGAGTTAATGGCGTTTTCTGCATTAAATTTCTTATCTTTCCCAATTGGTCGAAATGGCAAGAAGCTTACACCGCAACGAAGATCATTAGCGAGTTCCACAACGCCGAATATCTTGTCCAGTGTTACTTTAGACAATACCGTATTAATTCGACATTCCACTCCACGAGCTTTAAAATCTTCGATTAACCTTACTGCCTTTTCATAAGCTCCTCGACCTCTTATTTTGTCGTGTGTCTCAATATCGCCATCAATGCTAACCACCACTAAATTCGGGCTTAAGTCAAGAAATCTTTCTCTTGTTTCGACGGACATTACCGCATTTGTGTTTATACCAAGATACAACCCCTTCTCCTGTATGTGTTTGGCCACCGAAATAAAATCTTGAGACCTTGTAGGCTCATTTCCGCAAAGCCTAATTTCCATCACTCCTATGTTGGCTAGCTCGTCAATCAAACCTTCGATTTGATCCAGTCTCATAAAAGATGAGTTAATCTCTTCAGGTTTATAGCAATGTCCACAATTTAGGTTGCACTTCTTTGTTATCTCCAAATACATGCCTATGGGGGCAGCCAAGCCGGGCGTTGAAACTTTAATTTCCTGTTCGCCAACAAAACGTACCTCATCTTTTTGCGCCTCGAAATCTTTATAGTAAGTACCCAGAAACCTTTGTTGTGAAAACTTTGAAGAACTTTTCATATCTTCCGAGGTTTCAACAAAGAAATATTTTCTGTCATCTTGCCTAAAAATAGTGTAGCCACATGTTTCTTTTCGTATTTTGATTATCATTCTACTTGCTCCTTTTCTGATTGCTGTTTGCTTGTTTTGGACAATCCTAATGCTTACGCATTTATTGCTCTTGCTCATCTGACGGCACATAATACCTTGCCTGTTTTGCTCGCCATCCAGCGCACTTTTTTCTGATCTTCGAGAGGACAACAATTTCTCCCGACTCTGGAGTTTCTTTTTCTTGCCAAACATCAGATTCAAGGGAAAAAGTCACTGAACCATTAAAACCCTCTACGGTAGTAATAGCAAATGGCCCATGCTTTCCTTTTTGTTCCACCTTTTGTATGACGGCTTTAAATTGCTTTTCCAAAAAATCACCTCCCTTCAATAAATATTTTTTGCTAAAATTAAAAGAACTATATATTTTTATATCATACTTTATACGATAAGTCAACCCCAATAAACAAAAAAATAGGCATTAAGTTTGCCTGTTTTTTTGGCGGTGCCTTTTGGTTAAAATTCGAACTTATTTTGAAGAAAATCCCGATGACTGATCCGCCAAAGGCGGACGGGCGCGCGCTCGGCGCGAGTGGTAATGACTGACTAATGATTTACGATTTGCGTTTCAGATTTCTTTTTTTCCGCGCCTGTGGCACGGTTCTTTAGCCCCCCCTTTTTTCTCCGCCTACGGCGGAGCGGACTTTTTCTTTTCGGATTAATTATTATTTCTGATTTTTATTGCCTCTTCAATTGCATTAGATAAATTTTCTGATATCCAAGCATATCTTTCTTTACTGTTTAATCCAACTGGATTATAACATTTTACAATTGTGGATAACTTTTCTTTTGTTCCACCGAGAGTTATATATTCAAACGGATTTTTACCTTTCTCGGCAATATACCCTTGGCTATTTTTTAACCCATGGATGTAAATACCAACAACACCCATATCAGAATTCCATGATTTTACTATTTCGTGATTTATCCATTTTCTATTCGCAGTATTTTTACCAACAAGAACAACTGTACATGAACGATATCTCATTTGGTCTTTTATCCATTTTTTAATCGCTTCATCTCCGCTTTTTGTAATAGTTTCCCAATCATTATCTGGCGCTGGTTTGTTTCTCTCAATAGCCCCTATATTACGAATATTCGCTACACGCCAACAATCTGGTTTGTAGTGAAAGCTATAAAATACTTGTCTTTTTGTTGTTGTCATATTATTTCTTAATTAAGAAGTGTTTTTAAATTATCCCAATTCCACCTATATAATCTACCTGCACTATCAACAGGAGTTGGATTTATAATATCAGGATAAGCAATAATCTGCGCAATTAGTTTTTTGTATTGTCTTGCCAATTCTACTTCTTTCAAAACCCCACTTGCCTTGTGTGTTTGCTCTCCTACCATAACAAGAACGATGTCACATTTTTTTATTCTTCTCTCGGCTTCATCCTCCCATTTACTTTGAGGCGCTGCTTCTTTCATTGACCAATCAGCTCCCCAAAATGGTGAGGTCGGTAGTTTTGCTTGACCCATTACAAAATTTTTAATGCCTTTATCGTTGTCAAAATCAAAACTAATAAATACTTTTTTTGTCATAATATTTTAGAATCTAATTTATTAAATACATAATGAATA
>JBHPIX010000066.1:0-3244 GCA_042568285.1 Patescibacteria group bacterium | reverse complement strand
TCTCATCTTTCTTACCTTCAGTTTTTAATTGTTCACGATAAACATTTTTTTCTCGTTGTATCTCTTCGTCAGGAACATCTTCTGGCTTAACATATAAAGGACTTGATGCGGCTATATGCATTGCTAAAGAATGAGCTAAATTTTTAAATTCTTCATTTCTTGCTACAAAATCTGTTTCGCAATTTATTTGAAGCAGCACGCCTACTTTACCGCCAGCATGGATATAAGAATGAATAATTCCTTCGCCTGCGTTTCTTTCAGCTGTTTTTTTAGCTGCCTTAACATCGCCTTTTTTTCTTAAATAATCTATAGCTTCTTCAATATCGCCATTTGTCTCATCTAATGCTTTTTTACAATCTAGCATTCCAGCGCCTGTTAAATCTCTTAATTTAATTAATGTTTGTGTATCCATATTATTAAATTTTTAAATACTTTATTTTGATTGATTTATGTCAACTTTTTTAGTCTCTGAAGTTTTGTCTATTTTGCCTTCTTTAATAGCTTCGGCAATAGAACGAATTACCAATTCTATTGATTTTACAGCATCATCATTAGAAGGAATCATCCACTTAATATCTTTGGGATTACAATTTGTATCACAAATAGCAAAAACTGGGATATTCATCTTTACAGCTTCTTTAACAGCAATTTTATCTTTTTTAATATCAACTACAAACATACCGTCAGGTAAATTAGTTAATGAAACTAATCCTCCTACCATTTCTTCTAATTTATCAATCTTTCTTTTAACTAGTAATCGTTCTTTTTTTGTGTATTTATCTAATTCTCCACTTGTTAATTTCTTTTTTAAATCAATATATTCCTTTATATTCTTGCTAAAAACAGAAAAATTTGTAAAAGCGCCTCCAATCCATCTATTTATAACATAAGGCATTTCACATTCTATTGCATATTTCTTAACGATTTTTTGCGCCTGTTTCTTTGTTCCAACAAAAATTATCTTTTTGCCTTTTGAACTAAACTCCTTTACTTCTTCTAAAATTTTCTTTAATTTATCTATAGTTTGATTTAAATCAATAATATTTATACCTGCTCTAGTCGTATAAATATACTCCTCCATTTTAGGATGCCTTTTAGATTTTTTATGTCCAAAATGCATACCTGCTTTCAACATTTCCAATAACGTCGGAATTTTTATTTCCATATTTTTTTTATACAGACATATAATAGATAATTAAAATGCCAGCCTTGACATTATATATTATACATATTTTGTCTGCCCTCTATTCCCATTAACTTAGCAAAAAATGAGCTAAGCAAAAAAATTTAAGAATTGCTTCTAACTGCAATCCATTAAGGGAATATGTGTGATTAAGTAAATTTTAGAATTATCTTATATAATACTATATAAATTGTATCATATTTTAAAAATATTGCAAGGATATGGGTATAGCATTTATTTTCAGCCTTGGCATGGGAAAAATTTGGTGGCTCCATAGTCCCCGCCGACTCGGCCGGACTCGTATAGATTAAAATGGTTATTTCTTTTAGGTTTAATAGACAAAATGTTTTTTTGTGATATAATTCAGATAGGTCTTAACAGAATATGAGCCTACATTTGGATAATAGTTAGCTTGATTCATATTCTTTAATTATAGGAAAACGAACACAATACAATCATCTAATTGAACAAATTATGGCAAACAATAATCTTACAAACGCAAAACGGGGAAAGAAGGTAAAAAGGCGTATGATAAATACGACAATTACGATGCAATAGAGATACCCTTTACAGATTCTATTCCAAGTGATTATGGAGGTGTTATGGGTGTGCCGATTAGTTTTTTGGATAAATATAATCCTGACCAGTTTGAGATTATTGGAGGTACCGCGAATGGACAAGTGCCAAGTAAGTTTAAGATCGGAAATTTTAAAGTTTATAATAATCCAATTTCAAATGATAGAAAAATTTATCAGAGGATTTTAATTAGATATAAGAAAGTTGTAAAATAAATTATAATTAAATTATTATTATGTACATGCCATATCCCAAAGTTGCATCGGATACGATGCCAAATATTATAGATCTTTGTAAAAAATTAGCACCAAATAATCAACCTATATATCTCAATATTGAAATAATCAATGGCGCGATAGAGAACGAGTGTTATAAGAATGTTGAGAGTCAGATTAAAAATCAAGGTGGATCAATTCAATATGGTTGGCAAATATGGGAGACTATACCCGATCTTATGGCTGAAGCGGAATTTCATGCCGTATGGGTTGATAATAATGGTAAATTTCATGACTTAACACCAAAGTCATTGCAAGGAATCGACAGAATATTATTTTTACCTGATTCTGTTCGTAAATACAGTGACAGGCAGATTGACAACGTGAGGATTTCACTACAAGACGATGATCTTATCAAAAAGTTTATCGAAAATGCTGAAAAATGTTTTAAAGCAATTAATCGTGGAGAGTTAGCTTCTTATCACGGATATATAGTTGCAGATGCAGATTCAGAAATTCAAAAATTAATGAAAGAAAAAGAAGAATTACTCATCAAGATTATTCAAAAATTTTTTTCATAAACAAACAAAAATAATTTCATGAATAAATAAGATAAAAATAATATGAAAAATAACACTTCCCTTGCCATTTTTGAAACTCATAAAATTCGCCGATACTTTGACGAGAAAACAGAAACTTGGTATTTTTCGGTTATTGATATTGTGGCGGTCTTGACGGAGCAGAATGATTTTCAAGTAGCTAGATCGTATTGGAAAAAGCTTGCGCAAAGACTTAGGGATGGAGGAAGTCAAGTGGTGACAAAATGTCACCGGTTGAAAATGATGGCTCAAGACGGCAAGATGCGAGAAACCGATGTCGCGGATGTGGAAACTATTTTGCGTCTTATTCAATCAGTGCCAAAGATATTTGCGAGAGATAAAAATTATGAATCAACAAGATAAAAACAACATGACAAGTTGTATTAAAATAAAAATATGAACGATTTAATAAATATTAAAGTCATCCAAAAAAATCTTAATGGCGAAAAGAAAAGGTTTGTTAACGCGCGCGAATTGCACAGCTGGCTTAAAGTCGGAAGAGATTTTTCCACTTGGATAAAAGACAGGATAAATAAATATGATTTTACGGAAAATTTGGATTATTTTATAGCCTTCCCCCAATTTGGGGATGGACTTAAATATGATAAAACAGGCAAAAGCATTATAGCCATTGCCAAATCTGGCAATGGACAAAAACCCAATAAAACAGG
>JBHPIX010000064.1:0-3369 GCA_042568285.1 Patescibacteria group bacterium | reverse complement strand
AGCGCAGGATAAGTCTGGATTAGGAACAAATATTCAAGAAAAGATGGAAACTATAGGCGCGCCATATAATCCAGAAAATGTTGGGATGGCAGATGATAAAAAAAATGCTATAGGATTATATAGATTAGCTATAGGTTTAATTACTTCTTTTATAGGAGTTTTGTTTTTTATTCAGACAATTGTTGGAGGCATACAATGGATGACAGCGGGTGGGAATGAAGAGAAAGTGACAAGCGCCAAAACTCGTTTTACTAATGGAATTATCGGAATTGCGATAGTTTTATCAGCGTATATTATTACTTATTTTGTGCTTGCTCAGTTGAGCGGGGCTACTGGTGTTGGGACTGGCTTTTGATAAACACGAAACACGCGAAATGGAACACGAAACACGCGAAAAAGAACACGAATTAACACGATAAATCAATAAAGAATCCCCCCTGTCTCGCCGAGCTCCCGTCTCGCCTTAGGCAATCCGAAGCGGAGCGAGCCGAGGCGGAAAGGCGGACTGACCCCCTTTACAAAAGGGGGAACTATCTTAGTAAGTTCCCCTCTATAAGAGGGGACAGTCCGCCTCGGCTTGACCTCGTCGAGACGGGGGGTGTGTTATAGGCTTATGTATAAATATAAAAAATATATTATTTTTTTGTTTTTAGGATTATTGTTGTTGCCGTGTTTTTCTGTAGTAAATGCACAGTCTTTGGACTCTTTAAAGAAAGGAGAAGTTACCGCGCAACAGGGTAAATTTTTTTTAGATAAAATAGTTGGGGAAAGTTATAACACTTATGCGACAGGGGAAGGGGAATATTCGTTAGTTGATTTAATCGCAAAAATTGTGTTAGTTTTTATATCTTTATTAGGTATATTTTTTATTATATTATTAATTTACGCTGGATATTTATGGATGACTGCCGGAGGCAATGAAGATCAAGTGGAAAAATCTAAAGGAATGATTAAACATGCTGTGATCGGACTTGTTATTGTATTGTCTGCTTTTGCGATTTCGTGGTGGATTTTAGGGAAAATTAGCGGGCAGACGTTGAATATATAAACTCAAATGTCAAATCTCAAAGAGGGGAACTGAAAAGAATGTGTCAGTTAGTTCCCCTCTGGCAGAGGGGACAGGGGTGTGTAAAAAAAATATGTATAATAAAAAAAAATATAAATATTTTCCCTATAATCCAAAATTAAAATTAATGGCTAGAAAATTGAGAAACGAAGCTACATTTGGAGAGATTTTGTTATGGCAAAAATTAAGAAAAAAACAACTTAGTGGATATGATTTTCATAGGCAAAAGCCGATTCATTATTATATATTAGATTTTTTTTGTGCTCAATTAAAACTTGGGATAGAAATTGATGGTTTTACACATAATGATAGATTAGCTTCTGATGAAAAAAGACAAGAATATTTAAATTCTTTAGGGATAACTATTTTGAGATTTACGGAGGAAAATGTTAGAGATAATTTAGATGGGGTAGTTCAGGATATTATTAATTGGATTGGGAAACACACCCCTAACCCCTCTCAAGAGGGGAACTTACACACCCCTAGCTCATTTGCCAGAGGGGAACTAAGAAAGAAAATTTTAAAATTTACCACCATTTTTACACTGTTTTTTAGCTTTTTTTGTTTTTCTGCTGTCTCAGTAAAAGCAGGTATTGATTCTAATCTTAACAGATTTAGTGAAACATCCGGATATAAAACAGAAAGCAATAAGGATGTTAGTCCAGTTATAATTATCGCGCAAATAATAAAATTAGCTCTTTCGGTTTTAGGAGTGATTTTTGTTATTTTAATAATTCACGCTGGATATTTATGGATGACAGCTGGTGGCGATAGCGAGCAGGTTAGTGTCGCAAAAAATAAGATAAACAGGGCTTTTATTGGCTTAATTATAATAATAATGGCGTATGCTATAACATATTTTGTTATGGAAAAATTGGTAGAAGATATTGTTACTAGGTGACGAGAACAAAATTATGTATAAATGTAAAATAGAACAATTTGAAGGTCCGCTTGACTTGCTTTTACACCTAATTGAAAAAGAAGAATTAAATATTAGTGAAATATCTTTATCAAGAATAGCTGACCAGTATGTTGAGTATGTTAATGTCTGTAGAAGTGAAAGTGAAAATATAAACGCTAGTGAAATAAGCGATTTTTTGTTAATAGCGGCAAAATTATTATTAGCAAAATCAAGATATTTATTGCCTTTTTTAAATACCGATGATGATGAAGATCTATGTGATTTAGAGCAAAGATTAAAAATATACAAGGAATTTTTAGATGCCTCTAAGAGAATAGATGAGTTATATGGAAGTGGGAATGTGGGGTATGCGCCTGCTCGCGCACGCAGATTAGTCGCGGATGATGACGCGGATAGGACGCGGAAACGCGGATGGGATACGGATATGAAATATTATAGTGTTTTTTGTCCACCCAGTAAAATATCAAAAAGTGATTTGAAAAATGCATTTGAAGAGATTATTAATAATTTTAAATCAGTAGAAAAATTAGAGGAAGAACAGATTAAAAGAGGGGTTTCTGTGCAAGACAAATTAGATGAAATTAAGAATTTTGTTTTAAAGCAGATTAAAATGGATTTTAATAGTTTGATTCTTGATTCAAAAGATAAAGGAGAAGTAATTGTAAGTTTTTTAGCCATTTTAGAATTGGTAAAACAGAGGGTGGTTTTTGTTGAGCAGAGCGGGGAATTTAATGATATTATTATACGGCGGGTGATATAATAACACACCTCTAATTGACGCCGTTTTGGCGATGGAAACCACACCACCCCCTAACCCCCCTCCAATTCGGCCCTCCAATTCGGCGGGCGAGCGGGCAGGCCTCCTCGGGGAGGAGGAGGGGGGTGAATGGAATAAATATGATAAAATCAAAAATAGAAACAATATTATTTATATCTAATAGGTCAATTAGCGTGAAAGAATTGTCTAAGATTTTTAGTGTTGGCAGTGATGAGATTATTAAAATTATGGATGAATTTATGAAGGAATATAATACTGAAAATAGTGGAATTCATATTATAAAACATAAAGGATGGATGCCTAAAAGCGCTGGATTTCAGATGGTTACAAATCCTCAAAATGCGGATTTATCCCGTCAATTTGTTAAGGATGAAATGTCTGGAGAGCTTACTCGTCCTTCTTTAGAAACACTTTCTATAATAGCTTATAGAGGACCTGTTTCTAAAACAGAAATAGAGCAAATTAGGGGTGTTAATTGCAGTTTAATTTTGAAAAATTTATTGGTTAGAGGTCTTATTGAGGTTAAGGAAGATAAGGAAAAAATGATTAGTATCTATAATATTACGGCAGAATTTTTGAAACATTTAGGAGTTAATGATATTA
>JBHPIX010000063.1:0-3469 GCA_042568285.1 Patescibacteria group bacterium | reverse complement strand
CGACAATATTAAAATTAGAAGATGGGATAATTAAACTTGCCATTTCAACAGTAATTTTTTTTTCTTCAAAAACTAAAACTTGCCCAAGTAAACTTTCAGCGTCTCTCAAACATCCTTCTGTTTGAATAGCTATATTTTTCAAAATTTTCTCATCAACTTCCCTGCCTTCATCTAAAACAATGCGGTTTAATTTTGCTACCACATCTTCAGAATTTATTTTTTTAAAATCATATCGCTGACACCTTGAAATAATTGTAGCTGGCACCTTATGTATTTCTGTTGTTGCTAAAATAAAAATTACATCTTTTGGAGGTTCTTCCAATGTTTTTAACAAAGCGTTAAAAGCAGATATAGAAAGCATATGAACTTCATCAATAATAAAAACTTTATATTTAGCCTTAGTTACGGAAACTCTTGCGTTAGAAATAATATTTTCACGAACATTGTCAACTCCTGTATGACTAGCCGCGTCAATTTCAATAATATCAACAGCCCTTCCTTCAGTAATTTCCATACATAAATCACATTTATTACATGGCTCTGGATCTCCATCTTTCCGTTTTTCACAATTAACCGCTTTCGCTAAAAGACGAGCTATAGTTGTTTTCCCTACTGCCCTTGGTCCGCAAAACAAATAAGCATGCGCCACTTTATTGCAAGCTATTTGATTTTTAATAGCGGTCTTTATATGATGTTGTCCGTAAATTTCAGAAAACTTCTGCGGTCTATATTTTTGATATAAAACTTTTGACATACTTTCTCATTTTAGATTTTAGATTGATGATTGATGAATTTTAAATTTTATTCTCTTTATTCTTAGACGCAGATTTCCTAGAAGCTACCATAATAGCAGTAATCTCATCGGCTTCTTTAAGTAATGGATGAACTAACTCCTGTCGCATTAAGCTACTCTCAATAATAACTTCTAACCAAAACATGCTTTCATCTGCTTCCTCTATAACAACTCCTAATTTAGAAATAAACTCTACTTTTGAACGTCCCCTGCAAGCTGCCCTATAATTAGCAGCTACTGAAGTGCCGCAACGGACAAGCTGATTCCCAATTATTCTTCCAGTAGAATTTTTGGGCAAGGCATTAACAAGTTTTATTATCCGTAGAGCAAATTGCTTAGTTCTTCTTTTTAGATCAATTTCATTAGTCATAGTTTGATCCTCAATCTAAAATCTTCAATCTAAAATCTAAAATCTATTTATCCCGCTGTTTCAACAGCCGCCCATTCGCTTCCTCTATCTTTTGGGACAGTAATAATAATTTCATCTCCTATTTGCGATTTAAAATAAGTAATGCTAGCACTTAAAACTTTATATTTTTTATCTCCTACAATAACATAATACTGTTTTCCATCTTCATCATAAGCAAGCTGTCCTACTTTATTAATCCTTATCATTTTTTCTGTCTGTTTATAATAATACTTGCCATTCTGCAAAATTCGCAACTTAAGCATATCACCCTCCACTAACTTAGATTTTGAAGAATAATTAACTGGAACATCATATTCTTTTCCATCTTTACCAATCATCTGCTGACCATTAAAAATACCATCTATAACATCTACCGCATTATCAGCAATCTCCTCTTTTTTAATAGGCGATGCCATCTTAACTAATTTTTGTTCATATTTCATTGTTGCCTCATCTGAACTAATGCTATTTAATAAATCATTTATCTCTTTTTTAATAGAAAGCAACTTTTGTTTTACCATAAACAGCTTAACATTATTCTTGTTTCCATTTTCAGCTTCAGATTCCTTATGAACCAAATCCTCACCCCCCTCTATTCCCGTTGATTCGTTCACAATTCCTGCCTGCCGCCTGCCTGTCCTGTAGGCAGGGCAGGCACGGCGCGCAGATTCGCGCTTTGCCTTGTCGTAGCTTTCAGCTAAGACAGGTTCAGATTCGCGTTGATTCGTGCCATCCTCAGATTCGTGTTGATTCGTGTCCCCCTCAATAAAAGGATTTGAATATAATTGGACATTAATATCTTTATTCTTATCATCTAAAAGATCTGCAACATTATCAGACGCATCCTCTTTTTTATTTTCATCTAACTTATTATCTTGATTAGACATATATAATATAATAATTATTATTTAAACTTATAGACTTTTGCCTGCCCGCCTTGCCTACCGGCAGGCAGGTCGTATTGGCGGGACTTTATAGACTATTTTCATACTATCATACCAAAATTAGAAATACAAGGAAAGCTATACTTATTGCTATTCCCAAAACTAACAAACGAATCTGAGAGTTGACAAAACTCATTTTTTAGATTAAACTTTAATTAAATATTCAATTAAATACATAAATAAGGCATATTGCTTAATATGCCTATTAAATACAAGATTATAGATTAGACTTTTAAATACTTTTTAAATAATATCTATAAATTTGTATAAGAATTGCTATGTTAATGATTAAATTCGCAAGAATTGGAAAGAAGAAACAACCTACTTATCGTATTGTTATCTTAGAAAAATCAAAAGATCCTTATGGAAAATCTTTAGAAATTTTGGGAAATTATAATCCTCGCGATAAAAAATGCGCGTTAAAAGAAGATAGAATAAAATATTGGATTTCTAAAGGCGCTCAAGCTACTGATACTGTCCATAATCTTTTAGTATCTCAAGGAATCATAGATGCCAAAAAAATAAAAAGTTATAAAATTAGTCAAAAAAGAAAAAAGAAAATAGAAGAAAAAAATAAAAATAAAAAAGGGAAATTAGATAATTTGAAAGTATCTGAAGAAAAACCAGAAAAGCCTGTGGAATCAGAAAAAGAAAAATCAGCTGAAGAAGTAAAGGCTCCTGAGACAAAATCAGAGGAACCAAAAACTGAAGAACAAAAAACTGAGGAAGTAAAAGAGGAAGAAATAAAACCTGCGACAGAAAAATCAGCTGAGCCAGAAAAAGTTTCTGAAGAAAAATAAAATTATAAAAACTAACTGCACGGTTTTTTGGTTAAATATAATGCTATATCTAACTGAAAAACGCGCAAGCATCTTGTGTTAAAGTTCCGCGTCCTATCCGCGTAATATATCTGCGTGAAATCCGCGAAACTTTGAAAAGAGCTTTTCATTTATCAATCAGCTCTAAACAAGATTAATATAACCCCTATGTTAGATAAAAAAAGAAAACAAAAAATTATTGACAAATTTAAAACACATGATAAAGATACTGGCTCCCCGCAAGTACAAATAGCTATTTTATCTGAAGAAATTAAAAGACTTACAGCGCATCTCAAAAACAATAAACACGATTTTTCTTCAAGACGAGGGCTAATGAAAAAAATCGGCGAAAGAAGACGGCTTTTAAGATATTTAGAGAGACTTGATGAACAAGCTTTTGATGATATAATAAAAATCTTAAAAATCAAGATGGCTAAAAAAATATACAAAAAGCAAGCTGAAGAAGAATTGTTGTTTAATGAAGCTGAAGAAGCAGATAAAGAAG
>JBHPIX010000062.1:0-3617 GCA_042568285.1 Patescibacteria group bacterium | reverse complement strand
AATCAGAGATTCAGTTATAAAAAGATTTGAATATTGTTTTGAATCTTGTTGGAAAACATCAAAAGTTTTTTTAAACGATAAATTTGGCGTTGAAGTTTTTTCGCCTAAAAAATGTTTTAGAGAACTTAGAAGGAATGGATTAATTACAGATGAGGAAACCGAGATGTTTTTAGAAATGACGGATAATCGCAATGAAATTATTCATACATATAACGAGAGTTTTTCAGATGAGATTTATGATAAAATCTCAGATAGGTATTATGAGTTATTAAAAGGGATTTATAATATCTTAAAAGTGGATTAAGTGGATTAAATAATTAAACAAAACACACCACGTTTAGCTGGGTGTTTTTTTTGATAAACTCTATGACTTTTAACTATTGTAGTGCCGGCGGTCGGACTCGAACCGACACGGGTATTTAACGCCCAAGGGATTTTAAGTCCCTCGTGTATACCAATTTCACCACGCCGGCGCACTCAAGAAAGCAAAAAAACAATATATTAAGGAATGATTTTCAAATATTTATTTGGAGCGGGTAGCGGGAATCGAACCCGCATTTCGACCTTGGAAGGGTCACATAATAAGCCATTATACGATACCCGCATTTAGATTTTAGATTTATGATTTTAGATTGCAGATTTTTTTAGGATTTTAAATCTAAAATCTTCAATCGTCAATCTAAAATCGACATGGTCGGGGATGCGGGACTCGAACTCGCGATCTCCTGCTCCCAAAGCAGGCGCCCTAGCCAACTGGGCCAATCCCCGAAGTTACCTCAATAAAACAACAAAACAAGAAAGCAATACATTTAATAATTTGTTTTGTTGTTTTATTATTTTTTTGATTGTGGTGCCGGGAAGTGGAATTGAACCACTGACACAAGGATTTTCAGTCCTTTGCTCTACCACTGAGCTACCCCGGCGAATGTGGACCGTGAGGGAGTCGAACCCTCGACCTCCTGCTTGCAAAGCAGGTGCTCTAGCCAATTGAGCTAACGGCCCATAGTTATTTACCAAACTTTGTTAAAGGAGAAGTTATCCATAATAGAAATACGTTTAATAGTCCAGTTATTCCCATTATACCTAAAAAAATACATATAAGTCCTATTAGTTTATACATTATTCTACTCCCGCCAGAAGTTCCCAAATGCTGTTCAGCCCATTGTATTGAACCGAAGTTTTGATAAAACCATTCTGATTTTATAACTAATATTACACCAATCGTTATTAATGTTAGACCTACAAAAAATGACATAATAAAAATGTAAAGTTTAAAAATTAAAATATAAAATGACAATGCAAAATTTAAAAATAAATAATATAAAGTAATTTAAAAACTTTAAATTGTAATTTTGATTTTTACAATTTAATTTTTTATGTGGGCGCTGAAGGAGTCGCCACGGGATGAACCCGTGGCGCCCCGTGTTTACTTGTCCCGTCGTATGACTGGGATCACGGGGCGAACCCTTGAACAGAATTCGTCAGTTATAAAAGAATAACTTAGTGGGCGCTGAAGGAGTCGAACCCTCGACCTCTTCGGTGTAAACGAAGCGCTCTAACCAGCTGAGCTAAGCGCCCAAAGTCAAAAAAGCAAGAAAACAATAAAACAAAAAAGCAAAATCTAATTTTTAGTATTTTTTATACTTTTTTTCTCTTTTTAAATCCTGCATATGCTCCGCGCCAAAGTGCGGATAGGGAGATTTGAACTCCCACAGGGTTCCCCCCACAGGCCCCTCAAGCCTGCGTGTCTACCAATTCCACCATATCCGCATTTATTTTTTTACAGTTCTTAATTTTTTCTTATAATCTCTTAAATAATATAATTTAGCTTGACGCACTTTAGATTGTTTTATTACTTCTATTTTTTGGACTACAGGCGAATGGATAGGGAATATTTTTTCTACTCCAAATCCTTTTGAAATTTTTCTTACAGTTATTGTAGCGCCTGTTTCATTTTTATGTTTTATTGCTAAAACAATCCCTTCAAAAATTTGAATTCTTTCTCTTTCTGCTTTTTCTCCTTTCTTTTTTCCTTTTGAAACTTCTTTAATTTTTTCATGCACTTTAACTGTCGCCCCTGGTTTTAATGGCAAGTCTTTTTTTTCTTTTATTGTAGCTGTGTTAGTTGTCATATTTAGTTATAATTAAAAAAATACTATTAGAACAATAGTCCCATAATATAGCTATTTATCCAACATTTTAAATTGTTGTATTTAATATATCTTAAATAAGAAAATGTGTCAATACACCATCAAGAAAACACCCGCCCGACTGAATGACGCCAGTCGTTCGGGCGGGAAAAAGCAAGAAAACAACAAAACAACAAAACAAAAAGTAAAAAACAGAGATTGAGTTGTTATTCAATATTCGCATTGTTTTATTTTATTCTATTTTATGGTAAAATGGAAATAGGAAAGCATATTTAATAAAATAAATTATACCCCCCTGCTTCCCCCGCCGATTTGGCGAGGCAAGCCCATTAGTAAGGTGGGAGGTTAATAGTGTATGGATGAAGAAATAATGCTTACATTTATAGATGAAATAATAAGACAGTCTGGTCTTAAATTGCCAGATGATTTTATAGTTGATTATAGGGTAAAGATGTTGGCTAATTTGCAAAAACAGATTTGGCTTATGATGGTTAATGAATTGGATGATTCTAAATTAAAAGAGTTTGTTGAGATAACAGGCGGGATTAAGGATCCTGAGAATTTTTCTGATGAAAAAAGGGCGGAATTTTTGGAATTTTTTCAAAACAATATTAAGGATTTTAATGTAAAAGTTTTGAAAGTTATGGATAAGTTTGGGAAGGAGTTTCTAAGTGACATTGCTAAGTTGAAAACCAAGTGATATTTTTATAATTATTTGTGCGGTAGAACTTTAATCAATTAGTTCCCCTCTATAAGAGGGGACAGGGGTGTGTTGTAGTTGTAATAAACACACCCCTAACCCCTCTCAAGAGGGGAACTGTCTATTATATGAAAGGAGAAAGAAAATTTAGAAAAATTGAAGAGTTTCAGATTGAAAAAAAGAAAGGAAAGAATAAAAAGAAGTTTGTTATTGAAAATCAAGAATTAGATCCAACTACCTTCGTAGAGAAATTAAATGAAGAAATTGAAAATGCTTTTGAAAAGGATGATTTTAAACGCGCGCAAGAAATTCTTGACCAGTATAAGAAAACTTATCCAGATTTAACATTTGTCCAAAATGATAAATGGTTTAAGAAAAGAACTGAATTAGATAAAAAGATGGAGGAAGTAAAAAAAGATAAAAATAAGCCAATAGATTCTGAAAATGAAAAACAAGTAATTTCTGACGACGAAGATACAATAGATGTTTATAATAAAAAAGAGATAATAGGAAAGGTAGAGCCTGAAAAAGAAGAGAAAGAACAAAATGTTAATGAGACAAATAAAATTATCAAAGAATTTAAAGAAAATGAAGAAAAGTTAACTGGAGAATCAAAATTAAAAGAAGAAAAGGAAAGAAAAGTTGATACTAGCAAGGAGGATGAAAAAATAAAAGAGGTGGCTGATAAAATACTTTTTCCACCAGATGAAAATGTGTCTATATATATACTAATGAAAGATATTAAAGCATTTATGGAAGGAGAGATG
>JBHPIX010000061.1:0-3707 GCA_042568285.1 Patescibacteria group bacterium | reverse complement strand
GAATTAGCTAATGACACAACAAAAAAAGTGATTAAAGAAATTGAAAAACGTTATGTTAAAAATAAAGAAAATTAAACTAAATGGGTTTAGGGGAATACTACACGAAAAGGAATTAGATTGCTCAAACGAATCTTCTCAAACAAACTCTCTTGTTCTCTATGGCCCTAATAGTACTGGAAAAACTTCTTTTGTTGATGGCATAGAGTGGTTTCTTTCTCCATCAAATCAAATTAATTGGTTAAGAAGGGATCAGGCAAAAGAAGCCGCCTATCCGCACCATGAAGCAAAAAAAAGTTTTGTTGAAATAGAATTCAAGAAGGATAAGGCAAATAAAACCCTTCGAAAAACTTTTAATCACACCCGAAAAACAGTCCCTGAACTAACATCGGAGGAAGATTTTGAAGAGGTATATAACTCCTTTGTAATAAAACCTTATCTACGCTATCAAGAAATCGTTGAATTTGTTTTTAACAGCACGGGGGTTGAAAAGTATAAAAAACTTGCTGAGTGGATGGGGTTTGAATATGAACTTTCATTTCAGAAAAAGTTGGCTGAGATAGTTCCTAATTTGGATGAGGCGGTCAAAGAAATAGAATCAAAAATTGAATCAACCAAAACAGAAATAACTTCCTTATCAGATAACACAATAGTTTTGGCTGAAGATCCTAACATTTCTCAATATGCAAATGCTCTCTTTGCGAGAAATGAAAAAACCAAAAAGATCATAGTAGCATCCGTAGAGGAACTAAATGCAAAAATACCCGAAATAGAAAAACTACAAATACAAAGTGAGCTGTCAAAAAAACTATCTATTTCATCAGAAGCTAAAATACAGATAACAACAAAAATATTTTCTGATGATCTCATCATCGATTTAATCAACCTTAAAGAAGATCTCACTACTTTCAAAAAAACTGAAGGGGTTTCAAGAAGTGTGGATATGCTATCACTCTATACTCAAGCACAAAGTCTTCTTTCAGAAGATAAGGCAGAGAAAGTGCCATGTCCCATATGTCATAAACCATGGAAAAAAGAAGAACTCATTGCACATATAAAAAAAGAACTATCGTCTCTTGAGATTATCAATATACAAAGAGAAGAACTCTCAAGGAAAATCAGAACAATCAAAACAAAAGTAGCCACAGATTATCAAACATTAACAAGTATAATATCAAAGGTTGCTGAAATAAAAGAAATTATTTCAATTGCTACTCCCAAAACAACTAAATATCAAACAGCATTGGATGAAATATATAAGAAACTCAATATAGAGCAAGTTCTTGATTCTGCTGATATATCTGTCCCAAACGCTATTCTCTCCAAAGAGGTTGCGGAAGAAAAAGCTGAAATTATTAAAAATATTCAAACAAGTATTAAAGAACTAAAACCCAGCGAAGAAGAGGAAAAATTAAGTAAAAATATTGAAAAACTCAAAAAACTTTCAGAACTATGGAAGAAGTTCAAGGAATACTCAAATAAAAATGAATTCTATAAAAAAGAAGTTGCAAAATTCAAAGCCATCAGCGATAAACTTAATGAAATCATTAAACAAGACATTCAAAACAGGTTTGATGAAGTTTCAGAGCTCATTCGAAAATATTTTGGAAAACTTCGGACAGATAAAGATATAAAAGATATACAAATTACCTATAACATCTCAGGTCGTGCGGATAGCCGATCCGCTGAGATTGAACTTCTTTATTACGATATTGAAGTAAGGCCTGCATATAAAGTTCTGAGCGAATCCCTCCTAAGTAGTTTAGGACTCTCTGTGTATTTTGCCTGTTTAAAGAAATTTAATACTGATACAAAGTTTATTATTTTAGATGATGTAATCAATAGTCTCGATGGTCAAAACAGACCGAATCTCATCGAAATTTTGATGGATGAATTTTCTAACTATCAAATAATTCTATTCACTCACGATAGGTTATGGTTTGATTATATAAAACAAAGATGTCCAGATTGGATAAAAAAGAAAATTATTGATTGGAGTTATGACTCTGGTCCGCAGATTGGGCTATCCCTCTCTAAAAAAGAAGAATTAGATGAAAAATTAAAAGATGATACACATGCGGAGAGTGTAGGAAGGGATTTTGGTGAACATGTAGAGGGGAGATTAAATCAACTCGCTGAAAATCTTGAGGCTCAACTCAAACATCGATATACGAGACAGGATCCCCCTGCGTTAAAAGAACTATTTGATTCTTTAAGTCCCAGACTCAAAAAACTTCAGAGTAAGGGAGCTATAGCAGAAAACCATCCAATAATGAAAAACATAAGTAATGCTTCTAGTGAAAATCCATTTATTCGAAATGTTTGTTCTCATGATCGCAGACATTACGAAGGATTTGTTACTGCCCAAGAAGTAAAACAAATAGTCGATCAATGGTTTGCAGACATTGAACCAATCTTACAATGTGTTAAATGCAATAAGATGATTTTCTTTAATCGAAAGGCTAATAAGGTTACTTGTCCATGCGGACATATTGATCTAACTAAAGTTAAATAAGGGAAACTGATGAATACTCGTGAAGCGGGCAGAAAATCGGGCGAATCCTGAAAACCGCTCCGCCAAAGGCGGAGGAAAAAATGGTTTCCGTCCCCTGCGAGGGAGAGGCGGAAGGAAGGGGGTGGGGGGGAAGGAATGCCGCCTCTCCCTCGCAAAGAATTAAGATGATTGGAGACTTTTCAGTCCCTCTCATTCTTCGGGGCTGAAAAGTCTCCTTCCGAAAATGCATTAGCAATTTGGATTTTCTTCGAAAAAAGTTCGAATTTTAACCAAAAGGTCCCGCATTTTTACACATTCAGCTATTATAATAAGAGCTGGGTTCGCCCCGTGATGAACACGGGGTAAAAATCCCTTCCTCTCCGCCTTCGCCACGCTGAAGCGTGGCTACGGCGTGAACGCAGTCCGCCAAAACAAAAAATCAGCTATTTATAGCTGATTTTTTGATATATCCAAAGCGCAATCGGGAGTCTTGATTTTAGATCGTCTTTCAGCCATTCCAATAGATATCCGTTTCTGTTTTTTTGTTCATCGCGTTTACCTCCTATATGCCTAGTTTTTCACAAAGTTTCCTTAAACCTTCTTTATTTCCGGGATATTTTAGGTATAGGTTAAGAGCATCTTCTTTGCTTGCCCATTGGAATTCTGTGTGTTCCTGCGAAATAACGACTTTAGCTGTTTTGGATACATGAACGCCAAAAATTTTTTCATGTTGATTACGGTTATCATCAAAAAAATCAAAGGAGTAGCCGGTATCAATAAATTCCAGATATTTTTTGATGCTGGTTTCTTCCTCTATCTCACGTAAGGCTGCTTGTTCAAAGGATTCATTCGGTTTTACATTGCCTGTAATTGGTTGCCAAAATCCACCTTTTTGTGAATTTCTCTTGAGAACAAGAAAAAGGGTCATATCATTTTCCTTTTTAAAGAGTATAACCTCCACTTGATTATTAGTTTTTATTTCTGACATAGCTTTTTTCTCCTTTTTAACAGGAAACCATTTCCTGCTAATATACTATATTTACATCATTTTGTTTATATTGTCAATTGTTTTATTGCTTTTTTGTTTTATACTGTCATTTACGGCATGGCTTTTTGAATATTGAGTAAAAACAAAATACATGCTAATATATAGTATAGTAAACGACTTTAATTGAAAAAATAGCTTTTTATATCCTTATATGAAAAAACAAACTAC
>JBHPIX010000060.1:0-3746 GCA_042568285.1 Patescibacteria group bacterium | reverse complement strand
TTTGTTTGGAAATTATTAGTTTTTTCTGGATATAAACCTGAATTTAATAAATGCGCTTTTTGCGGAAATAAAACATCAGAAAATATGTATCTAGGACGATCACAGGGAGGTTTATTCTGTAAAAGTTGTTTCTCTTGTAATCCTGATATGGTAAAAATTGGTAAAAATGCGATAGATTATTTAAAAGGCAGGACGGTAAAAGTTGAGAAAATTGAAGAAATTATATTAGTAATTCAGAAGTTTATGAGGATACATTTAGATAAAGTTCTAAAAAGCGAGGTTTGGGTGGATAAATTATTTAATGTTAGTTAAAAATATGGCTTTTCCAAAAAAGTTAGAAAAATTTTTAGAGAAATATGGTGTAAATTATGAAGTTTTAGAGCACAAAACAGTTTATACTGCTTTTGATGCGGCTCAAACTCTTAAAAAGAAATTAAGTGAAATAGCTAAAACATTAGCTATGAAAGTTGATAAGAAATATGCGCTCATTGTGTTGCCAGCATCTCATCGCGCTGATTTGGCAAAATTGAAAAAATTGCTTAAAGTGAAAAAATTAGAAATTATTAAAGAAACCGAAATGGCAAAGGCTTTAAAAGTTAAACCTGGCGCTATAACTCCTTTTGGTAAATTTCATAATATTCCTGTATATCTTGATAAAACATTATTAAAAAATAAATTAATAATAGCTAGTACTGGAAGCTTTTCTGAATCTGTTTTAATGAAAACAAAAGATTTATTAGAAACAGGCGCTGAATCAATAGGGCAGTTTGCGAAAGCGCATAAATACAAGGCGGTAAAGTCAAAAAAATCTAAAGTTAAAATAAAATCTAAACCGAAAGCTAAAATTGCGAAGAAGAAAAAAATAGTAAAAAATAAATAACATATAAAGCAACATAATAATATAATCTGAAAGATTAAAAAATATGTCATTATTTGGAGGCAACCGCACTAAAAATTTTGATTTTATTAAGTTTTTTTTTTATTTTTTTGTTTTGGATTTTAGGTTCTTGGCTTATTATCAAACAAGTAGATAAAATTGATAGGGAAGCAAGGTTTATCTTTAATGATAAAAATTATAGAATTACTGATATTGAAATAGAAGAAGTTGAAGATTCAAATACAGGTGTATCTAAGAACAAGAAAATTTTGAAATTAGAATTGGAATAGTTTTTTATTTATTTTAATAAATGCGCAATTACTAACGTTATTATCCGTATGGATTTAGCGAAATTTTAATGTGTATTATAATTTGTGGTAGCTGATTTACAAATATCAAATGAAGACATAGAAGAAAAGTTTCATAATAAGATGCAGATGATTGAGGAGGATACTTTAGAAAAAAATGTCAGTAAAAATGCTGAAATTTTAGGATTGCCATATATTAATTTGGTTAACTTTTCAATTACATCCGATGCCATTTCGGTTATAGATGAGGCGGAAAGCAAAAAAACAAAAATTGTTTGTTTTTTTTATAATGGAGAAGAATTTCGTTTAGGAGTTGTTGATGGAGTAGATGTAAAAGAAGCTGAAAAAATTAAAATAGAATTAAAAGAAAAATTGCACGCAAAGGGAAAAGTTTATATCATTTCAGAAAATAGTTATTTAAGGGCATTAAATGTATATAAAAGTATTCCTAAAATTAAAGAAATTACTAAAGGCGTAAATATTACAGCAGAAGATATAGCAAAATTTAAAGATGACTCAGTAGGTTTTAAAGAATTAGGAGAAAAAATAAAAAAAGTGTCTTTAACTGATTTAATTACATTAGTTATATCAAATGCTTTACAAAGCAGGGCATCTGATATTCATATTGAAGCTGAAGAAAAGGATGTAAAAATTAGGTTTAGGATAGATGGTGTTTTACATGATGTTGTTTGTATAGACAAAGATATTTGGTCTAAAATTATTTCTAGAATAAAATTGATGGCGGCATTAAAGATGAATATTGACAATGAACCTCAGGACGGCAGATTTACTATATATATGGAAGAAGGCAATATTGATGTCCGTGTTTCTGCATTGCCAACATCTTATGGTGAAAGCGTTGTTATGAGGCTTTTGACATCAAGCGCGCAGGGATTGACTTTTGATAAATTAGGATTAAGAGAAAAGTTTTATAAAATTTTGTTAAAGGAAGTAAAAAAGCCAAATGGAATGATTATTGCGACGGGACCGACTGGAAGCGGAAAAACAACTACTTTATATTCTATTTTGAAAGAATTAAATTCTCCTGATAAAAAATTGATTACGTTAGAGGATCCTATTGAATATAAATTGTCTGGAATTAATCAAAGCCAAATTGATCATTCAAAGGGATATGATTTTGTTAAGGGTTTGAGGGCTATTTTAAGGCAAGATCCAGATGTTGTTATGGTAGGAGAAATTAGAGATGATGAAACAACTGATATTGCTATTAACGCGGCTTTGACAGGGCATTTAGTTATTTCTACAATACATACTAATAGCGCTTCTGGAGCAATCCCTCGTTTTTTATCTCTTAACGCAAAGCCATATTTATTAGCTCCAGCGCTTAATGTTGTTATTGGACAAAGATTGGTTAGAATTTTATGTAATGAATGTAAAGAAGAATATAAACCTAATGAAGATGAAATTGATGAAATTAAAAAAACTTTAGCTGAAATTCCAGAAAATTCAGGGGAAAAGATTTCTAAATTTGAAGAAATGAAATTTTATAAAGAAAAAGGATGTGAAAAATGTCAAAATTTAGGATATAAGGGAAGAATAGGTATTTACGAGGTTATGGCTATTAGTGAAACTTTACGGAAAAATATTTTGGAGGCTAAAAATATTTCAGAATATGACATATATAAAATGGCGCAAAATGAAGGAATGGTTTCAATGAGACAAGATGGTCTTTTAAAAGTTATTGAAGGGCTTACTACTTTGGATGAGGTATTTAGGGTTACTAAGTAAGTGGTGGATTTTAGATTTATGATTGAAGATTTATGATTTTGGAGCAATAATAAAATTTTATGGAGAAAAAAGAAGCAAAAGAAAGATTAGAGAAGTTAAGAAAACAAATGCGCGAAATTGATTATGCGTATTATGTTTTAGATAAGCCTATTGTTTCAGATGCTGTTCGCGATAGCTTGAAAGATGAAGTTGAAAAAATAGAAAAAGAGTATCCTAATTTAATAACTAGAGATTCACCAACACAAAGGATCGGTGGTAAAGCTCTTGGAAAATTTAAAAAGCATAAGCATAATATACCTAAATATTCTTTTGATGATATGTTCCGTTCAGAAGAAGTGGAACAGTTTGATAAACGGGTAAAAAGATTTTTAGATTTGCCTGTTGATAAAAATATTGAGTATGTTTGTGAACTTAAAATTGATGGTTTGAATATATCTTTTATTTATGAAAAAGGAATTTTAAAAAGAGCTGTAACGAGAGGAGATGGAAAAAATGGCGAAATTGTTACAGATAATATTAGAACAATAAAGAGTGTTCCTTTACGGATAAATGAGGCTATTGATATAGAAGTCGGAGGTGAAGTATATATACCAAAAGATAGTTTTAAACAGTTAAATATAAAACAGAAAAAAAATGGCGCGCAAATTTTTGCTAATCCTCGCAATGCGGCTGCTGGCGCAGTTCGTCAATTAGATCCTAAGATAGCAGCTAATAGAAATTTGGCTGTCTTTTTTTATAGCATATACAATGGAATTGAAGTAAAAACTCAAATGGAAATGTTGCAACAGCTTAAAAAATTAGGATTTAGAGTT
>JBHPIX010000006.1:0-30103 GCA_042568285.1 Patescibacteria group bacterium | reverse complement strand
AAGAACGAAAAAGAAATCGTTTGCAAAATTATGATTATTCACAAGATGGATGGTGTTTTGTGACAATTTGTTCGCAAAATCGGGAAGAATTTTTTGGAAAAATTGAAAATGATCAAATGATTTTAAATGAATATGGGAAAATCGTAAAAAATCAATGGTTATGGTTGGGAAATCAATATAATTATGTAAAATTGGATGAATATATTGTGATGCCAAATCATTTTCACGGAATTTTGGTTATTTATCGTAGGGACAGGTCGCGACCTGTCCCTACATCGGAATCGGGGAAAATAAAATCATTATCCGAATTAATTGGTGCGTTTAAAACCACATCATCAAAAATTATTCATAAAAACGGATTTGGAAATTTTGCATGGCAGAGATCATTTTATGATCACATCATCCGCGACGAAAAATCATTAAATAATATTCGTGAATATATTAAAAATAATCCTATGAAATGGGCGATAGGCAAAGACCGCAATCATTTACAAAATATGTGGGAATTATGAGGGGGAATATGGAAATTCCGAAATTTATCAGAAAATTATGAATCATCTCTTTTTAATTAGGGAGATTTTTTTTTGCTCTAGAGCATGCTCTAGAGCAGGCGTTTTTTGTTGATTTTTTGGGTGGAAAGGGGTAATTATATGAAAAAGAATCGCAATGTTTAAAATCGCAGTATTTAACAGTGTGCAGGCGAAAAAGGTTGACATTTGTAAAATATTGCTCTATACTATAAAGTAGAAGATAAAAAAGCTTAAATATGCAAAATAAAAAACAATTAAAAGAAATTGCAGAAATCGTGGTTGGTTATACTTTTAGAAGCGCTTTACAGGAACAAAAGAATGGTGAGATTTCTGTTATTCAAGCAAAAAATGTTATAAATAATGCTTATGTAGATGACAAGAAGCTTAGTAAAATAGCCCGTCGTGATTATCACACAAGCGCAAGAGTTAAAAAAAATGATATTTTTATAACATCAAGAGGTGTTTTTCGCGCTGGATTTATTGATAAAGAAATAAGTGATAGTATTGCGTCGTCGTCTATGTATATATTACGGTTAAAAGATGATAAGATAAAACCTGAATATTTGATGATATATTTAAATTCTAATATAGGGCAAAAAGCTATTCAAGAAAAGGCAACTGGTGGCGCTATAAAAACAATATTAAAAAAAGATTTAGAGAATATAGTTGTAAGAATGGATGACATTGAAACTCAAAATCAGATTATTTCATTATATAAAAATAATAAACGACAACAAGAAATGTTATCCAAAAAAAAAGATTTAGTAAATAATATAATTCAAAATGTTATAAATAATTTAATAACAGCTTAAAAAAATATGACAACACAAAAATTCACTCAAGAACAACTTAATAAAACTCTCTGGGCAGCTGCTGATTCATCTCGTACGTCATTAGACGCAGGGATATATAAAGATTATGTTTTAGTAATGCTTTTTTATAAATATTTAAGTGATCTATCTAAAAAGCAATACCAACACTATAAGGAAAGATTTGGAGATAATGAGGAAAGAATAAAAGAAAAAATGAGATCAGATAGATTCTATTTGCCGCCAAAAACTTCTTTTGATTATATTTACAGTATTCATGAAAAAGATAATATAGGAGAAGAAATAAATAAAGCTCTCCATAAAATAGAAGACGAAAATAAAAGCAAACTTGATGGCATATTAAGCAATTATGATTTTAATTCAGAAACAATACTTGGAAAACTTGAACAACGAGATAAAATGATACGGCATTTAATTAATGATTTTTATAAAATTGATTTAAGCGAAGTAGATGATGACATTATCGGTAATTCATATATGTATTTAATCGGTCAGTTTGGCTCGCAAGCAGGCAAGAAAGCGGGAGAATTTTTCACTGTAAAATGTGTAGCTAAACTGCTTGCCAAGTTAGCTCAACCAAAAGATGGCGATAGAATATGTGACAGTTCCTGTGGTTCAGGTGGTCTGCTTTTATTGGCTGGTGCGGAAATAGAAAAACAAGGCTCAAAAAATTATGCTTTATATGGACAAGAGTCAACTGGTTCAACATATCAGTTAGCGCGAATGAATATGTTTCTTCATGGAAAAGATTCAGCTCGGCTTGAATGGGGAGATACTTTAAATAATCCTTTGTTAGTTGAAGATGATAAATTAATGAAATTTGATCTAACGATTGCAAACCCTCCTTTCAGTTTAAAAAAATGGGGGGCTGAAAATGCCGAAGGTGATAAATATAATAGATTTTGGCGTGGCATTCCACCGAAAGACAAAGGAGATTTTGCTTTTATTACTCATATGGTGGAAACAGCAAAAGCCAAAACAGGTCGTGTCGCAGTGATCGTCCCGCACGGAGTGCTTTTTCGCGGTGGCGCGGAAGGTAAAATTAGGACGCATTTATTAGAAGAGAATTTAATTGACGCAGTGATCGGATTGCCTGCTGGACTTTTTCAGACAACAGGTATTCCAGTAGCTATTTTAATAATTGATAAATCCAGAGAAGCAGGCGGAGCGAACGAGAAGAAAAAAGATATTTTATTCATTGAAGCCTCAAAAGAATTTGTATCTGGCAAAGCGCAAAATTCATTAAGCGAGGAAAATATTGAAAAAATTTATAATACTTATAAAGATAGAAAAGAACTTGAAAAATTTTCTCGTAAAGTTGGTTTTAAGGAGATAAAAGAAAATGATTTTAATTTGAATATTACCCGTTATGTTGATACTTTTGAAGAAGAAGCGGAAATAGATATTTCAGCTAATTTGAAAGAGTTGGAAAAAATAAACCCTGAATTAGACCAACTTGAAAAGGAAATGAATAAACATTTAAAGAATTTAAAAATTAAGTAAAGTATATGTCCAAAAATAATAAAAAAATAATAATTAAAAAATTATGAAAATTAATTTTACAAAAAAACAATTTGAAAATTTATTAAAATTAGTTTATCTTGGCGCTTGGATGGCGAACGCGCATCGGACGGATGATAGAATTAAAAAATACGATAATTTAGAGCATTATATTTTTTCTTTTGCCAAGGAGTTTGGGTTTGAGGAGTATGTTGATAATGAAGCTGTCGGAGATGGAGAATTTTATCCGACTCGCGTTTTTGAGGAGGATACGGATGTTCATCAACTTCATGATGAATATGATGATGAGACATTTTGGGATGAGATAATTGATAGAATGGCACATAGGGATTTTATTAGAAAGTATGGCATTGATAAGATTCAGAAAATGGGCAGGGAAGAAAGATGGGAGAAGTTAGGTGAATTTGAAGACAAATACGCTGATGAAATTGATAAAAATGGCATTGATCGGCTGGAGATTTTGGAGGGGTAGAATTATGTTTGACGAGTATTTAATTTTTTGATAGTATTGCTTGGGTGGGGGGATAAAAAAAATTGTTAATATAAAATATATGACAAACAATTTAGTAGTAAAAAATAATAATGATGCAAGTAAAATGCTTCAAGTATTTGAGGAGCGTGTCCTTAGTACTATCGAATGTTATGGGTTGCCAATAGATAATATTTTAGTTCCCTTAGAAGAAAGGTTTGTTGTCTTTAATAATGCAAATACAGTTTTATCTAAAATTGATGATACTAAAAAAAATAAGTCTGTTTATTTTTCTAAATTTTTAGCGGCCACGGCAGTCGGGTTGTTTGATGCTGCATTAAATTATTTATGGGATGAGACGATTTCAGAAATTCGTAAACGTGCAATACAGTATGATGTTAGTTATTTTTATGATAATGCAACAAACAATGAGGATAAAAAGAAGAAACTTAAGAGTGTTTATGACATTGATAAATTAGATGACAATGAATTGATTTCTGGAGCACTAAATATTGGTCTTATTTCAGAGCTTGGCTTTAAACATCTAGATCTTATACGCTATATGAGAAATTGGGCTAGTGCGGCACATCCAAATCAGAATCAAATTACAGGGCTTCAATTAATTTCTTGGCTTGAAACTTGTATAAAAGAAGTTATATCTTTGCCATTATCAGATAGTGCGATTGAAATAAAAAAATTATTAGCAAATATCAAAACGAATGAAATAACTGAATTAGACTCAAAAAAAATTACACGATCTTTTATTAACTTAACCCAACAACAAGCAAACAATCTTGTGTCTGGTTTTTGGGGTATATACATAGAGCAAAACACTCCCCCTAAGATCCTGCAAAATATTAATTATTTAGCACCTGCGATATGGGCACGTGTAGACGAAGAAACGCGTCTGAGTTTTGGCATAAAGTATAAAAAATTTATTACTAATAGTGACAAAGAAAGTGAAAAAAAAGCAAAAATTTTTTTATCAGTTGTCAGAGGACTTTCATATCTTCCTGAAGATATGAAAATTGTGGATATTGATTTTGCAATTCAGAATCTTTTAGATGTTCATAGAAGTAGAGATAATTTTTATAATGAGCCTATATTTTCAAAACAGTTATTTAATATTATTGGCAATAGAGGCGGTATTCCTGCACAAATAAGAAAAAAGGTTGTTTTGGGTGTTGTAGAGGTTTATTTAACTAATGGAAACGGTGTGGCACATATAGCAGAGTCGAATTATATAAAAATGATCAATAATTTTAATCAAGAGGAAGCATTAACAGCTCTTTTATCTTTTTTGAATGACAAAATTGCTAGCAAACTTCAATTTGATTTATGCGAAAAGAAATATAAAGAGTTATTAGGATTAATAAAAGGAAAATTGCTTGTTCCCGCAATCAAAGAATTGTTTGATGAAATTGAAAAATTCACGGGGAAGTATGATCAAATTTCATATAACACTGAAATCAAACAAGGAATAAAAAATGTTGAAATAATTTTGGGGTTAAAATTTTAATTAGATATAATAATTATGCCAGAAAATAAACCACAAAAAAATATCCATGCCGACTGGGAAAATGAAAATTTAAAAAATCATAATATTGCTGTGATAGATGGGGATAGAGGAAAAAATTATCCACACGAAGATGATTTTTTTAGTGCTGGATATTGTCTTTTTTTGAATGCAGGTAATGTGACAAAAAAGGGGTTTAATTTTTTTGATAAAAAATTTATTTCCAGCGAACGGGATAATTTATTGGGTAAAGGAAAATTAAAAAGAGGCGATTTGATTATTACTACAAGAGGAACAATCGGCAATATTTTTTTTTATTCGGATAAAATTAATTTTGAAAATATCAGGATAAATTCTGGGATGGCGATTATTCGCAATAATAACAAAAAAATAAAAACAGAATTTTTATTAAATTATTTTAAATCTTCAAATCTTAAAAAAGAAATAAAAAGAATTTCTTTTGGAAGCGCGCAGCCTCAGCTGACGATTCAGATTATCAATAAACTCAAAATCCTCCTCCCCCCCCTCCCCGAACAAACCCGCATCGTAGAAATTTTAGAAACTTGGGATCAGTATTTAGGAAAGTTAGATAAGAAGATTGAGGTAAAGAAAAATATTAAAAAAAGTTTGATGCAGAAGTTGCTCTCTGGAAAAATGAGAGTGGCTGGGTTTAGCGGGGAGTGGGAGACGGTGAAGTTGGAAACTATATGTGATATTAAGAAGGGGCAACAATTAAACAAAGATAACATGATTAAAGACGGTATTTATCCTGTACTTAATGGTGGAATAGTACTATCTGGTCATACAGATGAATGGAACACAAAAGAAAATACAATTACAATCAGCGAGGGTGGAAATTCTTGTGGTTGTGTAAATTTTAATACAGAAAAATTTTGGCGTGGCGGACATTGTTATGCAATAAATCCAAATCAAGATATAGATAATTTATTTTTATACCAAATTTTAAAAATCAAGCAATCTAAAATTATGAGCTTACGAGTTGGTTCTGGGTTGCCAAATATTCAAAAAAAGGCTTTGGACGATTTAAAAATAACAATCCCAAAATCCCTCCCAGAACAAATCGCAATAGCAAAAATCCTAACAACTGCGGATGATGAGATTGAAATGTTAGAGAAAAAGAAAAAAAATATTGAAGCGCAAAAAAAATATTTATTGAATAATTTGGTCACCGGGAAAATACGAACTTGCATTTAGGGTGCCACAGCCCTTTTTTCGTCCCTCAAAAAGGGGACTATGGCACCCTCACCACCATAGGAAAATACAAATTTTAATGTTACGAGATTCCGTAACATTAAAATAGGGGGTAATGAGGAATATTTACATTTTTTAAAACAAGAAAAATAGGGAAGTATTGTTTTAAATTAGCCAAAAAAAGGACAATTGACATTACTTGTATAGCGTGATATACTACAAATAGGCGATTGTAGTATAATTGAATATATATGAACCAAGATTTAATACAATATTTACAGAAACAAATTTTAACCACTAATGACCGATTAAAGCATTTTACCCATGGTTTAAACGGGGAAAAGTATCCTACTCGTTTTTTGTATGTAAAATTAAAAAAATATATAAATGACTTTTTGGATAAAAAATCGCCAAACAGAATGGTGATTATCCCTGGATTTAGAGGCGTTGGAAAAACGACTCTTATATCTCAAGTTTGTTCGGAATTTAAAAAGAAAGATTTTCAAGTTTTATTTTTATCTGTGGAAGATTTGAGAAATTATTTTGAGGTCGGTATTAATGAGATAGTATCAGCCTATGAGCAAATTATTGGCGCAAATTTAGAAACCGTTAAAACCCCGATATTGATATTTTTTGATGAAGTTCAAACAGATCCGAAATGGGCGATTACCTTAAAATCATTATTTGAGAGGACTAACAATATTTTTTTATGCTCAACTGGATCTTCTGCAATTGTTTTACAATCAACACCTAACATTGCTCGTCGAGCGATATTTGAACCAATGACGCCAATGTGTTTTAGCGAGTATCAGATGATAAAAAATAAAAATTATCCAATTCCGAAATTAAAAAATGAAATTAGGCAAGCTATTTATTTCTCAGATTCAGCTGAAGATGTTTATAATAAATTACATAGCATAGAAGGCAAGGTTAACACTTATTGGTCAAAAGTAGACAGGAACGATATAAAAAAGTATTTATCTTATGGGACTTTTCCGTTTACTTTAGTAATGCCAGATGAAATTTCTATTTATAACAACATATCTTTATTGCTTGATAAAATTATTAAACAAGATATGCCAATTTTAGGAGGTTTTGATCAAGACACACTCGGAGCAGTAAAAAGAATTTTGTTTGCGATAGCTGAAAATGACATAACAAGCTTGAGTGTTTTAGCGAATAAATTCAGCATCAACCGTTTGACGATTGCCAATATTTTTGATGTTTTAGAAAAGGCGGAACTTTTAGTGAAAATTCCGCCACACGGTTCAAATATGACCATTGCCAACAAGGCAAACAAATATTTATTTATGAGTCCAGCAATTAGAATGTCATTTTTTTATTTTACAGGTAATGAAAGCACATATTTAACAAGGCAAGGTAAATTATTGGAAGATTCTATCGGTTCGCATCTTTATAGAGAATTTATTTTGAGAAGTGATGGTATTATTCGTTATGATAGCGCTCAAGGCGGAGCTGATTTTATTCTCCAAATAGGAAATAGTAAAAAGATAGTTATTGAGGCAGGGCTTGGCAAGAAAGATAAAAAACAAATTATAAATACAATGGGAAAAATTGCATCGGATTATGGGATTATTTTTTCCAATACTGAATTAAAATTTAATTCTATTTTAAATATTATTTCAGTCCCTTTGGATTATTATTTTTTGATGTAGCAAATAAAACAATTAATAATTCATAATTAAACCTATGCCTATACTTGCAAATTTTGACGAAGCAAAACAATCTCAACTTCCTTTAATGGAACTGCTTTTGAATATGGGATATAAATATATTCCCATTGAAAATGTTATGTTAGAGAGAGATGGAAATACTTCTAAATTTATTTTAAAAAATATCCTTTTTAATAAAATGCGCGCGATAAATACAGATGTTATAAGTGATAAAAGTATAAAAGACGCGATTGATTGGCTTGAAAATATTCAGCTTGAAGGTTTAATTGATACATCAAAAGATATTTATAATGTAATAATGAAAACAGGCGGAAAAACTGTAACTGAAATAGTTAATGGGAAGAGATCATCTCAAAATTTAAGATTTATTGATTTTGAAAATCCAAAAAACAATGACTTCAGCGCAACTGTTGAATTTGAAGTGAGCGGAAAGGCGAATATCCGTCCTGATATAGTATTATTTGTAAATGGCATTCCATTTGCTGTAATTGAAAATAAAAAATCCAGCGTGGATGTAATAGAAGCATTAGATCAGATGAACAGAAATCAGGGACTGGAATATTGCCCAAAGTTTTTTGCGTATCCGCAACTTTTAATTGGAACAAATGGAAAAGATTTGCGATATGGCGCGACAGGAACTCCAAATAAATTTTATTCTAAATGGAGAGAAAAGGAAATAGACAAAAAGGATTTTGACAAGAAGATTCAAGATTTGATTAAAACTAAAATAGATGAAAAAAATTATAGCCAAATTTGTAAAGATTTGAATGGCGCGACTAAAAATCATAAGCAACTTTTAAAAAGACTAACAACAGATCAAGATAGGGGAGTGGTAAGCCTGCTTGAGCCTGCAAGACTACTCAATTTAACTAAAAATTTTATTCTTTACGATGCTGGTGTAAAAAAGATTTCTAGATATCAGCAGTTTTTTGCTATTAATAAAATGCTTAAAACAGTGGAAGAAGAAAAGCAAGGCATTAAGGGTAAAAAAAGAAAAGGCGGACTTATTTGGCATACACAAGGATCAGGCAAGTCGCTCACTATGGTTATGTTCGTAAAGGCTTTAATTGAAAATCCTAAGATTGTTAATCCAAGAGTGATTGTTGTTTCGGATAGAGTTGATTTAGGCAGACAAATTTCAAATACATTCAGAAATTGTAAATTGAAAAAAAGGGTTGTTGTCGCAAGAACAGGATCTCATCTTTTACAGTTGATAAAAAATAAAGAGATAAATGTCGTTACTACATTAGTGCAAAAATTTGAAAGCGCTCGCAAATATGGGACTAAAGAGCCTGACTATGATAAAAATATTTTTGTTTTGATTGATGAAGCGCATAGGACGCAAGGAGGTATTGCAAATGCTGAGATGAATAAAATAATTCCCAATGCTTGTTTTATTGGTTTTACTGGCACGCCTTTGATGAAAAAAGAAAAAGCGTCAGTTTTAAAATTTGGAGGATATATTGATAAATATACGATTGATGACGCGCTTGCTGATAAAGTTATTTTGCCTTTGATTTATGAAGGACGATATGTTGAAATGAGCCAAAATGAGGAGAAAATTAATTTGCATACTGATCGTATAGCTTATGGTTCCAACAAAGAACAGAAACGTTTTTTGCAAGGGTTTGTTAATGATAGGATTATAAAAAGTAATCCGCATAGAATTGGCGAGATAGCTTATGATATTGAGAAACATTACATTAATAATTTTCAAAATAGCGGTTTAAAAGCGCAAATAGTCGCGCCTTCAAAATTTTCCGCAATTCTTTTTCAGAAATTTTTTGAAGATTCTGGCAAGATAAATTCAGCTGTGATAATTTCTGATATGATTTCTAAAGAATACGAAGAATATAATAGAAAAAAAGAAGTTATTGATTTTTTGAAAAAGATTAAACGGGATTTTCGCAATTTAAAATCTTATGAGGAAACGATTATTGATAGTTTTAAAAATAATCCTGATGGTATAGAAATTATTATAGTGGTAGATAAGCTGTTGACTGGTTTTGACGCGCCAAGAAATACAGCGCTTTATTTAGCTAAAGATTTACATGATCATAACTTGCTTCAGGCGATTGCCAGAGTAAATAGGTTATTTGAGAATAAAAAAATACCAAAGACGAGCGGATTTATAATTGATTATTCAGAAAATGCCAAGAATCTTGATACTGCTATGAAATTGTTTGGTAGTTATGACGACGATGATGTAAAGAGCGCGTTAATTGATGTTCAGGAAAAAATAAACGAGCTTGAAAAGAGTTATGATAGTTTAAATGAAATATTTAAGGAACAAAAAAATTCTAAAGATGATGAGGCGTATATTAAAAGCTTAGAAGACGAACAAGAAAGAGAACAATTTTATAAAGCGATGAATGATTTTATGAAAAATTTTAATGAGTGCTTGGCTCTTGAAAATTTTGTTCATAAATTTAAACATTTGGATGTCTATAAAATGGAATTGAAAAAGTTTCTTGAATTAAGGCGAGCAGTTCGTTTGCGATACGCTGACACAAAAGATTTTTCAGAATACAAAACTCAATTAGTAAAAATTTTAGACCAATATGTTGACGCGGAAGCAGTTGAACTTATGACAAAACAGATCAATATACATGACTCAGAATCATTTACGGAAGCTATTGACGGTCTTGGCTCTGATAAATCAAAAGCTGAGGCGATTGAGGCTCAAATTCAGAAAACGATCACTGAAAAAGCGCAAACAGATCCCGAATTCTATAATAGGTTCTCAGATAAAATAAAAAAAATTATAGAAGAAATGAGGAAGAAAAAAATGGAAGATTTGGAAGCATTAAAGCAGTTAAAAGAAGCGAGAGAAGAAGTATTAAATAAAAAAGATGATTTAATCCCAAATTCTATAAAAGATAATGAAGTGGCTGGCATTTTTTATAGGAATTTAAAAGGTGATTTTGAAAAGTATGATATATACGATGACGATTTTATAAATATAGTTATTGATGTATATAAGATATTAAAAAAAGAGGCGATTGTTGATTGGCATAAAAATAGCGAAGTAAAGAGAGTGATACAGAATAAAATTGATGATTATTTATATGACGAGGTAATAATTGGCAAAAATATTAAACTTGACAATGATTCAACAAGATCAATTTTAGATAAAACAATCAACTTAGCAATAGAAAATAATTCATTATTTTAACTATGGAGGAATTAAATTTTAAATATGGTAAATATAGCTATAAATATTTTTTAGTTCGGCAAACACGGAAAACTATTAGTTTAACAGTAAAGCCGAATTTAATTATTATTTTGAAATGTCCAATAGAATATAGCGAAGAAAAAATATCTAAATTTTTAAAACGTAAATGGCTATGGATTGAAAAACAAATTGCATATTTTAAAAAATTTCAAAAAAAGTATAGTCATAAAGAATATATTTCAGGAGAGAGTTTTTTTTATCTGGGAAAGCAATATAAATTAGTTGTAAATAGAGCGAAGTTTGATAAGGTTAGTTTAAAATATGGAAAGATACAAGTAGATACAACTAAAAAAGTTAGTAATGGCAGGTATAATAAGAAATTACTTAAAGAATGGTATAATAAAAGAATTTTATTTATTTTTAATGAACAATATAATAAAGTTTTTAAAAATTTTAGTTGTAATTTTATGCCTACGCTTGTGATTAGAAAGATGAATAAAAGGTGGGGGAGCTTTTTATCAAATAAAAAAATTATTCTTAACCCAGATCTTATTTATTCGGCTAAAGACTGTATTGCTTATGTTATTATTCATGAATTATGTCATTTAAAATACAAAAAGCATGATAAAAAATTTTATAGATTACTTGAAATGAAAATAAATAATTGGAAATCTATAAAAGATAAGTTAGAATTATGTCAGTCTGCTATATCCTAAAATTACAATTAAATACTTATTTAAATAAGTATTTCCTGTTTTTCAAACTTCAGACGAAGGGCAGGGAAGACGAAATGTTAAAACTACGGAGACAAGCAATTGGGGTGACACAGCCATCACTTCGCTCGGGACTATGGCACCCTCTAATTAAATCTATATTGTAATTGTAGATATAGCTTTTTGCATTTAGGGTATGCAATTGATGTAAAAAATGTTAAAATAAAGTAAATGGAATAAGCTTCATCCGAATAACTGCTCACTGACTATTAAACTAAATATAGCTTATAATAGTAAATTACACACCCCTAACCCCTCTCCCCGTAGAACGGGGCGAGCATAGAGGGGAACTATGGATTTTAGTTTTACCCAATATTAGGCACAATTGCCCAATTAATGATAGAATATAAATAATGAAAATATGATTATTCAAATGATAAAATTTGGTAAATTTCTTAATAGCAGACCTACTGCAAAGGAGGCTGTTTTGCGTTTGAAACAAATAGTAAACGGATCAGCCGAAGATATAGTTTTAGATTTTGATAACGTCGTAGTTTTAACGCCGTCTTTTGCTGATGAATTTATAAACGGAATTAAAGAAAAATATCCTGACAAGAAATTGGAATTTAAAAATTACGAAAAGAATGAGGCAATAGCCATTACTTTAAAAGGGATAGAAGCAATTTAATCATTTTAGTTAAACTCTTTGTATTGTGTTAAATGCTTTTTTAACTTGCAAAGAGTTTTTTATATTTAACACATAATAATTAAATCTATATTTCCACCCAAGGCGGATAGATAAATACTTATTTAAATAAGTATTTCCTGTTTTGCAAACTTAGGCGGAGGGCAGGGAAGACGAAATGTTAAAATTTAACCCCCCGCCGATTTGGCGAGGCAAGCTCGGGATGACAAAAGAGATTCCTCGGCAGGCTCGGAATGACAAAAATATAATATTGCGCTGGATGACATTTTTTAGATGTATTGACAATTATAAAATATATGTTATACTTTAATTAAATAAATACGCCATAGACAGCAAGGGCATTTACTGCTTAAAAACAACCTTGCCTAGGTTTTTACTATTAAATGCATATTAAAATGTGCATTTAAATGCAATTATGTATGTAATTGCATATACCTGTGGCGCTAAATAAGCGTTTTTTTTAATAGTTTATAATTTTAGGTTGTATATAAATAATTCCTTTTAATATCTGCGTGAAATCCGCGTAGTGGATCTGCGTGTATATCCGCGATTATTGGATAGAAAGCTATAAATTTATCAGCTTAAATATATTTTCTACACCATCACATTATGCCTAAATCAAAAACTAAAAAACAAGAAATATTAAAAGAATATGTAGAAAAATTGGATAATCAAAAATCTACTGTTATTGTTAATTTTAGCGGATTATCTGTAAAAGATATTGAAATTTTAAGAAAAGAATGCAGAAAAAATAAAGTTAGTTATTTTGTCGCTAAAAAAACACTTTTAAAGCTAGCGTTGAAAGAGAAGGGAATAGATATTTCTAATATGGATGATATAGATAATAATATAGGAGTAGCTTTTGGAGAAGATGAAGTTGGTCCAGCAAAGGTGGTATATGATTTTTTTGAAGAACATAAAGAAAAAATAAACATAACAAGCGGTATTTTAGAGAATAAGATTATAACAGCGGAAGAAATTAAATCATTAGCAAAATTACCATGTAAAGAAGCTTTATTAGCAAAACTTGTTGGAACAATTCAAGCGCCTGTAAGCGGATTTGTAAATGTATTAAATGGTAATATAAGAGGATTGGTTCAGGTTTTAAATGGAATAAAAGAAAATAAATCGTAATTTAAAATATAATTAATTTAAAATTAACTGAAATTAAGAAATTAAGAAATTGTTTTCTTGTTTTCTTGCTTTCTTGTTTTTTTGAGAAAAGTATGGCAGAAGAAGAAAAAAAAGCTGTTGAAAATACAACAGAAGAAAAAAAGGAAGTTGAAGTCCCTAAAAAGTTTAAAGACATAGTTTCTGAAATAGAAAAAATGTCAGTTTTGGATTTATCAGAGCTTGTAAAAATTTTAGAAGATAAGTTTGGTGTTTCAGCGACTGCGCCAGTAATGGCAGTTGGCGCTGTCGCGCCAGCAGGAGCAGATGCTGCTGTTGAAGAAAAAACAGAATTTGATATTGAATTGACAGAAGCTGGCGGTAATAAAATAGCTGTTATTAAAGCTATTAGAACTATAACTGAATTAGGGCTTAAAGAAGCTAAAGATTTAGTAGAGGCGGCTCCTAAGGTTGTTAAGCAAGCAGTTGCTAAAGAAGAAGCTGAAAATCATAAAAAGACATTAGAAGAAGCTGGCGCTAAAGTAACTTTAAAATAAGTAATAGTATAGTGGTCATACTTAAAATTGTAACTACTTAATTCAATGTGTCATCCCGCACTTGATGCGGGATCTATGCTGGATTCCGCGTCAAGCCCGCCGAATAGGCGGGCAAGCACGGAATGACAAAATGGGTGTAATTTAAAGTAATACCACTATAATATTAGAATTTACTGAAATTTTAAAAAGCGGTTTAATCACCGCTTTTTTTATTCTTCTTCGCTTTTATCTTCATTTATTTTATTAGAATCTATAATTTTTATAGGATCCATAAAAGGATTATTTAGTTCATTCCAATTTATTTCAGTTATTTTATTTTTTTCCGCAATATGAGATTCTATATTTTTATATATCTGTTCATCTATTTCTGGAATTTCAAAATAAGGTCTGAATAATGCAACTATTTGAGCATTATAAAGTGTATTATAAACATATTTATATAAAAAATTGGAGATAAAAAAAGCTATAATACAAATAATTATTATCATTATAACATATCCTTTTTTTAAAATTAACATTATTCTTTTTTGAAGCTCTTTCATATCTATATTATTTAATTGTTATATTCAGGATTATTAATATAAAAATCAGCTGATATAACCGCGTTAACAAATTTTTTATCTAAATTTATTTTAGAATCTCTTATATTATCAAATTTAGTTATAATAATTGATTCTATATTTATGCAATAAGATAATTTTCTAATATCGTATAAAAATTTTAAAATATTTGTGTAATCTCCTTCTAAGCTTACATTTAAATTCATTGTTTGAATATTTTTTATTCCAATATTGGGATTATCTTCACTGATAATTGCCTCTTTAATATTAATTTTTTGTTTTAAATCATTATTTAAGGCTATATTTTCTAAACTTTCAATGAATTTTAGCTCTTGATTTTTTTCAACATAAATATTTGAAAGATTTAAACTGCTTTTTTTAAATTCTTTAAATTTTTTAATAGTGTGTCGTAAATTTTGACCTGATACATATTTTTTTTCTACATCAATCCTCAAATCATATATTTTTTTACTAATATCTTTAATTTTTTTGGTAGTAGGCAGTATTACAAAAAATATGATTGCTAATAATCCAGCAAAACTTATTACTAAAAATAATATTATATTTTTTTTAAAATTCATATAACAAGAGTATTATAATTACAGATTTGTTTTAATTGTGAATGCTATATTCTCTTTTTCTAGTATATTTGAAAGTGGAGATTCTATAGATTTGAATATTTTTTCATATTTTAAATTATCTAGGAATTCAATAAGATTTTTTCTTGTTGTTGCTATTCCTTTAAATAAAGCTGTATTAAGATTTGTATTAACAGATAAATAATCTAATTTAATGCCTTCTGGTATTAGTTTTGTTGTAGTAATCAATAAGTCATCATAAAAAATAAATTTATTTTGAAGCTCATGGATATTTTTAAATTGTTCATTTAATGTTGTTATGTCTTGATCAAATATTTTATGATTAGATGAAACATAAGATGTCCCAAGAACAGTGTCATTGAAAGTGTTTACTAAAATAACATTGGCAATTGATAAAATAATTGAAGTTATAATAACAAAAAATATTAAAAAATATAACAAAATTTTTATTGTTTCATATAGCTTTTTAAATTTTAAGCCTTCTTTTTTGTAAGAGGGAATTAAGTTTAAACTAATCATAAAGACCTAAAGATGATATATTTATTATTTAGCTAAGTTTCCGTTGTTCATTGCTAATCCAATCGCTGTTGTATATATATTTAAATTTTTTCCTTTAAATTCTTGCTCTGATTTTTTGTTTACTTTTAAATTTTCAAAAGGATTAGCAATAAAAAAATTTGTTTTATAATATTTTTTAAGTTCTGTATCTATACCTTGCAACAAAGTAGCTTCCCCGCTTAATATTATTTTGTCTAGTTTATTTCCATTATAATAACTTATATAATAAGATTCTATCGCTTCTATCTTTTTAACTAAATTATATAAAATAGGAGATAGAATTTTTTTAACAACGCCCTTAGCTTTTAAATTATCTAAACCGCAAATTTTTTTTGCCTTTTCAGCTTCTTTATAATTTATTTTTAATGTAGAACTAATTAAATTTGTAATTTTTTCACCTGATATTGGCAAAATTAAGCTTAATTTTTGCATATTTTTTTGATGTATAATAAATAGTGAAAATTTAGAGCCTATTTCTAAAATGCCAATTGTTTTATTATTATCTGTTTGTTCATTTATTACAGCTCTTGAAATAGCCAAAGACTCTAATTCTAAGGAAATAGGGGATAGATTTGCTAATTCCAATATATTCACGTATTGCTTTGCGATTTTTTTTTGTACCGCTCCTAAGATAACTTGGCATGAACCTTCTTTTAAGATATTTTTATTTTTACACTTTAAGATTTTCCAATCAATATATAATAAATCAGATTCTGCTGGTAAATATTTAGAAATTTTTTCATTGATTATTTCATTAATATTTTCGCTATGATTATCATCAATTTTAAAATTTTTAAAATAAGTTTTTGTTTCAGGAAGAGAACATACAACTTCGTTAGTGTTTATTTTTTTTATCTTATTAGTATCATTTATTAGTTGTTTAATTATTTTTGTTATTTCTTCTTCTTTTTTTATTTCACCATTAACAACATAGCCTTCAGGTAATTCTATTTTATTAAATAAAAATGGCTGTTTATTTTTATATAATTGCGCCAGTTTTATAGAATTATCGCTAATGTTTATACCTAATGGATTTTGTGTTTGAAAAATACTAAACATATATTTATATTATAACATATTTTAAGAAAAAAATATATTTTAATTTGAATTATTCGGCAGAATACTAGTATTCTTCTTCCCAATATTCAACAGTTATTACAGGCGAGAATTCTGTATGTATTAATGTATTATCTATTATAGTATCATCAAAGTTTAAAGTAACTCCGTTTTGAATTACAAGAAAAGTTACTTCTCTTGCTAACATAGTTCCATTAATATTAAAACTATTTTTTAAGGCAGTTAAATCTATGCTATTTCCAGCATATAAAACTCCATTTATTACTATATTGTTGCTACATTCATTAAAATCAATTTGGCTTTTGGAAAAAAGACCAGATGGTTGTCCTTCAATATTATTGATTATAATAGATCCTTTATCAGCCGGACATGATTGCCACCATTCTTTTGTCGTCCCAACTGTAATATTATCATTAGTTGCTAGGACGCCATTTACTGTTAAATGCTTGCCATCGCCTATATTTATATTCCCAGTAATATAAACAATATTATTTAAGGTTAAATTAGGATTATTATTAAGCATAGTATCAAATTCATTAGTTGAATAAACTTGACCTAAGGCTTGAGCTTGCGATTTCCATGATTCGAGATCATTTGAATCAAAATCTACTGAAGGTATTCCTATTTCATCAGGCGCTGGCGGATTCCAATTCTCAGCATGTATTTCATTAGCTGTTATAGTTGAAAAAAGTATAGAATAAATATCATCAGTAGCTTGCGCTAAATCGCTAATGTCAAGATTTGTTCCAAGCGCGGCTATTAGATCAGTATTAGAAAATAAACTGCCGGTTATATCTGCGTCTGACGCATAAAATTCAAGATTTTGATCAGTTAATATTACATTATTGCCTATTTCGCTTTCACCCATAGCTTTAAAAATTTGGGTTTTTATTACTCTTTGAGATTTTCTATTATTTATTATTAAGGTGCTTGTAGCTATAATACTTGCCTTGGCAAGATCATAATTTTTAATAAATATATCATAATACCCATTTGGGAATAAGACATTTCCGCCTTGGTAAGATATCTCCCAGTTAGGAATAGTCTCAAAATTTGTTTTCCATGTCTCATCATCTTTTAATTTAAATACTGCATATTCAAGTCCAGATTCAGCTAAATAATATGCTTGCGCTGAAATAGAATAACTGTCAGAGATTTTTTTTTCACTTATTGAAAAATCTAAAAAATAAATGCCTATCATTAATAGTAGAGAAATAATTAAAATAGCTGGAATTGCTAAAAATCCTAAATTATTTTTTTCATTTAACAATCTCATAGATTTCTACCCGCAACTTGAGTATAAATATTAATATTTTCTCCATGCTTAGAAAATACAGCCTCTATATTAATTAGATTATTTATTCCATAAAAAATTAAAGAATCAACATATTCGCCAATAATTTCATCTGTTTCAATAGTTTCTACAGGCGATTCGCCAAAACCATTTTCAGAATTCCATTGCACAAAAATAGTAGGATTTTCTGGAAAAGAATAATGCGAAATTTGTCTATATAAATCAGAATTAATTAGATAATATTTTATATATTTTATTATTGTTCCATTATGTCCATCTTGAAATATTATCTCAAATGGAGCGCCTGCAATTGTTTCAGGCAATATAGTAACTAGTTCTGGCGATTGCCGTAATTCTCGGCTTATGCGATCTATAAAAACTCTTGAATTTTGAACTATTTCATATCTATTTGAGCTTTTTATATAAGCTCGTTGACTTAAAATATATGTATTTATTAATAAAATGAAAACTAATAAAGTAATACCAAGAACAATCATCAATTCAGCCAATGTGAACCCTGTTAGATGTTTATTATCTAACGGGGTGAACCCTTTTTGTTTTTTAAAATTTTTAATCATTTTTACCTCCTGCTAATTAATTTATTTAAAATAATATTTTTTTCCTCGCCAGTAGATAATTGCCATGATACTTCTACTGTTATTTTTTTCATTCCTGTGTCAGCAACACTATCATTTAGATCAGCATCTACAAATATTACTTCAGTTTCTCTGAAAAAATTATATGTATCGCCAAATGAACCACTTGTAATTTTATGTTTAGCTTCTATAATCCCAGTCCCAATGTTTTCATATCCTGCTGAGATAGTGTTTTCCATTTTTTCTTGACCTGCCATAACTCCTAAAGTATTATTTTCAGCGTATTTACTTATTTGCAATCCATAAGGAAACATTTTAACAACACCAAAAATTCCAATTGTTAAAATAGAAATTCCAATTAAAATTTCTATTATAGAAAATCCTATTTTATTTTTGTAGCTTAAATTCATTTATACAGTCCCATTATATAGAATACTCTACATATCCAGATGGTTTTACATTAATATTTGCTAACTTAGTAGTTTGTTCATTAATAAGGATAATTAGACCTGATTCTAAAACAGCTCCATAAAAATTAAAAATAATTTTATCATTTGTAAATCCTGTAATTTCTTGAAAATTTATTTTTTCTGGTAATGCTTCTTCTTTTATAACAGCCATTGTATCTGATCTAATAATTTGATGCTTTTTTGCTACTTCAAAAATTTGCAAATAATGAACAACTTGTTCAGATACAGTAAGTTGTTGAGCATAACGTAAATCAGACGACAATGTTTTAGTGGCTTTAGATAGTTTTAAATTAGACGAGAAGGTTCTAAGATATGGCAAGCTAACTGACGAGACAATTCCTAAAATACTAATAACAATAAGAATTTCTAATAGTAACACGCCATTATTATTTTTTGATATGCGCATATATCATTAATTTATATTTGTTGCGTTAAAGAATACATTGGCATAATTATAGCAACTGCCATAAATCCGACAGCAACTCCTAAAACAAGCATTAAAATAGGTTCTATTATTGAAGGTAATGTATTCATTATCTCAAAAACTTGCTCTTCATAAAATATAGCTATTTCATCCAAAGTTGTGTCTAATGAACCAGTTTCTTCTCCCATGCTAATCATCTGTAAAAGTATAGGTGAAAAAATAGATGTGTGAGATAGCATTGCTTTGCTAATTGAAATTCCTTTTTTTACATCTTCAGATATAAGGAAACAAGCTCTTTTATAAGCAGAATTATTTGTAACATTAGATGTTATTTTAAAGCTATCTACAATTTGGATATCTGTTTTTAATAGAGAACTCATTGTTCTTGCAAACATAGCTGAATTGATTTTTTTTATGATTGGAGAAATAATAGGCAGTTTTAGAATAATTAAATCAAATATATTTTTTCCTTGTTTAGTTTTAATTATTTTTATAAACGCGATAATAAAGCAAACAACAGATATCACAAAAATTGTTCCATGCTGTGAAATAATATTGCTAAATTTAATAAGGAATCTTGTTGCTAAAGGCAATTGCGCGTTCACTTCATTGAAAACATCCATAATTTTAGGAATAACAAAAATAAACATAGCTGTTCCTATACCAGACATTGCTAATAAAATAATAACAGGATAAATTAAGGCATTTCTAATTTTTATTATCAATGTATGATTTTTTTTTAATTGAGTGTATAATTGCGCAAGAACATTTTCTAAATTACCGCTAATTTCACCTGATTTAATCATATTAACAAACAATTCTCCAAAAATTTTTTTATATTTTTCTAACGCATTTGTTAATGATTCTCCTTGGTCTATTTTGTAATGTAAATCTAATAATATTTGAGAAAATTTTTTATTTTCCGTTTGAATTGATAATGTTTTTAATGCTTTTGATAAAGGTATGCCTGATTTTAGCATTACACCGATATTTTGGGTAAAAAATATTTTATCAGTAGCTGAAACTCTATGAAATTTAGCAAGGAAAGCATTTATTTTATCCATTGTTGACTGAGTTTTTTCTGTTTCGTTTTTTTTTATATTTTCTTCCATAAGTTTTAATTTAACGTAGAGGAATTTTGATATTAATTCCCACCTTAGTTGTAAATCTAAAATCGGCAATCAAAAATCTAAAATTATTCTCTCATTCCTTTGTGACTCTTAAAACTTCTTCAATAGTAGTTATCCCATTTTTTGCTTTTATGAATCCATCTTCTAATATAGACATCATCCCATGTTCTCTAGCTAATTTATGTATTTCTTCCTTTTTTGCGTTTTTTACAATTAATTCAGATATATCTTTTGTAATTTCTAATACTTCATAAATACCAATTCTACCCTTAAACCCTTGGTTATCGCATTGTTTGCATCCTTTCCCATGATAAAAAAGTATAGATCCTATAGATTGGTCTTTAGAAGAAACTTGTTTCTCTTTTTCTAGACACTTTAAAATATTTTTCACATTAATCTGTTTTTCTAATGATTCAATGTCTTTTTTATCTAAGTTATAACTTTCTATACAATTAGGGCATATTTTTCTTACTAATCTTTGCGCTATTACAATATTTACTGTTGAAGAAATTAAAAAAGAAGGCACCTTCATTTCAGATAAACGGAGTACTGAAGTTATAGCGTCATTAGTATGTAAAGTAGAAAGCACTAAATGTCCAGTCATTGCTGAATGGACGGCAATGCTAGATGTTTCATTATCTCTAATTTCACCAACCATAACAATATCAGGATCTTGTCTAAGAATAGATCGCAACCCATTAGCAAAAGTAAATCCAATTTTAGGATTTATTTGGCTTTGAGTTATTCCTACCATTCTATATTCTATAGGATCTTCTACTGTTGATATATTAACTGCGGGAGTATTTAAAATTCCTAAAATAGTATATACTGTTGTTGTTTTTCCTGAACCAGTAGGACCAGTAACCAACATCATTCCATGTGGCTTTTTTATATTTTTTTTTATTATTTCTAAAATAGTTTGCTGAAATCCGAGCTGTTCTAATGTTAAAGATTGATTTTTTTCATTTAATAATCTTAGAACTATTTTTTCTCCATCAAATGAAGGTAAAACAGAAACACGAAAAGATACATTGTATTTATCAGTAGTTACTTTAAATCTGCCATCTTGAGGCAGTCTATGTTCATCTAATTTTAGATCAGATAAAATTTTTATTCTAGCAATAAGCCCCATTTGAATATTTTTAGGCAATTCCATAACTTTTTTTAAGACACCATCAACTCTATATCTTACAATAATTCGTTTTTCTTCAGACTCTATATGTATATCAGAAGCATTTTCAAAAATAGCATATTCTAACAAAGTATCAACTATCCTTACAATAGGTAAATCTTGAGCTAATTTTGTTAAATCCCCAGATTCTTCTTTTTTATCTTTTGTGATTTCCTGAAATTCAGCTTTTAAACTTTTCTGATATTGTTTTAGCGCATATTTTAAATTTGATGAATTAGTTAAATATATTTTAATTTTAAATTGATAGCCTAATTGTTTTTGAACTAAATTGAGCATTTCTAAATTGTCAATATTAATAGTCGCAATTTTAATTTCATCAGATGTTTTATCAAAAGTCACAACTTGATGACTCGTAGCAAAATTTTCTGGTATTAAAAAAAGAATATCTTTTCTTATAGTTTCTTTTTTTAAGTTCACATAAGGTATCTTTAGTTCATTAGCTATCAATTCATATAATAGATCTTCTGTAATGATTTTTTCTGTTAGCAAATAATCTAGTATAGAAATTTTATTTTTACCATTACTAAGAAGTTCTTTTAATTTTTTTTGAGGAATAAGCTGATTCTTTTCTATAATTTTTAATAATAATTTTTGATTAACCATATATTTAATTTTAGATTTTAGATTGCCGATTTTAGATTTAAAACTCCTGCCAATATACAAATTTGATTATCAAAGAAATCAGCAATCTGAAATCTGAAATCTCATTTATTATACCATATTTTTTAAAGTGTGGGAAATATTTACAATAAATCAATATAGTGATAAGATAAATATATGTTTATTAAACTTTATAATTTTTTCAAAAAGAATTTTTTTTTAAGGGATAAAGTAGTATTAATAAATTTAATTATTAGTTTTACAATTTTATTAGCGCTTTTAGGGTTGTTTATTTATAAAACTCCCCTATATAGATCTGAAAAACAACTTTTCTTGCATTATAATATTTATTTCGGCATTGACTGGGTAGGGCAATGGTATAAAATTTTTATTTACCCTTTATTAGGCGCGCTTATTTTTATTGTAAATTTGGCTCTTGGGATTTTATTTTATAATAAAGAAAAAGTAATAACATATTTTTTGCTTTTTTCCGCAACATTTTGCGAAATAATAATTCTTATAGCCAGCTTATCTGTTGTATGGATAAATAGCTAATTGGATTTTAGATTTTTGATTTTAGATTGACGATTGCAAGCGAAAAAAAATTGTAAGAGTTGAAAATCTTCAATCTAAAATCTTCAATCTAAAATCCAAACACTATGTATAATTTTTATATAACAAGAATATTTTTTCTGACATCGCTTTCTTTTTTGCTTACAATGATTATAACTCCTATATTCTTAAATTTTTTACATAAGCATAAATTAGGAAAAAAAATCAGGGATGAAAAAACAGCTCCCATTTTTTCTAAGATGCATAAAAATAAAAGCGGGACACCTGTGATGGGTGGAATTTTAATTTGGGGAACAACTTTAATATTAGCAGTCTCATTTTTTTATTTGGCAAAATTTACAGATATAGAATTTTTTACAAAATTTAACTTTTTAACTCGCGCTCAAACATTACTTCCATTAGGAGCATTATGCGCGTCAGCTGTAATAGGGTTTATTGATGATTATCTTAATACAAGAAGAATAGGACCTAACGGCGGTGGATTTAAAGCGTCGCATAGATTATTATTATATACTCTTTTAGCTACTTTTATAGCTATTTTTGGAGCTTCATGGTTTTATCTTAAATTAAATTGGGATTTAATAAGAATTCCATTTGTTGGTAATTTTGAAATAGGATTATGGTCAATACCTTTATTTATACTTGTTATTGTGGCTACAGCATTTTCTGTAAATGAGGCTGACGGTTTAGACGGGCTAGCAGGAGGAATTTTATTAGCTATGTTCACAAGTTATAGCGCTATCGCGTTTGCTCAAGGAAAATTTGAATTAGCTACATTTTGCGGAGTTATAGTAGGAGCATTGTTAGCATTTTTATGGTTTAATATACCGCCAGCGCAATTTTTTATGGGAGACACTGGCGCAATGTCTTTGGGAATTACCATAGCGATTGTTGCAATGCTTACTAATACAGTGCTGTTATTGCCAATTATTGGTTTTATATTAGTTATTGAGTCTGGTTCTGTTATTATTCAAGTTTTATCTAAGAAATTTAGAAATGGCAAAAAAGTGTTTCTTTCGTCACCCATCCACCATCATTTAGAAGCAACAGGATGGAAAGAATCCACCATAGTTATGCGGTTTTGGGTTATATCCATTATTAGCACTGTTATTGGGCTTATTATAGCTCTTGCTGACAAGGGGTGGCGGTGAAGGGGAAAATTCAAAAAGAATCCCCCCTCCAATACGGCGAGCAGGCCTTACCCCATTTATTAAAGGGGGCACTAACTGAACTAATTCTCATAGTTCCCCCCTTTTTAAGGGGGGACAGGCCTGCGCGCCGATTTGGCGTGGGGATTCCATATTTCCTTATTACAGAATTAATTCTGTACTTTTTTTTCGCTATTGACAAATCTTGAAAAATTTGATAAAAAGAATTATTAAAACGACCTTTAACAACCAAATAAACAGCTAAAATGAAAGGGGGATATAAAAGCTGTTTCTTTTAAATTATCGGACTAAAGCTGATAAACCTACAAAAAGGAGGAAAAAGTAATGATATTAACAAAATTGCTTATTAATTTTTTAACTATATTATCACAAATAGGAGTAATTATATCTGCGCTTTGGCTTATTAGGCAATGTTGTTATACTGCTTTTGCCAAAAAGAAATTGACATCTGAATATTTTAAGTTTGCTGTTTCTAAAAAATTTTCAATTAAGAAGCCACTTATTTTTTTATTAATTTTTGTAGCTTTTTTAATCGCAAAGGCGATAGTTTAAATAGGGGGGAAAAATGGACAAAAACAAAATTTTTATAGAAACATTAAATGGCAGGAAAAAAGAAATTGCTGATATGGTTAATAAGAAATTAGTAAAATTACAAGATGTTATGAGTAATAAACCCAAAAAGACGACAAAAGTATTGGAAAAGCTAAATTTAACGATGCTTCAAGGCATTAAGACAGAAATAATTTTAAAGATGGTGGAATTTTCTTATTCAGAAGAAAAATTTACCATAAAAAAGCAAAAACAAATTATTAAGTCAACAAAAAAAATGTATGCTGACATTTTAAGTTGTATTGGAGACATAAAGTTTCCAGTTGTTGAAAAATAGCACATTAATATTCACAGTCGGTTCAAGGATAAAAACCTTGCCGGCTTTTTTTTGTTTAATTTGCAATATTTAGCATATCAAGCTATAATATAAGGGTATAATATAAAAAATAAAATAGGGAAAGATATGAATTAAATTGATTAGTGCCCCCCTCTATGAGGGGGGACAGGGGGATGTTTTAAAAAAAAGAATCCCCCCTGTCTCGACTGGCACGAGCCAAGGCGGACTGTCCCCCTTTATTAAAGGGGGAACTAATGGTCTCATTTTTAGCATAAAAAGACAATATGTTTAATTGGGAAGTTGTCGGGCATAAAAATGCTTTGAAATTTTTAGAAAACAGCATAACTAATGAAAAATTAGCAAATGCCTACTTATTTTATGGACCTAAAAATATAGGTAAATCTTTGATTGTCCAAAAATTCGCAAAAGCTATTTTTTGCGTAGATAATGAAAATAAGCCATGCGAAAAGTGTCAAAATTGTAATCAAATCAACAAAGGCATTTATCCTGATATATATAAAATAAAAAAATTGCCTGATAAAAAGGATATTATAATAGAACAAGCAAGAGAATTAAGAAATAATTTGATGCAAGGCGCTTTTTTAAATTCGTATAAAGTTGGGATAATAGAAGATGTAGAATATTTGAATACACAAAGCTGGAATTCTCTTTTAAAAATATTAGAAGAACCTCAAGGTAAAACTATTATAATATTAATAGCTAATCAAATTGATAAAATTCCAGCTACTATAATCTCTAGGTGTCAGCAAATAAAATTATCTTTGGTGTCAGAGGATCAAATTTACAATTTTTTAACTGCTAAAAATTTAGGCAGAGATATATCAAATGAAATAGCAAAATTTGTTTCTGGCAAGATAGGATTAGCTAAAAAAATCGTTGATGATCCTAATTGGATAAACCAACGTAATGAAGAATTAAAGATATATTTAAAATTATTAGATTCGAAAGAAAGCATAAAAAATAAAAATGAAATAATTGAAAAAACTGTTAAAAATGGGAATAAAACAAATGAGGCTATGAGCGCTTTGTCTCTTTTAATTAGAGATTTAATATTTCTTAAAATAGCTCCAACTTTAATAATAAATTTATCTTTTAAAAATGATTTAATGGCTATAACTGAAAATTTAAGTTTAGAAAAATTGATAAATTTACTTGATGCAAGTTTAACTTTTAAAAATTATTTATCATATAATGCAAATCCAAGATTAGTGTTAGAAAATTTTGTATTGGAAATTTAATAACAAGCTTATATAAATGTCATCCCGAGAGTACAGATTGTCTAAAAACTAAATAAAAAAAATTATTGTCATTCCGCACTTGATGCGGAATCTAGTTAGTTAATACAGCATAAATGTTCTGCATTTTTCGAAACTAGATTTTCTCAGATTCTGGATCCCGCGTCAAGCGCGGGATGACAATAATTTAGACAGTTTCTACGGTCGGAATGACAAAAAATATGTTTAATAAAAAATGTTCTTTTCTACTCTTAATTACAATTTCTCTTGTATTTTTTACAAGTGGATGCGTCCAACTTTCAAAAAAAATTGATTACGGCGGTGTTTTTAAGTCCATTGATTCAGGCAACTCTTTAACACAATCATCAATTATTGCGACAACAAAACAGGTTGATCCTTCTATAGGATTATTAAATATTTATAATATGGTTTCTGATCCTCAAGATAATAAAGCTATTTATGCATTAAGTAATGGATTATATTATAGCTATGATAGAGCCATGTCATGGCATATAGCGCAAGATTTATATGGAAAGAGAATATCAGCGCTCGTTGTTAGCAATACTAATAAATGTCATATTTACGCTAGTACTGCAAATAAAATATTTTTTAGCAATGACTGTAATAGAACATTTAAAGAGATATATAGCGATCCAAGAACTTCCATAAAAATAAATAAAATTAATATAGATGTTAAAAATCCATCTTTAATCTTTGCTGGAACATCAAAAGGAGATTTGTTAAGAAGTAATGATGGCGGAATAAGTTGGGCTAATATAAAAAATTTTAAATATAGCATAAAAGATATTTTTATTGAAAAAGAAAATTCTAATACACTATATATAGCAACTGATCGAAAATTTTATAAAACAATTGATGGCGGAAATGAGTGGATAGAACTCACTAAAAATATTGAGAAAATAACTCGAAAAAGCGGGAAGCTTTATCTTAAAAAAATAATATATACTAATGATGGAGAGAAAAAAAATATAACACTTTTAACAAAGAAAGATATAATTTTTTCTTCAAATGGCGGAGATACATGGGATAGATTAAATTTAATAACTCCTCAAGGAAAAGTAGAACTTTTTTCAATTGCTATTAACCCGCTTAATCCCAAAGAAATTTATTATGGAACATCAAAGGCTTTGGTTAAAAGCATTGATGGAGGCGCAACATGGACAAGCAATAAATTACCATCAACAAGGTTGCCATATTGTTTATTAATAGATCCAATTAATACAAATACCTTATATATGGGAATGTATAAGTTAGAAGAATAGTTATAATGACAAATAATGCGATTACAACAAAATATAAACCTGTAGTATTGATTATTCTTGACGGGTTTGGAATAGCTCCTCCATCTAGAGGCAATGCTATTACTAGAGCAAAAATTCCTACAATTGATATGCTTATTTCTTCATATCCTACTATGACTATACAACCGTCAGGAGAAAGTGTCGGTCTGCCATGGGGAGAAGTTGGTAATTCTGAAGTGGGGCATCTTAATATAGGAGCTGGAAAAATTGTCTATCAAGATTTGCCAAGAATAACTAATGCTATATCAACTGGCGCTTTTTTTAGGAACACTTATTTTTTAAAAGCAATTGACCAAACAATAAAGAGTAAAGGAAAATCTAATATGCATATAATTGGTTTAATTTCCTCAGGAGGTGTTCATAGTTCATTAGAACATTTATTCGCAATATTAGAATTAATGAAAAAAGAAGGACTTGAACAAGTCTATATACATGTAATTTTAGATGGTAGGGATACTCCTTATAACAGTGGAATTAATTTTGTTAAAAAATTACAAAATAAAATATCAGAAATAGGTATTGGAAAAATTGTTAGTTTATGCGGAAGATTTTACGCGATGGACAGAGATAATCACTGGGAGAGGATAGAGAAAGCATATAATGTTATGATTGGAAATATAGAATCAGTTGAAACAGAAAAGTTTACTGACGCAGTTGAGGCTATAGAACAGTCATACAGAAAAAAGATATATGATGAAGAATTTGAGCCAATAGCTTTATATGATGATAATGGAGCTTTAATATGTCCAATTAAAAATAGTGATTCAGTTATATTTTTTAATTATCGCTCAGATAGGGCAAGAGAGTTAACAAAAGTTTTTGTTTTACCATCATTTCAGAAATTTTCAAGAAAAGAATATTTTAAGGATTTAATGTTTATATGTATGACTGAATATGATAAAAGTTTGCCTGCGCTTGTGGCATTTCCGCCTGAATTAATTGTTAATCCTATAGCAAAAGTAATAAGCGATGCTGGCTTAAAACAATTGCATATTGCGGAAACAGAAAAATACGCGCATGTAACTTTTTTTTTAAATGGCGGGGTAGAAAAAGAATTTGAAGGCGAGGATAGAATTTTAGTTCCTTCTCCAAGAATAGAGTCTTATGATAAAAAACCTGAAATGAGCGCCAAAGATATAACTTCAAATGTTATAAAAGAAATTAATAAAGAAACTTATGATTTTATTGTTATTAATTTTGCTAATCCTGATATGGTAGGGCATACAGGCAAAATAAATGCGACAATAAAATCTGTTGAAGCGGTTGATAAATGTTTAAAAAAGATAGTAAATAATGTTATAGCTAAAAATGGAGCTTTAATTGTAACAGCTGATCATGGAAATTCTGAATGTATGGTAGATATGCAAACAGGCAGTATTGATAAAGAACATACAACAAATCCTGTGCCATTTATTATTGTTTCTAATGAGTTAGAAGGAAAAAATTCAGGAAAAGAAGATAATATTTCCAATGATTTAAGTATATTAACTCCATCAGGAATATTAGCTGATGTTGCTCCTACTGTACTAAAATTAATGCAATTGGAAAAACCTGCTGAAATGACTGGGCAGTCATTAATATAACTTAGTTAATCTAATCAAAGTAAAAAATACGTTTTGTCATTCCGACCGAAGAAACTTTCTAAAGATTGTCATCCCGCGCTTGACGCGGGATCCAGAAATATAAAAATTTAGCTTAACTAACTGGATTCCGCATCAAGCGCGGAATGACAAAAGGTTTTTTTATTCCATTTTTAGATAGCCTTTACGCTCGGGATGACAAATTATAATATGTCTCAAATTATTGAACAATACAAATTGGATTTTGAAAAAGCTATAGAACATTTGAAAATAGAAATTTCTTCCATAAAAACTGGAAGAGCTACTCCAATTTTAGTAGAAAATATTCAAGTGAACTGTTATGGCTCAAAAATGCCAATACCTCAATTAGCAAGCATAAATGTTCCAGAGCCTAAAAATATAGTAATAAAACCATGGGATAAAACTATTATTAAAGAAATAGAAAAAGCCATAGTAAATGCTAATATAGGATTAAATCCTGTTAATGAGGGTGAACAATTACGAATAACTTTACCTGCTTTGACAGAAGAAGATAGAATTACTCTTGTTAAACTTTTGCATCAAAAATTGGAAAAATCTCGTATTGCTATCAGAGGTATTAGAGATAAAATAAAAGATATTATTATAAAAATGGAAAAAGATAAAGAAATTGGAGAAGATGAAAGATATAGAGAACAAAAGGAGTTGGATGAGGTCACAACTGAATATAATGAAAAAATAAAGGAAATAGGAGATAGGAAGGAAGCGGAGATTAATACTATATAAGAATCATTCACATCAGATA
>JBHPIX010000059.1:0-3763 GCA_042568285.1 Patescibacteria group bacterium | reverse complement strand
TAAAGAAGGATTAAGAGAATTATTAGATGAAATTTTTCCAATTTGTGATACTTCTGATAGGGGTCTTGAATTAAAGTTTTTAGATTGTTATTTTGATGAGCCGAAATTTGATGAAGTAGAAAGCAGGGAACGTAACGCTACTTATGAAGCGTCATTAAGGATTAAGCTTGTTTTAGAAAGTAAGAAAAGCGAAATAAGAAGAGAGCAGGAAGTTTATTTAGGAGAATTTCCTCTAATGACAGATCGAGGAACTTTTATTATAAATGGCATTGAAAGAGTTGTTATATCTCAAATCGTCCGTTCAGCTGGCGTATTTTTTTCAAGCAGTTTATATAAAAATAAAAAATTTTATAACGCAAAAATTATTCCTAATAGAGGCGCTTGGATTGAAATAGAAACAGATTCTAATAATGTTATATGGGTTAAAATAGATAGAAAAAGAAAGGTTGCTATAACAAGTTTATTAAGAGCGTTTGGCGATGGTTCTAATGAAAAAATAATGCAGTTGTTTAGCGATGTCAAAAATGATTTTGATATTGAGTATATAGAAAATACAATTGCAAAAGATAACGCTAAGGATCAAGATGAAGGATTAAAAGAAGTGTATCGCAGGATTAGACCTGGAGATTTTGCGACTGCTGATAATGCGAAAGGATTAATTTACGCGATGTTTTTTAATTTTGATAGATATGACTTGGGTAAGGTTGGAAGATATAAGCTTAATCAAAGATTTAATGGCAGCTTGAAGAAAAAAGATATAAATTCAAAGGAAACTAGAATTTTACAAAGAGAGGATTTAATTAATATTATAAAAGAAGTTATTAGATTAAATGTTACTCAAAAAGAAGCTGATGATATTGATCATTTGGGCAATAGAAGAATCAGAGCAGTTGGCGAATTAATTCAGAATAAATTTCGAATTGGACTGATGAGAATGGAAAGAATAACAAGGGATAGAATGAGCACTTTGGATTTTGATTTATTAACTCCAAGTAAACTTATAAATGCTAGACCTGTAACCAGCGTTGTGCGGGAGTTTTTTATGTCCAGTCAATTATCTCAATTTATGGATCAGATCAATCCTTTGAGTGAGCTTGAACATAAGAGAAGAATTACAGCTATGGGACCTGGCGGAGTATCTAGAGAGAGAGCTGGTTTTGATGTAAGAGATGTTCATAGAACTCATTATGGAAGAATTTGTCCGATTGCTACGCCTGAAGGCCCTAATATAGGATTAGTTGGTCATTTAGCAAATTATGCTAGAGTTAATTCTTATGGATTTATTGAAACTCCTTATCGTGTTGTTATACATGATGTGAAAAATGATGGAAAGGCGGCAGTTGGAGAAATTTTAAGGGAAGATATTAAGATAAAGGGAGAAAAATTTAAAGCTAAGACTGAAATTACAAAAGATATAGCAACAAGGTTAGCTAAATATAAAGATGAATATCCAAAAGTTCCTGTAATCCCTAGAGTTACAGAAGAAATTAAATATGTGGACGCTTTTGAGGAAGAAAAATATGTTAGCACTGCGGCAACTACTCCATTAGATGAGAATAATCATTTTATTGGTGAAAAAGCTGAGGTTAGATTTCATGGCGAGCCAAGTATCGCAAATGTTGAAAAAATTGATTTTGTAGATGTTGCTCCTAACCAAATTGTAAGTGTAGCTACATCTTTAATTCCGTTTTTAGAGCATGATGACGCTGTTAGAGCTTTAATGGGAACTAATATGCAACGGCAGGCAGTTCCTTGTATTTTATCTCAAGCTCCTATTATTGGGACTGGTATGGAAGCTAAAGCCGCTAGGGATAGTGGACATTTATTTGTTAATAAAAATGATGGAAAAGTTATTGAAGTGGATTCTTCTAAGATACAAATTTTAGAAGATGGCGGAGATATTAAAACTTATAAATTAAATAAATTTATTAGATCTAATATTTCAACTTGCATTAATCAGAGACCAATAGTTGATAAAGGAGAAAGAGTTAAAAAGGGTAAAGTTTTAGTTGATAGCGCGGCAATTGATAATGGCGAGCTTGCGTTAGGGCATAATATTTTAGTTGCGTTTATGCCTTATGAAGGTTCTAATTATGAGGATGCGATAGTTCTTTCTGAGCGATTAGTTAGAAATGATAGCTACACTTCAATCTATATGGAAGATTATTTCTATTGATAATTCGCCTATATAAATCATTCAAATCAGAAGTTGCAAACCTTCCTCCATCAAGAGGCACCATTGGTCTTAAGTCAGGAGGTATAACTGGAACAACAGTAAGAATCATCCATTCTGGTCTTATATTATTTTTATCCGTAGGTATAATTTTGATAGCATCTTTTTTATTTTTGTATAACTTTAAGACGAAAAAAATAGAGATACCTGCTCGTTATAGTGAATTTTCTATTTTAGATGAAAAGATGATAGACATTGATGGTGATCGTAACCTTGAAAAAATAGCTATTTTAAGCACTGTTCCTACGGAATACACATTAGGTGTTACAAAAATAATTTTAATTCAGAAAGATAGATCTTTTATAGAATTGCCTGATGAAGGCTCGGAATTACAATGGTGGGAAATAGGCGATTTTAATAAAAATGGCAAAAAGGATGTTGCTGTGTTATATGGTTATACTGGAAGCGCGGGTTTTGGCGATTTTTATCTTTACGAGTGGGATAGAAACAATTTTATTACTTTATTTTCACGGGAGGATATTGGCAGTAAAGTAGCATTTGAAGATGTTGACCATGATGGGATAGAAGAGATATTATATGAATTTTATCCTCGCAAGTGGAGTAAAAAACAATTAGATGTTTATAAATATATTGAAGGTAAATTTATTAAATCAACAGAGCTTAAAGTATTTGAAGAAACTTGCAAGGAGAGCATGAAAGAAGTTACAGGGTAGTGTGTTATATATTTAGTATTAAGTATGAATAAAAAACAAAAATGTAAAGAAAAAAAGAAATAATTAAAATTATTATATATGGATACGCAACAAAAAATAGGTATATGCGGATTGGCTTGTTTTAAGTGCAGAAAGTTTATTAAGAAAGAATGTAATGGATGCGAGCCGAATGAATTTTGTCCACTTACAAAGTGTGCAGAGGATAAAGGAGTTGATTGCTGTTTCTCTTGCGATGAGTTTCCTTGTAAAACAAATTATGAAGATGGACCAATTGTAAAAGATACACTGGATTATTTTAAGGGAGAATAAAAATTAAAGAAAATAAAAACGCCCCATAAGGACAAAACCTTATAGGGGATTTTCTTTCGTGGACTACAGTATTAGTATAACATACTTTTGAAATATGTCAAGTGATAATTTTTTAAATAAATTTAATTAATCTAAACTTTATGCAAGATACATTAAACGCAATTGATTTTGAGGGTATTCAACTTAGAGTCGCATCTCCAGAAGATATAAAATCATGGGGAAATGGCGAAGTAATGAAGCCTGAGACAGTAAATTATAGAACACAAAAACCTGAAAAGGATGGCTTATTTTGCGAACGTATTTTTGGACCGTCAAAAGATTGGGAATGTTATTGCGGAAAATATAAAAAAATAAGATATAAAGGCATTGTGTGCGATAAATGCGGTGTTGAAGTTACAAGAAGTTCTGTTAGAAGGGAAAGAATGGGATATATAAAATTGGCCGCGCCTGTATCACATATTTGGTTTTTGAGGGGTGTGCCTTCTAAAGTTGGTTTAGTTTTAGATATTTCTCCAATTAATTTAGAAAAAGTGATTTATTTTGCTGG
>JBHPIX010000058.1:0-3785 GCA_042568285.1 Patescibacteria group bacterium | reverse complement strand
GTGTTTCTATCTTAACAAATTTTTTCCTATACGTCAAGCCTTTTTATGGACATTTTCTTAATTTTGTCAAATTTACCTTATTCTAGCAAAGAAACAGACTAAATTAGATATTATTTTAATGATTAAAAATGTTATCAAATAAAGTTATCCACAGAAAAAATTATAAAATGCTCTTTATTGGAAAATTCCATACAAAAGCCCTATAACTGTCATCCCGCACTTGATGCGGGATCTATACTGGCTCCCGCATCAAGTGCGGGATGACAAACGGATCAAAATCTCTCTAACAACTTCCCTATCATCCCATTTAATTTTCTTGCCATTTGCCACACACATTGCCTGTTCAGCGCCTTTACCGGTAATTAAGACTAAATCATTTTTTCCAGCTAAACTAATTGCTTTTTTTATAGCATCTTTTCTATCTAATATTTTAAATACAGACTTTTCATCCGCCCCAGCTACTAAAGCTCCATTTGCTATTTCATTTATAATTCCGATAGGATCATCATCATAAGGATCCTCATTTGTTACAATTACTACATCAGCATTTTCTGCGGATATTTTTCCCAGCACAGAACGACGGGCCTTATCACGTCCGCCTCCACAAGACCCCAAAACATGTATTATTTTTTTTACGCCACTTTTCGTTTCGCCAGAAGACTGTAGCGACATATCATTAAACATCTTTACTGTCTCATACAATTTTCTCATTGATTCAGGTTCAGGAGCGTAATCAACTAAAACTTTAAAACTCTGCCCCTCATCAATAAATTCCATTCTGCCTGGAATTACTTTTATTTTCTCTAATGACGACTTTATGTGTTCACTAGATATTTTTTCATGCTCCCCTATCGCAATAGCTGGCAAAGAATTATATACATTAAACAATCCTATCAAATTTAATTTATAATTTATATTTCTGACAGAAAACTCTGAGCCTTTATTATCCAGATGAATATTTTTTGCTGTTACCGAAATCGCAGTGGCAACACCCTTCGCTCCACCAGAAACCCCATAAACAATTTTCTTATCAACCTTAAAATTTAAAAATTCTTTTGCGTATTTATCGTCGCCATTTATAATTATCACCTTACTTACATAATCCGAGTTTCCGCGTAAATCCGCGTCGCTATCCGCGTGTATCAGCGAAGACATTCTAAATCCAATAAACTTTTTTCTATTAAATAACTTATGTTTACTGCGCTGTAAATGTTTAAACAAATCTAATTTAGCTTGTTTATATTTTTCAAAACTGCCATGCGATTCAATATGCTCTGGAGTTAAATTTGTAAAAACTAAATAATCATAATTAATTCCTTTATGACGAAACTGTTTTATGCCCTCTGATGATGTTTCAATAACAGCGTACTTGCACCCTGCTTTAACCATATCGCTTAATAATTTTTGCAACTGAAACCTGCCCAACATAGTCATCTTTTTATCATTAAGCCATTCCCTATCACCCACCTTAAACCCAACAGTAGAAGCCATCCCCACTTTACAGTTTTCAGCGCTCCCAATCTCTTCTTCGCCCCCCTCCTTTCTGAGGAGGGGGTTTGGGGGTGGTGCGTGCCAGTTCCCCTCTTGAGAGGGGTTAGGGGTGTGTCCCTCCAAAACCCTAGCAATTAATTCAACAGTGCTAGACTTTCCATTAGTGCCAGTTACTCCGATAACTATCATTTTTTCAGATGGAAATCCATACCACAAAGCAGACACATAAGCCAATGTGATATGATATACAGGTCTAAAAAAATCCTGTATTTTTTTTGGTATTATTTTTTTAATTATGTTTAATATGGTATTCATATATATTGTCATCCCGCAAATTATAGCTTTAATGCGATTTTGTCATCCCGCAAATCGTAGCAACGATTATGCGGGATCCAGTCATTACTCATAATCTCTCTATCTTATCTCACTCCACTAAAATCCTACTCCCAATCCTCAATAATAATCTTTTTACCTCTTTTTTTAACAACAACTTTCTGTTTTTCTCTCCAGCGAAGTTCACGAACAATATCTATCGGCAAAGTTAAACCAATACTATGATCCCCTATTCTGCTTAGTTTCCTAACATTTTTGTTTTCTAATTTTCTTCTCATATTTTTTTTGTTAGAGGGTATCATAGTCCCCCCGCCTTTCGCGAAAGGCTGGACGTTGTGATACCCGAAATGAAATATTTATAATATTATAAACCTTCTAAGAAATAGGTATTTAAATAGGTATTTAAATACCTATTTCTTATTATAATTTATTATTGTTCATCAAGTATTTCTATGAGCGGACTTTCCCAGCCAAAACAAGTATCTTGCTCGCAAAGTTTTTTAAACGATTTAATACATTTAGAATCAAGTTTTGAGTATTCTTGAAGTATTAAAACGACTTCTTGCATAAACCCGCCAACAGTACCATTAGAATCATCAACTCCTCCTTGACATAACTTTTTATCAAGTCGCAAGAGCATATCAACCAATAATTTCGCTGTTTGCTCGCTTACCGGCAATTCTGAAACTAATTTTGATAAACGAGCGCATCCTTCATCAAGCGAATTCTGATATGCAAACCAAATTTTGGAAGGTCCTCTATATCCTTTAATATATCTCATTGCAGAACTAATAGATTTTTTAATTTTAACTAATTCTTCTTTGCTTAATTCTCCTATTTCACCACTACATTCTGGACAATCAACCAATTCTTTATCTTCTTTGCTTAATTTTTCTCCATTCTTAACCGCGTAAATGGCCACTGCCACCATATGCTTGCAAAGACGATCATTTTGTCCAAGATAACACTCGCAATCACCGTGATCATAATAGCGAGCGGACACAGAAACTTGATATGGCTGTGTTCCCAGCACGACAGCTGTATAACCACGAAAATCCTCTTTAAACTTTGTTACTTTTTTGCTCTCATATAAATCAACCGCCCGTTCATAAGTCGGCTGGTCTGTCGCGAATTTTATTTTATCTAAATCGTATGATGGTTTCATATATTTTACCCTAAAATCATCTCCTCAACTTTTTCTTTAGCTTTTTGTAAATTATTTTTTGCTAAAATAACTGGTCTATTTTTACAAATTGTGCTAAAACTTGTAAAAACCCTTATATCTTCGCTAAAATAAACCATTTTATTTTTACAAGTTTTACCGAAAACTTGTAAAAATTTAACAAACTATAATTCCAAATATACCCACCCTTTCTGAATTTTATCACTAAATCCATATTTTGGGTTTTTTTCTTTTACTTTATCCGCCTGTTTAAACGGTTCGTATGTTTCATCGCTGTTAATTCTAAAATGACTGCCTTCCTTTATTACTAATCCGCCTATGAATTCGTCTCCATTCTGCCACCACTCATTGCAATAATCATATCCGCATTAACAACCTCTTTCAATTCAATCACTCTTTCGCTTTTATTGCTGAAATATTTTTTATCAATAATCATTACAATTTTAGTATTTTCATTTTTTGTATTTCTCACAAGTTCGCGAAAATTTATTTTCTCACTATCTTTCATGAAACGGTTTTTCCATTCTCCTGTTTGACTATTTTTTCTCCTTAATTTATTCCAATTTACAACAACAACTTCACTCCCCATAATTCTTTTTCTAAATCCATGAAATTCTCGCTCAAATAAACAGCAGTATGGAAATGATATAGATTCTTTTTTTAAGTTTTCATAAATCTGTTCACATACATTTTTATTTTCCGTACTCATCCAAAGAAAACAAATTTCCTGACCTTCTAATTCTCTTAATAATTTCTTAATATACTGCGACATCGCAAC
>JBHPIX010000057.1:0-3814 GCA_042568285.1 Patescibacteria group bacterium | reverse complement strand
AGTTCAATTCGGATATATTGGGAATGATGAACAATTTTTATTGCAAAATGAAAAAGAAGAAAAAATGTTTATTTTAAAAGGCGATTTGTCTATAGATTTAATTGTTAATGGCATAATAGACAAAGGATTTTTGGATGTTGGCGATATATTAAATTATACTTTATCATTAGAAAATAACGGTAATGCTATTTTAGAAAATGTTGAAGCTAAAGTTTTAGTTGATGATAATGAAAATTTAATAGCATGGAAATCTTTAAAATATAAAGAGCAAGGCTCAATGCAAGATAAAGAAATATTTTGGAGTTATAAAAATAATGAGAATTTATCCAAAATAGAACCTGGAGAGGAAGTTGATTTGAATTTTTCGCTAGAGTTGAAAAATATAGCAGATATAGGATTTGAGAATATTATAGAGAATAATATTGTGAGTTGGGCAGAAGTTAAAGTCGGAACCACAGGTGGAGTAAAAAGTGATAAAATTTTAAAGAGTACTTCTGTTAATATAGGTCTTAATACTTTTTTAGATTTTAAAGCAGAAGCAAGATATTTTAATCAATCTGGCGAGCCGGTTGGTTCTGGTCCATTGCCTCCTAAAGTAGGAGAAACTACAACATATAAAATTTTTTGGCAGTTAAGTAGTAGCTTGCATGAATCAAGGGATATTACAGTAAAAGCTAAATTGCCTGATGATGTTATATGGGATCAGGAAGTCTCTGTTGAGTCAGGTGATATTTATTTTGATCAATCTTTAGATCAGGTTATATGGGCAATCCCTAAATTGCCAGTTGATTTAGATAAACCTCTTTATGGAAATTTTGATATTAGTATTAAGCCTATTGACGGAGATGTTGGCGCTAATAAAATTTTATTAGAAAATATAGTTTTATTTGGCAAAGATTCTGTCACATCATCTGAATTAAAATATACAATTGGATTTCTTGATACAGATTTGGAAGCTGATGAACTTGGCAAAGGAAATGGGATTGTACAAGAGTGAACACACGGATAGGGGAGGGGGGAATTATTCCAAAGTTCAAATTATTCCCCTCCAATACGGCGGGCAGGCAAATTGTTTCAAACAAATGTCAAAGTTTAAATGTTAAATTTCAAAGGGGAAGAATTATTTAGTTAGTTCCCCTTTTAAAAAAATATCAGTTTTATGGTAGAAAGATTTAAATTAGTAAAAAATAAAAAAAATAATTTAAGAAAAGGAATAATAAAAACGGTTTTTGGTGAGATCCAAACACCGTTTTTTATGCCAGATGCTACAAGAGGATATGTGAAATCTGTTTCAATGGAAGATTTGGAAAAAGTTGGCGTTAGTCCGATGGTTGTTAATACTTTACATCTTTATCTACAGCCGGGGATTGATGTAATTAAGTCCGTAAAGTCTGTAAAGGCGAAAGTTGCGGAGGGTGTTCATTCATTTATGAGTTGGAGTCATCCATTGATTTCAGATAGTGGAGGTTTTCAAGTTTTTTCTTTAATTTATAAAAAGTCTGGAATGGGAAAAATTTATGATGATAAAGTAGTTTTTAAATCTCCTATTGATGGTTCGCGACATATTTTTACTCCAGAAAAATCTATACAAATACAATTTGATTTGGGAACTGATATGATAGTTTGCCTTGATGACTGCCCTCCAAATGAATTTAATAAAGATTGTGTAAAAAAATCTGTTGAACGAACTATTAAGTGGGCTAAAAAATGCAGAAAAGAATATAACAGACAAATTAAAAAGAGGAAGTTAAAAAATTCTAAAAGACCGTTATTATTTTCAGTTATACAGGGTGGAAATTTTAAAGATTTACGCAAGTATTGCGCTGATGAATTAGTTAAAATAGGATTTGACGGATATGGATTTGGAGCAAGGCCTGTTGATGAAAATGGGAATCGGTTAGAAGATATTTTAGAATATACAGCTGGACTAATCCCAGAGAATGCATTAAGATTTGCATTAGGTGTTGGAACTCCAGAAGATATTATAAAATGTGTTTCTTATGGCTGGGATATGTTTGATTGTGTTATACCTACTAGAGAGGCTAGGCATGGAAAATTGTTCTTGGGGAAAACATCCAATTTATGTCATTCCCGCGAAAGCGGGAATCCAGTATTAAATACAAGAATTAGCAAGAATGGATCCCGCTCGTCTCGCTTTGGGCAATCCGAAGCGGACATCAAGTGCGGGATGACAGTTTTTGAACAATTTGGGATAAATGGGGTAAAGAAATTTTATGATACAATAAATATCAATAACGCAAAATTTTCTAAAGATTTTTCCGCGATAAATGAAAATTCTAAATTGCCAGAACTGCGTAATCATACAAAAGCGTATTTGCATCATTTGTTTAAAATGAAAGAATCATTGGGCTCAAGATTAGCCAGTTTGAATAATTTGGAGTTTTATATGGATTTAATGGATAATATTAGAAAATAAATATAGAAAAATACAGGATTTTTTTATAAGAGAAAATTATAGACATTAAATAGTTGTTCGATTGTTCAATTGTTCTATTGCTAAAAAAACTATGCAAAATAAGTTTTTACAATTAAATGACATTGACGTGTATAAAATTTCATTTAATCTCTCTAATTATGTCTGGGATGTTGTTATAGGATGGGATTATTTTGCTAAAGATACGTTGGGAAAACAATTTGCGCGAGCAATTGATTCTATATCAGCAAACATCGCAGAAGGATTTGGTCGTTATTCCAAGAAAGATAAAATAAAATTTTATAGATATAGTTCTGGCTCTATAAAAGAATGTCTTGATTGGAATGAAAAAGCCAGAGTTAGAAAATTATTAACAGATGAGCAATATCAAGATATTTTTAGCCAATTGACTTTACTTCCTAAACTTACAAATCAGTATCAAGAAATCCAATTGTATATTTTAATTCAGATGATGTGACAGAATCTTTGCCAAATAAAACTATATTTTCTAATAAAATTTTATTAGCGCCAACATCTCCGTCAATAGGCTTAATACTAATATCAAAATTTCCATAAAGAGGTTTATCTAAATCAACTGGCAATTTAGGGATTGCCCATATAACCTGATCTAAAGATTGATCAAAATAAATATCACCTGACTCAACAGAGACTTCCTGATCCCATATAACATCATCAGGCAATTTAGCTTTTACTGTAATATCCCTTGATTCATGCAAGCTACTACTTAACTGCCAAAAAATTTTATATGTTGTAGTTTCTCCTACTTTAGGAGGCAATGGACCAGAACCAACCGGCTCGCCAGATTGATTAAAATATCTTGCTTCTGCTTTAAAATCTAAAAAAGTATTAAGACCTATATTAACAGAAGTACTCTTTAAAATTTTATCACTTTTTACTCCACCTGTGGTTCCGACTTTAACTTCTGCCCAACTCACAATATTATTCTCTATAATATTCTCAAATCCTATATCTGCTATATTTTTCAACTCTAGCGAAAAATTCAAATCAACTTCCTCTCCAGGTTCTATTTTGGATAAATTCTCATTATTTTTATAACTCCAAAATATTTCTTTATCTTGCATTGAGCCTTGCTCTTTATATTTTAAAGATTTCCATGCTATTAAATTTTCATTATCATCAACTAAAACTTTAGCTTCAACATTTTCTAAAATAGCATTACCGTTATTTTCTAATGATAAAGTATAATTTAATATATCGCCAACATCCAAAAATCCTTTGTCTATTATGCCATTAACAATTAAATCTATAGACAAATCGCCTTTTAAAATAAACATTTTTTCTTCTTTTTCATTTTGCAATAAAAATTGTTCATCATTCCCAATATATCCGAATTGAACT
>JBHPIX010000056.1:0-3841 GCA_042568285.1 Patescibacteria group bacterium | reverse complement strand
ACTACCGCGCCACGCAGTTCATCATTCTGCCAAAGTCGCCTAATCGCATCTTTAATCTGCTCTTTATTATTATATTTAAACAATAAACCAGTTTTTTCATTTTCTACAATTTCAGGATTACCACCAACATTTGAAATAGCGCACGGCAACCCAGAATACATTGCTTCAATTACAGTATGAGGCAATCCTTCATAACCTGAATTTAACACAAACATCTTTGCTTTTTTCATATATTCTAACAATTCTTTATGTTTCAGCTTTCCAGTTAGAATAATTTTATCATCGCTCTGCATGGGTTCAAAATTTTGAACCCCTACTGCTATACGACTTTTTAATCTCTCATAACCCGGTCCATCGCCAACAATAACCAATTTAAAATTAGAATTTAATTCTAATAATTCAGGCATAAGCTCAATCAACAAATCCATACCTTTCCACGGCACCAGCCGTCCTGCGCTCAAAATAATATCGCCAGAAAAATCTTCACCTCCCATTCGTGTTGATTCGTGTTCACCCGCCCGAACGCTGTCATAGGCGGGCGGGCATTCGCGTTGATTCGTGTTCCCCCCACATTCGTGTAAATTCGTGTCCCCCGCATTATAAATAACTTTAATTTTCGCAGAATCAGCTCCCCACTTCTCAACAATCTTTTTTAAATACTGACTTGGTGTAATAATTTTATACGCATTTTTCGCAACTAATCCTTCAACCCACCTTAACATTTTAGTTTTAAATGGCAAATCTTTCATATTCTGAAATTCATCCACGGTTATAAATTCTTCAGCGCATTCATTCGTATTGTTCGTATAATTCGCATGCATTCGTATATTAGTATCGCAATTTTGCCATCTCTCCCAAGCGCAATCTCCAACTATTTTTAAAACATATTTCTTTCCTGTTATTTTACTTGTCAAATAAGCAGGCAAACCTTCACTAACCGGCCCTTGCGCATATATTAAATCTGATTTTCTGGCTAACTTTATTAACTTCCAAACATATAAAAAATACCGCATTAAAACACTATGCTTTCGTGATATTTTTATCACTCTCACACCCCCCTCTAACTCCCCCCTCTGTAAGGGGGGAGAACACTCGTTCCCGTCAAGAATTTTGGATTTCAAATCACTCCTCCCCTTACCAAGTACGGACTCCAAATCGCTCCCCCCCTTAGTAAGGGGGGGATTAAGGGGGGGTATATTATCAGAATATGTAATTACAGATATTTTCCACCCTTTTTTACTAAATTCTTCAGCGATTTTTTTAGAATATGTAGCAGGCCCGCCAATGTCTGGCGGATAAATACCTGTTGCGATAATTAATTTCATATAAACTTTATATAAATTTAACGGTATGACTATTTTTGTCATTCCGAGCTTGCCGAGGAATCCTTTTCTTTGTCATCCCGTAAATCGTAGCAACGATTATGCGGGATCCAGTTTATTAAGCTAAGCCTGGATCCCGCGTCAAGCGCGGGATGACAAACTCACTTATAAAAATGACAACATATTTTAGATTTGAACAGAATTACAACTGGACATTTCTTTCAATTCTTATCGTCTTCTCCCGCCCCTTTTCTCCCCTCACTATCCTAATCTCACTTTTCCCAACCCCAAAATACTTGCTTAACATTTTAATAAGCGCTTGATTTGCCTTACCATCAACTGGCGCGGATGTTAGTCGCGCTTTATAATTTCCATTTTCCAGTTTGATAACCTCATTTTTTTTAGCTCTAGGAATTACTTTTATATTTATAAACATATAAAATACTATAAAAGTTCCAAAATTTTCAATTCAAATTTATTATTCTCAGTATCCCACACAGCAAAAGTCGCCTTATAAAACATGCCAGCCAATGTTCCAGGATTTAACATTTTACAATTCCCAACCATTTCCTCCCATGGTTTATGACTATGTCCATAAAAAACAAAATCATACTTGCCTGATTTCGCAAGCTCCTTTGCTATTATGGGATAATGAACAAATGCTATCTTTTTTTCTCCAAATTTTAAATGGCCTTCATCTCCATAAATTATAACATTTCCAGATTCTTCTGCTTTTTTTTTCATCCCCTCATGATCTCCATCAACATTTCCATAAACAAGATGTATCTTACCTTTAAATTTTTTTGCAATCTCGCGCAAAGCAGCGGGCGCGCATACATCACCGCAATGTATAATTTCTTCAATTCCATTTTTATTCATCCACTCTATTGCCTTATACATATTAGGCAAATTATCGTGTGAATCAGAAATAATTGCTATTTTCATATTTTTTAACTGGTCAACACTCACAACCATCATAGATTTATAGCTAAAATTTGACTGTTTTTTTCACTGCGGAACTCGCTTCGCTCAAACAGTCCTCGCTGTAAAAACAGTAAATTTTAGCTATAAATCGGATAAAACATTTTACTACTGAATAGTTACAAAGTAATTAACTTTTTATATATCCCAATCATTTGAAGAGAGATGCCATCCCAATCATACTTCTCTTTTACCAACCCCAGTCCATTCCCAGAAATCTTATCATATAATACCTTATCTTTCAACAGTCGACTGACAGCATCCGCAATACTTTTAGGATCTCGCGTTTTACAGAATAACCCAGTTTTACCATCATCCAAAAAATCTGGTATGCCGCCAACTGGAGTAGCTATAACAGGAAGCCCAGCTGCCATTGCTTCCAAAAATGAAATGCCCAATCCTTCTGACAAAGACGGTCTGCAAAAAATATCAGAAACCCATAAATATTTCGGCAATTCATTTTGATCTATATGCCCTAAAAATATAACTTGTTTTTCTAATCCCAAAATTTCAGTTAATTTTTTTAATTTATTTTCTAATTTTCCGACGCCAGCAATTAATAATTTAATTCCGCAAGAGCATTTGCCATTTTTACTTGACGCGCTCACCCCCCCCCCTTGACAAGGGGGGGATAGGGGGGGTCTGTTTTAACATTCTCATAGCCCTAATCAAATCCTCTATCCCATTCTTCTCTACCAACCGTGAAACAGTTATAATAACTTTCTCATCCTCGTTTATCCCAAGTTGTTTTTTTAAATCTGCAATCTTCAATCTAAAATCTAAAATCTTAAATCTCCCCCCGTCCACTCCATTCGGCACAACTTTCATCTCACCTTTATATCCATATTTCTTCGCCCTTTGAGCAAGCCAATTACTTATTGGCTGTATAAAATCCGCTTTTGTATAAACCATTTTATAAATTGGATACCAAAACCATGTGCGAAGCCACATAAAAAAATCAGAATCTCCGCTTTGCATATTAAGTAAATACTTTACATTTGGATATTTCCATTTAAAAAATAAAGCGGCAATTCCAGCGTAATTAGCCATAATGGCATTTACTATGCTATAATTTTGTTTTTTATGTAATTTTTTTGCTTTACGATAAGCTAAAAATGGATAAAAATATTTATCCAAAATCCAGCCATGTCCTACTCTATAAACATTAACATTGCCTATTTTTTCATAATTAGGCAACTTTTTGTCTAATTTAGCTGTTATTAGGTCAAATTCAAAAACGCCAGCCCTGCCAACCCTATCAGTAATTTCTTTAACAGCAACCTCTGCGCCGCCAACATAAGGAAAATATGTAATTGAAAATATTAGTATTTTCATATTAGTTCCCCCTTTATTAAAGGGGGTTAAGGGGGATTCACATTTCATATAATCAGTATAGCAATAAATCCCTTATTTTTGCAAATAAAAAATGGCGTAAAAAATTAACTTTATCACGCCATTATTATTTTATAAAAAAATTTTGAATTAAGAAAGTTTCTCCGATATAAAAAGAATCTAATCCAAGTTCAGATGCAAAAATA
>JBHPIX010000055.1:0-4066 GCA_042568285.1 Patescibacteria group bacterium | reverse complement strand
CTTTAGAGGTGTGTATGGGTAGCTTTTATTTTCAATATACGATTTTCGCCAAGGAGTTTGAAAATATACAGGCTAATTTTATAGCACAAATTTATAATAACAAGATAGGAGAATTGTTTATACCAATAATATAAATTTTAATTTGAAAAAATTATAGGCTACTAAATTACTTTTATTTAGTAGCCTTTTTTATTTTATTCGCAATGTAAATTTTGTGGTGGGTTATTTCCATTAATTTTTATTGCCCAACAATTTGTATTATTTGGACAGTTACTTCCTATATAATTTCTAGTCACTGCTTCTTGCATATCTCCGCATGGTTTTTTATTTGTTATATATCGGTACCTCCATTCTCCAAGTATTAAAATTTTATCATCCTCTATTTTCCCGCTTACATAATCCCCATTTTTTTCTGTCACAACACAAATTCCATTTCTCGCCACAATATACATACACTTTTTTTCATAATTAAAATGTCCGCATGAATTATTAGGATCTATTGCGCCAGATGCTGTATTAGTATTATATATTCCAGGTGGCGGGGGGCCATCTTGTTGTCTGCACACCCGTGTTATTTTTGGCATTTCTCCTTCGCCGCATAAACTTAAATCACCTAAATCTTTTTCTTCCGTACTGCATTTTTCTAATTGTTTAGTTCTAACTTTAGTTTTTAAATTTTCGCAACATACCATTTTACCAGTCATAGGATCCATCTTAGGCAAAGTCAAATTTAAAAGTTCTGGGTTTATTGTGTTGAATAGAGTGTAAGAGATTAGAAGCAGGAATACGCCGAGAACGGCGTTTTTTATTTTGCCTTTTGCTTTGTCAATTTGTCCAGCGTTGCCACCAGAAGTGATCCATAAAATTCCGCCATACATTGCCATCATAACAGCTATAATTCCGATTCCACCAACAACATAATGGAACCATTGCGCAATATAAAATCCTAACCAAGTCGATTTATCCATTGTAGCGAACTCATCACCAGTTTTTATATCTCCAACAGGAACGGATATTTTTGGGGTTGTAACATCGTTATTAAGATTGCCACCGAATCTAATGATTTGTTCTGGTAGCGATTCTGTTTGAGCGTTAGCGCAGACTGGTTTTAAACTTGCAAATCCAATAATAGCAAATTGGCAAATTAGTAATATAAGCAAAACAAAAGCTACTGGTTTTTTTGTAGAGTTATTTTTCATATATTTATTATACCAAAAAAATGTATTATGGACAATGGGTTTTTCTTTTATTATTGACGTCATCTTCAAAATACAGTAAAATATATGTGAGGATGTATCAAAATGTATTTAAGCTGATAAGTTTTGAGTTTTCTATAAAAGCATCGCGGATCTGCGCGCGGATATTCAACTCTGATTACCCGCAGATCTTAAAAGGAGTTAATATGGAGGAACTGTATAATAAAAAAAAGCGAAGATGGGGAAGCGGACTTTTGTTTAGCTGTTCCATATCGCCAGTCATCAAACTGGCGAATGGGCAATTTTAAGTTATTTTAAAAACTCCTTTATTGGAGTTTTTTTATGTCATCACACTACCCCCCCCGCCGATTTGGCGGGCGGGCATGCCTAACCCCCTCCTCGTGGGGTGCGATTAATTTTTCTCAATTCTATGTCTTTTTGAATGGCTATATAGGCACTATGTGTTTTTTCATTTTGCTGGTGAAAACATTGACAAATTATATAAAAGTGGTAAAATACTAATTGAATAAACTACGAATATGTTGTTATTACCCAAACAGAAAATTCAACCATTACAGGTTGCGGAAATAATAGGGGAGAAGGGCATAATGATTTTTACTCCGCAAGAATTTAGTCGTCTATTTAAAACCAATCCCCGCCAAACGCGTTATTTTTTAGAAACTTATACTAAGCGCGGATTTTTATCGCGTCTTAAAAAAGATTTTTACGCGCTAAAATCAAAACTTCCTAATGAGGAAATTATCGCTAACGCACTTTATAAGCCGTCATACATATCTCTTGAGTATGCTTTGTCTCGCTATGGCATTATTCCCGAATCGACTTACACTATTACATCAGTTACGACGAAAGCTACAGTTGCTTTTACAGCGCAAGGGAAAGAATTTTTATACAGAAAAATAAAAAAAGAAGCATACACTGGATACATTCCAGAAAAAGTTGAGGGCAAAACCATATTCATCGCCGAACAGGAAAAAGCCTTGGCGGATTATTTATATTTTGTTTCCTTGGGAAGAAAAACATTAAATGATCGCATAGATTGTTCGCGTATCAACAAAAAGAAAGTAATTGAATATAGCAAACTTTTCAAACGAAAAAATATAAACCAAATTATTGATCGCGTTTGGGAACTAAAACCCAGTATAATTATGTAGGTATAAATAATATGATTACGAATGAAACAATTATAAAATTATCCGCAAAATTTCAAACTTCCGAAGCAAATGTTCGCCGAGAATATTTTCAGCACCTTTTCCTTTCCTTATTTTATCGCCAAGAGGGGATAGACGAAGTGTATTTTAAAGGGGGTACGGCATTACGGCTTATATACAAAAGTCCGCGATTTTCTGAAGACCTTGATTTTGATTCGCCAACCGCTAACATCTCACACATTGAAAACGCAATCATAACAACATTATCCGAAGCGCAAAAAGAAGGGGTGGAAACCGAACTTGATGAAGCCAAAACAACAACAGGCGGATACCTTTCTATTATGCGGTTTTCCGCTTTGGGTCATATAGTGCCGATTAAAATAGAGATATCATTTCGCGATAGAAAAAAGAAAGGGGTAGGGGTGTTTATTTCAAGTGATCTTTTCCCTGATTATTCAATTATACAGCTTTCCGAGGCACAACTAGTGCAAGGGAAAATCAACGCTTTGCTTGAACGAAAAAAACCCCGTGATTTTTTTGATTTTTATTTTCTCCTTAGGCGCAGTATGTTGCCTGTAACAAAAGGCAACATTATGAAAGAAACCCTCGTTGCTTTACAAAAAACCGATATTAATTTTGATAGCGAATTAAAAGAATTTTTACCTAAAAACCACCACATGATAATTAAGGATTTTAAAACAACATTGGAAAGAGAAATTAAAAGGTATATTTAAAATATTTTAGATATAGATTAATTTATCCGCCTTGGGTGGAAATATATATTTCTTTAAGTCTGCATTTAGGGTGCCACAGAAACTAGGGCACCCTTTTTTTAAATTTCCCCATTGACGGCATCTGAAAAATACAGTAAAATATATGTGAGGATGTATCAAAATGTATTTAAGCTGATAAGTTTTTAGCTTTCTATAAAAGCATCGCGGATCTGCGCGCGGATATTCAACGCTGATTACTCACAGATCTTAAAAAGGAGTCAGTATGGAGGAACTGTATAATAAAAAAAAGCGAAGATGGGGAAGCGGACTTTTGTTTAGCTGTTCCATATCGCCAGTCATCAAACTGGCGGATGGACAATTTTAAGTTATTCTAAAACTCCAGATTGGAGTTTTTTTTGAAGCGGGTGCGTGAAATCGCACCACCCCCGAACCCCCCTCCAATACGGCGGGCAGGCCTCCTCGGGGAGGAGGGGGGCAGGCGCGCGATTAATTCTTGTCGGCTCTATACTGAAGTTGCGGGGACGCATTGTTCTCCCCCTCCCTGAGGGGGAGATTAAGAGGGGGTGTGATTTTCGCGGGGGTGTGATATGTATAAGAAGATTTTTAATAATAAATTAGAAAAAGTAAAAAGACAGATACTGCGAAATAATATACCTAGAGCAGAAGAAATATTATGGAAGAAATTAAGAAAAAAACAGTTAAATGGATATAAATTTCGTCGTCAGTATAGTATAGATAAGTATGTTGTAGATTTTTATTGTCCAGAAGTAAGATTAGCTATTGAGATTGATGGAGATTTACATTTTACAGATGATGCCATTGAAAAAGATAAAAAAAGACAACATTGTATAGAAAAATATAATATTTGTTTTTTAAGATTTTGTAATGTAGAAGTATATAGGGAATTAAATAAAGTTTTAGAAATAATTTTAAATAGTTTGTTAAATCACACCACCCCCGAACCCCC
>JBHPIX010000054.1:0-4096 GCA_042568285.1 Patescibacteria group bacterium | reverse complement strand
AAATGAATATCCTTAGACGGATGGCTTATCGCCTTAATTTTTTTATATTTTTTTTTACTGTTACATTACATTTAGCTGTTTATTTGATTTTTATTAAAATTATTTATGGACATGTAACCTCAATTGCTGGATGGGATTTATATCATTCTTTATTAATTATCGCAAGCGCAATGATTATTGAAGCATTATGCTGGATTACATGTAGGATGATGCTTAATATAGGAAAAGATGTTGTTAATGGGAATATGGATTTTCATATTGTTAAGCCTATTGATATTCAATTTTTAGTTTCTGTTAATATTTTAGATCCTGAAGATATATCACGTTTTGTTTTAGGGCTTATAGTTCTTTTTTATGCTTTAAATAATATAAAAGTATCAATTGTTGATTTTATTTTATATATTTTTTTATTAATTCTAGCATTTATCATAACATATAGTATTTTAACTATAGTTGCCACAATATCATTTTTTGTTATTGACGCGCGAGCTATGCATATGGTTAGCATGAGGATATTGCAAATTTCCCAATATCCAACCGATATTTATACTGGAATAATGAAAACTGTTTTTTCTTTTATAATTCCAATCGCGTTTATCGCCACAGTGCCAGCGAAAGTTTTAAGCGGATGGTGGAACTGGACATTGGTCGCGCAGTCATTTCTGCTGGCAATTATATTTTTCTATGTTAGCCGAAAGTTTTTTCTATTTGGGCTAAGCAGGTATTCTAGCGCGTCGTCATAAAACACTAATCCACACGAATATGAAAACGAATAAACTGGAATATGTAAATATGATTTATTCTGGATCCCGCATAATCGTTGCTACGATTTGCGGGATGACAAAAATGGGAAAGTAAAGTCAAGATACTTGTTTTTTTTCTAAATTATTGATAATCTATATACATCCGCGTAAAATCCGCGTCGCTATCTGCGGTATATCCGCGGGAAATATAATTAGCTAAATAAAAATATGTCAAAGAGTATAATTACGGTCAACCAACTAACAAAGAAATACGATTATTATAAGAAACAAGCTGGGATGATGGCGTCAATTAAAAGTTTATTTAAAAGGCAAAAGCTTTTTGTTGATGCTGTTAAAGAAATTAATTTTAACATTGAGGAAGGCGAGTTGATAGGATTTTTAGGTCCAAATGGCGCAGGGAAGACAACAACACTCAAAATGCTTTCAGGAATTTTATATCCTACATCAGGCGCAGCTAAAGTTTTAGGTCATATCCCTTGGAAAAGGGAAAAAGAATATCAGAAGCAGTTCGCTCTTGTGATGGGGCAGAAAAATCAGCTTTGGTGGGATTTGCCCGCGATGGAAAGTTTTGTTTTGAATAAAGAAATTTATGAAGTTGATGATAAAAGTTTTAAAAATACATTAGCTGAATTGATGGAAGTTTTAGATATAAAAGATTTTGTTAATATCCCAGTAAGGAAATTGTCTCTTGGACAACGGATGAAATGCGAGTTAATCGCCGCGCTTTTGCATAAGCCAAAGATTTTATTTTTGGATGAACCGACTATTGGTCTTGATGTGGTGTCTCAGCAGAATATACGCGATTTTTTAAAGAAATATAATGAAGAAAACAGAACTACAATTATTTTGACATCGCATTACATGGAAGACATTGAAAGTCTATGCAAGCGAGTAATAATTATTGATACAGGAAAAATTATGTATGACGGTAATTTGGATGAATTAATAAGATCGCATATTCCATATAAAAATTTAACAATTACATTTAATAATCATGGCGTTTTAAAGAAAGACGTTCAAGAATTTGGAAAAATTGTGCAGTATAATAGATATAGAGTTAAATTTGAAGTTGAACGCGGCAAGGCAAAAGATGTTGCTGTTAAAATTTTAACTTCTAAAACATTGCCAGTTGATGATATTTTAATTGATGAAGTTTCAGTTGATGATGTTATTAGGAAAGTGTTTAGGGGAGGGGCTTAATTTTCAATTTTCAATTTCTAATTTTAAATATATAAAAAAGTCCAAGCCCTCCCCCTTACGGAGGCCTGCCCGCCGAATTGGAGGGGGGAGGTTAGGAGGGGGTGTGGAATAACAATTTTTAAATCGCACCACCCCCGAACCCCCTCCTCCGAAAGGAGGGGGACAAGGGAGAATTAGAAATTAATCATTTTTATATGAAGATAATAATATTTGCAGGCGGAATTGGCACTCGTTTGTGGCCATTGAGCAGGAAAAATTCGCCTAAACAATTTGATAAAATTTTTAACGGTAAATCAACTCTTGAATTGGCTATTGAAAGAGTGTCGCCTGTTGTTGGAATAGAAAATATTTTTATTCAGACAACTTCTGAATTCGCTGAAGCTGTAAAAGTCCAATTGCCGTCATTGCCTGATTCTAATATTTTTATTGAGCCGATGAGAAGAAATGTGGGACCAGCGGTTTGTTATGGAATGATTAAGCTGGGAAACACGAATGAAAGAATCCCCACGCCAAATCGGCGCGCAGGCCTGACCCCCTTTAATAAAGGGGGAACTAAAGAAATTAGTTCAGTTAGTGCCCCCCTCTGTGCCTGCCCGCCGAATTGGAGGGAGGGGGGACAGGGGGATGTTGAAAATGATGAACCGGTCGCATTGCTTTGGGCAGATCATTTGATGGACAATGTTGACGAGTTTCAGCAGGCTTTATTGTCAGCTGAAAAATTAATAAAATCTAAACCAGATAGATTTGTTTTTTTAGGAGAAAAATCTAGATTTGCTAATAATAATTTAGGGTGGATAAAAGTTGGTGATGAGATAGGTAAAATTAATGGAAAAAATTATTTTAAATTTTTAGGTTGGAAGTATAAGCCGGAACAGTCAGAATGCGCGAGAATGTTTAAGCAAGGAAATTATTTTTGGAATCCAGGATATTTTATTTCTTCTATTTCATTTATTTTAGAACAGTATAAAAAATTATCTCCTAAAATTTATGAGAATGTTAAAATGGCTATTGATTATCCGGAGAATGCGGAGGAGCATTACGGGCGAGCTGAAAAAATTAGTTTTGATAAAGCTATAATTGAAAAGACAGATTTATCTAATGCCGTTGTTCTAAAAACGGATATGAAATGGAGCGATCCTGGAACATTATACGCGCTTAAAGAAGCATTACAAAAATCAAAAGAAGCCAATGTCATAAAAGGAAATGTAATTGAATTAAATACAAGAGATTCTTTAATTTATAATTTTGAAAATAAAAAACTAATTACAACTGTAGGATTGGATGGTTTTGTAATTATAAATACAAAAGACGCGCTTATAGTTGTTCCAAAAGAAGAAGTTGTGAATGTTACTAATTTAGTTGAGAAAATAGAAGCGCAGGGATTGGATGAGTATTTGTGATGTTATCCACAAGATATAAACAGTTATAAAATAGAACAATAATAAAAAACAGCTCTTAGTAGTTAATAAGCGCTGTTTTTTGTTTAAAGTTAGCTGAATTTTACTGGAATAGAAGTGGTTGACATAGATATGATGGTGGGATATAATGGAAGTATAAAGTGCCACAGAGACTATACTAGCCCGCCGATTCGGCGGGTAAAAGGTGAAAGTATAAAGTGTTGAAGTGGGGGAAAGTGGGGGAAAAGATTTTAGATTGATGATTTTAGATTGACGATTTAATCTAAAATCTAAAATCATCAATCTAAAATCTAACTTATGTTTATAGGAGAATACAATCATAATATTGATGATAAGGGTAGGTTGGCAGTGCCTGCTAAATTTAGAAGCGCTTTAAAAAAGGGCGCGGTTGTGACTCGCGGTATTGATAATTGTTTGTTTTTATATACACAAGAAGAATGGAATAAATTGGCTAAAAAATTAGCTGATTTGCCAATTAGCCAGGCAAATACTAGAGCTTTTGCAAGGTTGATGCTTGCTGGCGCTATGGATGTTTCTTTAGATAAGCAGGGAAGAATTATTTTGCCTGATTATTTAAGGAAATACGCTGGAATGGGTAAAAAATTAGTTATCGCGGGTCTTTATAATCGTTTGGAAATTTGGGATGAAAAAAAATGGGAAGTATATAAGAAGGGGACTGAAAAGGCGAGTGAAAAAATAGCTGAACAGCTTGGG
>JBHPIX010000053.1:0-4425 GCA_042568285.1 Patescibacteria group bacterium | reverse complement strand
TTTCCAAACTCTCGCTTTCAATTCTGATGTTACTCCTGTATATAAAGTACCATTGCGCCTATTTGCTAATATGTAAACATAATATTTCTTATATAACATACTCGCACATACGATTTCACTATTTGTCATCCCGCGCTTGACGCGGGATCCACAAATGACAAATTAACTTGGGAATCTTCTTTAAACTCTTTTACTTCTACTTTTTTATTTATTCTATATAAAATCTTTAAAGTTTTTTTGTGTCCTTCATTTATTTCTCCTAAAAAATCAGTTGAAGCAGGTATAGACAATGTATTATCTTCTCCTACATACTTTTTTAATATTCTTTTTACATCTTTTGTTTTATTTTCACTCTTCCATTCTGCTCTTATAATAGTTAATCCTTCTTCTGTTATTTTTTTAATCAAGCCTCGCTTCTTGAAAAACAAGAAAATAGCAATTATAAATAATAAACCTCCCACAACCCACGATCCAATATAAAAAAATTTTTTATCCCCATTATAACTTCCCGCCCATCCTAAAATAATCCCTGCAAATGCTAAAATTAGAGATGCCCAAATATCTACTCCTCTTAAATTATTTAACTCGCCTTCTGTTACAGGGTAATATTTAAGATTACGATCTTCTATATATATTTTATTTTTTTCAATTTTATTCATATTATTATTAGAATTTCAGTCTTTATATTTCCTAAGGATATCATTAGTTGCTTAATACGGACTCTATACTGGATCCCGCGTCAAGCGCGGGATGACAATAACGAACTCGATTCGCACTAAATGACAAAATCCCACCCTACTTATATAGACGAAATTGTTATAATTTTATTACAATCCGTCTACCTCTTCTTCCGCCCCAACTCCATTCGCAGTTTCAGGACGGTATCAGATGTCAAAGAAATGCTATCTATTTTCTGTTCTATTAAAAACTTCGCAAAATCAGGAAAATCGCTTGGCGCCTGTCCGCAGATTCCAATTTTTGTTTTGCATTTTTTGCAAACAGCTATCACATCCTTAATCAATTCTTTTACCGCTTTATTTCTCTCATCATAAACATGACTTACTATTTGAGAATCTCTATCAACGCCTAATGTTAATTGCGTCAAATCATTGCTTCCAATTGAAAATCCGTCAAAAATTGTTGCAAATTCTTCCGCTAAAATGACATCTGAAGGCACTTCGCACATCACATAAATGTCCATAAGATCATTTTTTTCTAATTTTAATTTCTTCCTTCTCAAAAATGCTGGTTTCATTAAATCAGGATTATCTGTAAAGCTCTTCGGAATTTTATTTTTATTTTTCTTCAAATATTCAATATAACATTTGCCATACAATTTATTTTGCGCTAAAATTTCCAAAACTTTCAATCCCTCATCTATAGTCCGACAAAATGGAACCATAACTTTGACATTTTTCAATTTCATTTCCTCGCGAACTTTACGGATTGCAAGGCATTCCAAATCAAAAGCTGGTCTAAATTTTGGATCATAATATCTAGAAGCTCCTCGCCAGCCAATCATAGGATTATTTTCTTTTGGTTCAAAATATTTTCCTCCAATTAGGTTCGCGTATTCATTTGATTTAAAATCAGAAAATCTAACAATAACATCTTTTGGATAAAATGCGGCTCCAATTTTAGCTATGCCTTCAGCCAATTTCTCAACATAAAAATCTTTTTTAGTTTTATATCCAAAAGTTAATTCCTCTATTTTCTTTTTGTCAGAAACTGAAATTTTTACCCTACCAGCCTTTTTACCTTTTTTGTCTAACTCAATTAAAGCCAGCGGATGTATTCTAATATAATTATTTATAATAAATTCTTCGCGAGCTAATCCGATTCCGTCATTCGGAATAAATGAAGTGGTAAAAGCTGAATCAGGCTCTCCCAAATTTATCATTATTTTTGTTTTTAATTTCTTTAACTTCTTCAAATTTGTCTTTTTAAGTTTATAAGGAATAATACCCTTATAAATATATCCAGTCTCGCCTTCAGCGCAACTTACTGTAATTTCCTGTTTATTTTTTATTTTTTCCGTGCCATTTACAGTTCCAACAACGCATGGTATTCCCAATTCGCGAGATACAATCGCCGCGTGACAAGTTCGGCCGCCTGAATTAGTAACAATAGCAGCCGCTTTTTTCATAATCGGCTCCCAATCAGGATCAGTCATTTCAGTTACTAAAACAGAACCATCTTGAAATTTTGAAATCTGCTCCACATCTTTTATAATATCAACTTTACCCTGCCCAATTTTTGCTCCTACACTTTTGCCTTCCACAATCACTTTAGACTTATTGGTTTTTTCCAGAATAAACTCTTCCAAAACATTTGGATTTTTTTGTGAATGCACAGTTTCAGGTCTAGCTTGAACTATATATAATTTTCCATCTTTGCCATCTTTAGCCCATTCAATGTCCATTGGTTTGTGATAATGTTTTTCTATCATCATACCCCATTCAGCTAACTTTAAAATTTCTTTGTCAGAAAGAACTATTTTCTTTTGATCTTCTGGTGTAACCATTGCGTTTTTTGTCGGCTTGTTTCCGCCTGTCGCGTAAACTAATTTTTCTTTTTTTGTTCCAATATTTTTTGAAATGATAGTATTAGTTTTTTTAAAAACATAATATTCATCGGGAGTAACTCGTCCCTGCACAATGTATTCTCCAAGCCCATAAATCGCGTTTATTAAAACTACATCTTTAAATCCTGATTCTGTGTCTATTGTGAACATAACACCGCTTGTTCCAACATCTGCCCTAACCATTTTTTGAACTCCAATTGAAAGCACTATATTAAAATGATCAAATTTTTTATCTACTCTATATGAAATAGCCCTATTAGTGAATAATGACGCCATGCACTTTTTACTTGCGTCAAGTAAATCATGTTCTCCTGTTATATTCAAATATGTTTCCTGCTGTCCAGCGAAAGAAGCGTCTGGAAGATCTTCCGCTGTTGCTGAACTGCGGACAGCCACAGCAAAATCATTTCCATAAAGAGATTCTAAAGATTTATACGCTTTAAGAATATCTTTTTCTAATACTTCAGGAAACGGCGCGTTTAAAATAGTCTGCCTAACAGCTTTGCCGCGTTTTGCCAAATCACGAATATTATGAGTGTTAAGACCTTTTAAAATTTGCTGTATTTCTTTTTTGATTCCAGCCATCTTTAAAAAATAGTTGTAAGCATAAGCTGTTGTCGCAAAGCCATAAGGAACATTAATTCCCTTTCTAGAAAGCTTAGTATACATTTCACCCAAAGAAGCGTTTTTACCGCCAACTATACCAACATCTTTGTTGTCAACTTGATTGAAAAATTTGATGAATTTTGAGCTGAATAAAATCATATTGTCTTAATTCCCTCCTCACAGCCTGGCTAAGAATCTTTTTTGTCATCCCGCAAATCGTAGCAACGATTATGCGGGATCCAGTTATTATACATAATGCCATGTTACTCACTGGATGACGATTCTTCGTCAGTCTGGATTAAGATCTTATTATTTAATTTATTATAAATTATTGTTAGTCCTTATGTAATTGGCTCTCTTTTTGATTTAATTTCATATCACATTATCAACTTTTAAAATTTATCACAGTCGCACTGTTTGACACTGCTTCTTGTCGGCATACACCATCGAGCGCTCTTCGTCTGATAATGAGAATGTATCCAATTATTAGGAGTATTCTTCTTTTTTTCACTTATATACCCGTAATAACACCCATTCTCTAATTCCCCTGAAGTAATTTCAGATGCGTCATCCTTAGGAATAATTTCTGCGCATTTTATCATACAATCAGTCTGCCCAGTAAAAGGTTTTGGATAATAAAATCTATCCATTGCTCCCTCAATAATAATACCTATAAGTATTATTAAAAATATAACGATTAATGTAATGATAACGAAGCGTATATGAATACCGGGGTTCAGGCAAGCGGAGCTACTCCTTTGGGAGCAAGCACTACAACCGCGCCGTGCGGAGAAGATTCAGAAGGAAATATTTTACATAAAAAGGATATGATTGCTATAGCGTTGGCGCATAATTTGAAATATGTGGCGACATCCACTTGCGCTTATCCTTTAGACATTCAGCAGAAAGTTAAAAAAGCTCTTGCCACCCCAGGTCCGACATATTTGCAAATTTTAACTTCATGCGTGCCGGGCTGGAAATCAGAATCTAATATGACAATTCAATTAGGCAAGCTGGCGCAGAAAACTGGACTTTATCCGGTGGTGGAATTTGTAAATGGAAAATTGGTAAAAGTAATGTCATATCCTAAAAAACGGCCTAAAGTTGAAGAATATTTAAAACATCAGGGACGATACAAACATTTGTTTGATGATGCTTCTGGAAAAGCTGTCATTTCTGAAATTCAGAAGATTGCGGATGGGAATGTATTAAAATACGAATTAGCACGGATTGTG
>JBHPIX010000051.1:0-4642 GCA_042568285.1 Patescibacteria group bacterium | reverse complement strand
CAAGAGGAGGCAAACAAAAACAATAAGCCTGAGATGACTGTTAAAGAAGAGAAGATTACTATAGAGGAAGAACGGTTTTATAGAAAAGGAGCAGTTTCAATAAAAGATATTATTGCTCCGTCCGCGCTTAAAGTTAGTCCAAGTTTTATAAAGTTAGGCAATAAATTTGTCCGAACTATATTTGTGATAAATTATCCACGGTATATTACCGTGGGTTGGTTTGCGCCGATTATTAATATTAACGCTACAGTTGATGTAGCTATGTTTTTTTACCCGGTAAAAGCAGATGTTATTTTAAAGCAACTTAAAAATAAAGTCGGCATTTTGGAGGCGCAGTTGATGGCAGATGCTGATAAAGGTTCTCCAAGGGATCCTATTAGAGAAACTGCTTTAAAAGATATTGAAGGATTGAGGGATCAACTTACGCAGGGTATAGAGCATTTTTTCCAGTATGCTTTATATATAACAATTTATACTGACACAAAAGAAGAATTAGAAAGGATGAGTGGAGATATTGAATCTATGTTAGGAGGTAAATTAGTTTATTCGCGAAAAGTTTTATACCAAGCAGAGCAGGGATTTAATTCAACAATGCCTCTTGCTAATGATGACTTGCAGATTGTTTTCAATATGAATACATCTCCATGCGCTTCTTCTTTTCCATTTATTTCTTCAGAACTTACATCAGATAACGGAATTTTGTATGGAATAAATCGTCATAATAACAGTTTGATACTTTTTGATAGATTTTCTTTGCAAAACGCTAATTCAGTTGTTTTCGCGACTTCAGGCGCTGGGAAAAGTTATGCTATAAAATTAGAAATTTTGAGAAGTTTAATGCTGGGGACTGATGTAATTGTAATTGATCCTGAAAAAGAATATAAACATTTATCTGATTCTGTTGGAGGGACATATATAAATATTTCATTGAATTCCGCAGGTAAAATAAACCCTTTTGATTTACCTAGAATGATTGGGGACGAGGTGAGTACAAGCGATATTATTAGAAGCGCTGTTATTACATTAAAGGGTTTGATCAGGATTATGTTAGGTGAATTCACACACACAGAAGATTCATTAATTGATAGGGCTCTTTTAGAAACTTACGGTAAAAAGGACATTACAGCAGATGCTGATTTGTCTAAAATAGAACCTCCTATTATGCAGGATTTGCAGGAGATTCTGGAGGGCATGGAAGGTGGTACCGATTTAGCTCAACGGCTTAAAAAATATACAGAAGGAACATTTGCGGGATTGATTAACAGTCCGACTAATGTGGATATGGATAATCAGCTTGTTATTTTTAGTGTCCGTGATTTAGAAGACGAACTTAGACCTATCGCAATTTATACAATTGTTAATTATATATGGAACATTGTGAGAAGTCAGATGAAAAAAAGAATTATGGTAATTGACGAGGCGTGGTGGCTTATGCAGAGAGATGATTCAGCTAAGTTTATATACGCTTTAGTAAAAAGATGCAGAAAATATTATTTAGGCGTAACAACTATAACTCAAGATGTGAACGATTTTTTAGTTTCTCCTTATGGACAGGCAATTGTGAATAATTCATCTTTACAGCTACTTATGAAACAGTCGCCAGCTTCAATTGATTTGGTTCAAAAAACTTTTTTGCTTACCCAAGGAGAAAAATATCTTCTTTTAGAGTGCGCTGTAGGTGAAGGAATATTTTTCGCTGGTAATAAGCATGCGGCTATTAAAGTAGTAGCGTCTTATACAGAAGATCAAATTATTACATCAGATCCTCAACAGATTTTAGAAATTGAGGCGGCTAAGAAAGAGTTTGATGATTCTATAAACACGAAAAGCGCGAATTAAGATGTAAAATTACAAAAATTTAAATTATACAGTAGTACTACTTTAAATTATACCTTTGTCATCCCGCAAAATGTGAAGCATTTATGCGGGATCTAATCTGGAGCCCGCGTCAAGCCCGCCGAATCGGCGAGGCAAGCGCGGGATGACAGAATGGGCGCAATTTAAAGTAATATCATTATACAAAAGATACGAAATAGAACGATTAAAACGCAAAAAAATTTAGTTTATAGTTCGTGTGTTTCCCGTTCTGTTTCGCGCTTTTACCGTTAGTTATATGTCAAAAAAAAATAAAATTATAATCACAATTATAGCTATTCTGTTTTTCGCAATTATAGTGATGTTATTGGTTTGGATTGGGAGAGACACGAATTTAATTGGAAAAGGGGGAATCCCCCTTACCCCCCTTGAAAAGGAGGGAACTATAGAAACTGGGTCAGCTAGTGCCCCCCTCAGTGAGGGGGGGACAGCCCGCTTCGCTAAAGCTCCAGCGAGGCGAGGGGGATGTTTCCGAGAAAGTGGAGCTATCTGAAGAAGAAATAGAGCAACAGAATTTAAAGACTTTTGCATCTTCTTTTGTGGAACGTTGGGGTAGTTATTCCAGTGATAGTAATTGCGAAAATTTGATTTCTTTAAAAATTTTATCAACAGATGCGATGAAAATTGAGATAGATAGACTTGTTTCTACTGGAAAATGCGGGGCGATGGACACAGTTACTGGTTTTTATGGTGTTTCAACAAAAGCATTAAGTTCAAATATAAAAAATATTGACGCAAATAGCGCTGTCTTGAGAGTAATGTGTCAGAAAAAAATAGAAGAAAATGATGATGTAAGAGTTGTTTATGAGGAGGTTGAGGTGGAAATGGTTAAAGAGGCGGGGAAATGGTTGGTTGATGGAATTTCTAGCTAACCTAGTTAATTAAGATAAAATGTGTTAGCAAGTGCCCCCCTCTATGAGGGGGGACAGGGGGATGTTTTAAAAAAGAATAAAAGAATCCCCCCTGTCTCGCCGAGCTCCCGTCTCGCCTTAGGCAATCCGAAGCGGAGCGAGCCGAGGCGGAAAGGCGGACTGACCCCCCTTAAAAAGGGGGGAACTAAGAAAATAAAACGTTTTTAATAAATGCAATTTTTTAGACGCAACAAAAGAACCCTCTTCTGCCTTTTCCTCGCCGTTATAGCAGTCGGCTCTCTTTTGTGTTTTTCGCGGATGGGGGTTAGAATAGCGGAGGCGCAGGAAGGGGTAGGCGGGACAACTAAAAAAGTACTTAATGTCGTAGGAGATGGAGTTAATCAGCTAGTTGGACATGTAGTGCAATTGTTTGTATGGGTGGGCGGACAGCTTCTGGCTGTTTTGATGTATCTTTTATTTGTGGTGGCAAAATATAATAATTTCATTGATGCTCCAGCTGTGGCGACTGGTTGGTTTATTGTTCGTGATCTATGTAATATATTTTTTATTGTTATTTTTTTAGTAATGACAGTTGGCACTGTTTTAGGTATAGAAAATTATCATTATTCGCGGATTCTGACGAAATTGCTGATTATGACTGTTTTGATTAATTTTAGCAAAATGATATGCGGTTTATTTATTGATGTTTCGCAGGTGATAATGCTTACATTTATAAATAATTTTGGTAAGTTAGGGGCTGGGTATTTAACAAAAATTCTTGGCATACAGGATTTATTAGGGGCTTTAAAAGGTAATGCGGCTCAGACGACAGAGATAAGTTTTGCCACAATGGCTGCTTCATATATTCTAGTTTTGATTTATGTTATTGTAGCTCTTGCCACAATTTTAGTTCTGTTATTAGTTTTAGTTCAAAGAATGGTTATGCTTTGGATTTATGTTGTGTTGTCTCCTTTGGCTTATTTGTTAAGCACATTTCCAGGTGGCGCGAACTATGCGAGCAAGTGGTGGTCGGAGTTTATCAAATATGTGACAATCGGACCAATTATCGCTTTTTTCTTATGGCTTTCATTTGTATCTTTAAGCAAGACAGCTACATTTACGGATTTAACAACAGGTAAAAGTTTTGAAGATCTTTCTCCACAGGAGAAGGCGATGAATTTAAGCAAGGACACTCCGCAAGCTGGAATTACTGTTGCTGGAAGCACCGACCATATGATTAAATTTATAATCGCCATAGCTATGCTTTTGGGCGGACTTATGGTAGCGCAAACAATCGGCGGAATGGCTGGAAATTTTGCGGGGAATACTATAAATACTTTGCAAGAAGGGGCGGTTGGCGCGACAGATTGGGTTAATAGGTTGCAGTCAAGAGGATTAACAGGTAAAGGATTTAAAACTGAAGAGATGACAGGTGTTAAGAAAGCAGGCGGCATGTTAGCTAATGTAGTTTTAAGAGGAACTGGTCAGGATTTGAATGTAAAAAGGAAATGGGGCGATATAAAAGGAGGTTTTGAAAAAAAGAAAAAAGAGGATATAACAGCTATGTATGCGCGCGCGGGTTCTTTAAGCAAAGCAGGAGGGCTTACTGGCTTAGCAGGTTCTTTTGGAACAAAAGATTTTGTTGACCAAAAATTGCGCGGACTTTTTTGGCGGAAAGGCATTCAAGAAGCAGTAGCAACTAGCGCGTTAGCAAGACCTTTTGGAGGCGGTCCAACGAAAAAAGATAAGAAAAAAGAGGATGACGGTAAAAAAGAGCTTGAGCGGTTAAATAAAAAAAGAGAAAAAATAATTACTCAAGATGAATATGATAATAAATTAGTTAGCTTTAATGATCAGGAAAAGCAAATAGTTGCGAATATCAGTAAGAATAAAAAAGACTCAAAAGATACAGATAC
>JBHPIX010000052.1:0-4556 GCA_042568285.1 Patescibacteria group bacterium | reverse complement strand
AATCGTGGAAAAAGGGGCAGAAAAAGCTATGGAAAATTTTAATTAATCAATCAATTATTTGTTAAGCTATCAATTAAGCTCTCTATTATAAAACATTATGGGAGTTTTTTAATTTAAGCAGTTTGATAAATTAATTAAAATAAGATACTATAAATAATGAACTTAAATAACTATGCAAAATGACCTAAAATATTGGAATGCGTTAGCTAAAACTAATATTATCGGCGCCATTCGGTTTAAAAAACTGTCTTCGTATTTTCCTGATATGGAAACTGCTTTTTCCGCTTCTTGCGATGAATATATAAAAGCTGGACTTCAACAAAATGTCGCGGAAGAATTAATATCAAAAAGACAAGCTATCAATCCAGATAAAGAATACGAAATATTAGAAAAAGAAAAAATAGAAGCTATTACCGTAAAAGATGAAAAATATCCAAAATTGCTTAAAGAAATATATGACGCGCCTGCTATAATTTATTATAAAGGAAACATTGAAATATTAAATGATATTGCCGTTGGAGTAGTTGGATCTAGAAAATTTTCCTCTTATGGAGAACAAACTACGGCTTTTTTAGTAAAAAATTTAGCTAAAAATGGGATATCTATAATAAGCGGGTTAGCATTAGGCGTAGATGCAATCGCCCATTCTTCAGCATTAGAAGTTAAAGGAAAAACAGTTGCTGTTTTAGGTTCTGGTCTTGATAAGGCAAACATTTATCCATCACACAACAGATACCTTGCGCAAAAAATTATAGATAGCAACTCCATTATAATTTCAGAATACACTGCCGGAACACCTCCATTGCATTATAATTTTCCTCAAAGAAACAGAATAATTTCAGGTCTTTCTCTTGGAGTTTTAGTAATAGAAGCAGCTGAAAAATCAGGCGCGCTCATAACCGCAAAGACAGCTTTGGATCAAAATCGCGAAGTTTTCGCTGTGCCTGGAAATATATTTTCAGAAACTTCAGCAGGCACAAACATTTTACTAAAAAAAGGCGCTCATTTGATAACTTCTGCTGAAGACATTTTAGAAATTTTGGATTTCAAAAAAGTTATCGCGCATAGTGAAAATAAAAAAATTATACCTGAATCAGAAGAAGAAAAAATTATTTTATCAGCTTTAAATGATGACCCTCTACATATTGACGCGATTAGCAGAAATGTTAAAATAAATGTATCAAAATTAAGCGGCGCGCTGATGTTAATGGAGATGAAAGGGATGGTAAAAAATTTAGGCGGCAATATGTATGTAATTGGGAGGTAACTGGGGAAAATTTCTAATTTTAAATTTCTAATTTCCAAACAATGTCAAATGACAAATTTTAAAACATCCACCCTTATTAAGGGGGGAGTGGCGGAAGGGGGGTATTAACACTATTTATGTCAAAACAATCTACAATTTATATATGCTCAAAATGCGACGGTCAATTCCCTAAATGGCAAGGCAGATGTTCGGAATGCGGCGCATGGGGAACTGTTGCAGAAACACAAAAACCAAACGAAGCTGGCGCTGGTAAAAATAAAACCAGCGCATATCCAGACAATGCTAGAATTGTTAATTTATCAGATATAAAAGGCGGTGAAGCTGAAAGAATCAAAATTGGTATTGAAGAAATTGATAGGGTTCTTGGAGGAGGCATCGTGCCAGGCAGTTTGATTTTATTAGGCGGAGAACCTGGGATTGGGAAATCAACTATTGTTTTACAGATCGCGGAAAAACTAAATACCCCCCCCTGCCCCCCACTTATTAAGGGGAGGAGTGTAAATGTTCCGCCTCTTGCTAATGTAGAAAATGTAAATGTTCTATATGTTTCAGGCGAAGAATCTGCTGAACAAATAAAGCTAAGAATGGACAGACTAAAAATAAACTCGCAAGCAGTTCAATTCTTATCAGAAACAAATGTAGAATCAATATGCGGAGCAATACAAAAACATAAACCAGCTTTAGCAATTATTGATTCAATACAAACAGTTTACTCAAATGAGATATCAGCTGAGGCCGGAAATGTATCGCAAATTAGGGCTGCTACAGCTAAATTGATGGGTGTAGCTAAAATGCCGATTTCATCTTCGCCAGAAAATTCTGACGATAAAAATCCAGCAATTATAATTATCGGACATATAACAAAAGATGGATCTGTTGCAGGTCCAAAAACTTTAGAGCATCTTGTGGACACTGTTTTATATTTAGAAGGCGAGAGATATCATACTTACAGATTACTGCGGACAGTAAAAAATCGTTTTGGATCAACAAATGAAATAGGCGTTTTTGAAATGAGCTCGTTAGGGCTTCAAGAAGTTAAAAATCCTTCGGCGTTATTTATGGAAGAGCATAAAGAAAAACTGCCCGGCACAATTATTGCTTCTGTTATGGAAGGAACTAGACCATTTTTGATAGAAATACAAGCGCTTGCTACAACTACTCATTTTGGATACCCTCAACGGAAAGTATCTGGATATGATTTAAATAGATTACAATTATTGTTGGCTGTTTTACAAAAAAGAATGGGATTAAATTTTGGAAATAAAGATGTCTACTTAAATATTGTGGGCGGATTTAAAATACAAGAACCATCCGCTGATTTAGCTGTGTGCCTCGCTTTAATTTCAGCGTTAAAAAATATAGCTTTACATAATGGCGCAGTAGCTTTCGGCGAAGTCGGATTAGGAGGAGAAATAAGGCAAGTTTCTCAACATGAAAAACGAATAACAGAAGCAACAAAATTAGGATTTAAAAATATAATTTGCCCTAAAAATAAAAAAACCTCTACCTCTTCTGGGAATATAAAAGTTGGAACATTAGAGGAAGCGGTTAAACAGATTTTTACGGCTTGACAAAAGGTTAAAAATGGTATATATTACTAATATTGATAATTTACATTTATCAACATTACTAATATTGATAATTATGACAAATTTACCTCAATTAGAAGAAATAGCCATAGAACAACTAAAAAATTTCAAAAAAAAGGATTCTGGCGTTACCCGAGATATTAAATTTGATAAATATTTAAACACTAAGCAAATTACAGTTATCTCTGGCATTCGCAGATGTGGCAAATCAACATTACTATCGCAATTTTCAAAATATTTTGATAATTTTTACTACCTTAATTTTGATGACGAAAGATTGATAGATTTTAATGTCCAAGATTTTGATAACTTAATGACGGTCTTCCAGAAGATGCATAAAGCAAAAACAATATTTTTAGATGAGGTACAAAATGTAGAAAATTGGGAACGTTTCGCAAGACGGATCTACGAGGAAGGATATAAAATATTTATAACTGGGTCTAATGCTAAATTACTGAGTTCAGAATTAACGACGCATTTAACAGGACGATATTTTAAAATAAATTTATACCCATTTTCTTTTAAAGAATTTTTAGATTATAAAAAAATAGATTACAAAAATAAGGAAACACAAAACAAAATAAACATTCTTAAAAATTTTGATTTTTATCTGGCTAATGGCGGATTTCCTGAATTCATTAAATATAACGACAATGAATTTTTAAAAAGGATCTATGAAGATATTCTTTATAAAGACCTCCTAGTTCGTTTTAATATTAGAGAAGTAAAAGCATTTAAACAATTATCTAATTTTTTGTTTGCTAATTTCACAAAAGAATTAAGTTATAATTCGCTAAAAAATATTTTGGCTTTTAAAAGCGCTGTGTCCGTTAAAAATTATATTGATTTTATGCAAGAAAGCTTTCTTGTTTTTGAATTATATAAATATGATTATTCGTTAAAAAAACAATATATTTCTGATAAAAAAATATATACGATTGACAATGGCATGCGAAACACTATTGCTTTTTCCTTTTTTGACGACAAAGGCAATCTGCTAGAAAATTTAGTTTTTCTGGAATTAAAAAGGAGGGGGCAAGAACTTTATTTTTTCAAAGATAAACAAGAATGCGACTTTATAATAAAAGAAAAAACAAAAATACAACAAGCCATACAGGTCACTCATATTTTATCAAAATACAATACTGAAAGAGAAATTAAAGGATTGATAGGAGCTATGGATAAATTTAAGTTAAAAAATGGATTAATTTTAACCAACAATCAGGAAGATATTATAAAACGCGACAACTTCACCATAACAGTTATGCCTGTATGGAAATGGTTATTAAATTAAAAAAATATGAACAAAATCTTACTAATTTCAGGAAGTTCTAGAAAAGGCAATACTGATTTTATTTTAAATAAATTATCTAATGAATTGTCAGGAGAAAAAGAGATAATTTATTTAAGAGATAAAAAAATTGAATATTGTAAAGGATGTTTGCGAGACCATCAAGTCGCGGAATGTTTCATAAAAGACGATATGGAGAAAATTTTAAAAAAAATGGGGGATAGAAATAATTGACTCATTTTGTTTTCAAGGGTTAAAAGCAACAGATATAGCGCCTAATCCTAAAATCATAAAACAGATTAATGAAATAATTAATATTACAAAAAACAAACTATGCTACAACAAAAAAAAATCCTCATAGTAGAAGATGAGAAACCTTTAGCGAAAATTTTAAAAACTAAATTACAGA
>JBHPIX010000050.1:0-4826 GCA_042568285.1 Patescibacteria group bacterium | reverse complement strand
TGATAGACACTCATAGCGCTGAAGCGGTCAAGAAGGCAACTGTATTATTTGAAGATGAATTTACAGACAATAGAAATAACTGGACTGAAAGTGATAATGAAGAGTATTTATTAGAAATTACAAATGGAAAATATATTTTTGTATATAAGAAAAAAAACTCAATCGTGATTACAACGCGTACTATTAATATTGACCAGGATAAAGATTTTCAAATACAAAGTACCTTTTTAAAAACAGCAAAGAATGTTTTTGGAAGCTTTGGCATGGTGTGGGGATATAAAGATGACTATAATTATTATGGTTTAGTAATTTCTGGTGGTAGCTATTCATATTTTAAGAATGAAAATGATACACTTATTAGTATCAGCAATTGGACAGAGTCTGATTATATTAATAAACATAATTCAACAAATAAAATAGCTATTAAAAAAACAGACAATAAATTGGAACTTTTTATTAATGACCATTTTGTATATGAATCAACGAGTGAAAAATTTTTTAGCAATGAAATTGGCTTTCTCTTTTGGCATAACAAGAGAATAGAGATAGACAATATAGTTGTTACGCAATATGATGAAAAAATAAAAACACCTATTGTCTCGCAAAGTTCTATTCCTTATGGCATTAGTGGCGGTAGCCAAATTGTTGGCAATTCATTAAGACGTTCCTATGGTCTTGGCAGCGCTTGGTTTGACGAGCATGGGAATATATATAGTATATCCTTCAGCTCTGGTGATCCTATTGGCAATTCGTTAAGCCGTATTTTTGACAATTTTTGGAGTGGCGGGTTTGCGAATATATATACTATCAGCTCCGCTATCCTAGTTGTCTCTTCCACCGCCACCCCAATTAAGCCTCCTGTAATTAGTTCTTCAACTAGCAGTTCCTCTACGAAACTCGGCGATTACGATTATTGCAAAGATAATGGACCTTGCGGTCATGGAGAAGGCGATTGCGATCCCGAGTCTAATGAGTGTGAAGCTGGTTGCACATGTGAAAATGATGTTGGCGCGGAATATGGATTTGAAGCTGGTGTGGATGTTTGTGTTGCTCCTTCTTCCAAAAAAGGCGATTACGATTATTGCAAAAAATATGGGCCTTGTGGCGCTGGAGAAGGCGATTGCGATTCTGATTCTGAATGTAAAGCTCGTTATATATGCAAAAATGATGTTGGCGCGAAATATGGCTTTGCTTCTGATGTAGATGTTTGTGTTAATTGAGTTTATATTTATAGTGATCACCCTCTTCATATTGATAGAATATTTTGGGTAACTTCTCATCAGCAGGAACCTTGATCCTTTCTATGTCTTGCTGTTTCAAATCATTATTATCAGAAATAATTTTACTTGAACTGCTATCTTTTCCAACCTTATCCGGCAGGAAAGGTCTATTTATTTTACACCACCAAAAGATGGCTAAAAGTAAAATGAATAGAAAAGGAATAATTAAAAACAAATTTTCTCTTACTTTCATTTTTTTCTCCTAAATTGTCGTTTACTGTAGGGGCTTGATAAATCAAGCCCCTACAGTTTCTTCATAAGATTATCTTAAATACCTACCTCTACATTTCCTAATGGCCTTGAATATAGGTAACTTTAAAAGTTTCCCAATCGCCTATTAAAAAAAATCAAAATGCTTCTCAACCTCCCACTACTTATAGCACCAGTAGCAGTTAGTCACATTCGTGCTTATTGGCGACATACACTCTCCCCTAGACTAAAAGCAAAACGCAGATCACTATGTCAATCAATATCTATCACAAACATATCAATTTCTGGGACTATCTTTAACTCGTCATTTAATTGTAGTTACAATCTGCCCATTGCAAATAAGACTAAATGCTTCCCGGCTGAAATTTACATCGTAAGGGCAATTAAAGCTCATAGCTACAACCTCCACTCCACCTGTGACATATTGTCCATTATGAGCACGGAGTGCTATCTTATTGTTTTTTCCCAAATCAATGAGCTCAAATTTTTCCCAATCACCTATATTATCCCGATTAGCTACAAGCTCCCGTCCACCACCGGACTCAGCACAAACATATTGTCCATTATGAGCACGAAGTGCTATCTTATTGTTTCCCAAATCAATGAGCCCAAACTTTTCCCAGTCGCCTAAAGGGCGATTACCTGCAACATTCCGTATACTCATACGACCGCCGGACTCAGCATAAAGATATTGCCCATTATGAGCACGAAAAGAACCTATAATTTTAGGTATTTTTTCAATGATGGGTGGAACAGTAGGAATAACAATAACAGGAGGAGGATCATCAGGTTTTTTAATCACAATACCAGTAATTCCCACACCTTTGGTATAACTAAGGATTTCATTATTGATTAGAGACCATTCATGCGTTATCCCGTCCCATTTAAAAAATATTATTCTATACCGGTTTGTTAAAAATTCACAGATCCGATCCTTACCCCAGTCCGCAACATCTTCAGAACCCTGTTTAACATAATCATATATATCCTCAAGACCCTGGTCGACATCATCAAATATATCCTTAATCCAACCCATAGTATGCATGGTTTCGTCGCAAAAACCAAAACCCAAGTCTATTTTAGCAAATACCCCAATATCTCCGTTAAGCGTCTCTAATTCATTTTTCACCGAGAAAGCGCATTTATATTCAGAGCTATTACCAGGATTCAACAAAGTAGCTTTAGCTTGTATAGGAACTCTATCATTAAGTAAGGTCAAATTCGCATCAAGACCAACTGCTGCTACATAATAATCCACAGCTGCGCTTCCTTCACAAGAGAATTCTGCCCATGGGGTAAACGAATTATCTAGCTTGTTTACGGCCATAGATAAGTCATAAATTACACCAATCTCGCCCACTGCTTTTAATTCTACCTTTATATATATAGGACCAACCGGGAACCGACACCATTTAGATACGCTTACTATTTCTTCTTTAAACAGATCCTTAGAATCTCTATATTCAATTGGAAACGACCAAACACTTTTCCCAAAAGACTTCATCTCAAGTCTACCGCTAGAACCTGTGCTAAAATCTGCAATGAAATCAACTGGTTTCATGTAATTATTAAATATATAGAGAGGCACTGTAAAATTGCCAGTTACTTCACAAAAATCTTTACCGGGTTGATCTAATGAATATGCGCCAGAGATATTAATACCTACTTCTACTTTTTCTTTTTTTCCCCAAGTGTTATTATAATCTTTCTGCCAGTTAACTCCTTTCGCCTGTACGCAATATCCAACACGTGGATCACACCCTTTTATAACATCTGGATCTCCATTATATGAAGCGAATTTCTGACTATCTGCAGTAAAATTATCCTGCTGAAGCTTGATCGCTTTTTCTAAATCATCTCTTTCCTTTTTATGTTCAATAGAAGATGCAACCAATTCTCCTGCTAATTCCTCTTGGGTCATTGTTCGTTTAGAACCATTAGACAATCGGAGTTCTATTTTATCTTCTTCTTTAACACAAACATCCACACCAGAATCATCAAAGCCATATTCCGCACCAACATTATCTTCGCAGACATAACCAGTTTTACATTCAGAATCAGAATCGCAATCGCCTTCTCCTTCACCGCAAGGATTTTTAGCTGTACAATAATGCCAACAATTAACACAAACATCTACATCAGAAGCAAAGCCATATTTCGCGCCAACATCATTTTTGCATATATAACGAGCTTTACATTCAGAATCAGAATCGCAATCGCCTTCTCCAGCGCCACAAGGCCCATATTTTTTGCAATAATCGTAATCGCCTTTTTTGGAAGAAGGAGCAACACAAACATCCACACCAGCTTCAAATCCATATTCCGCGCCAACATCATTTTCACATGTGCAACCAGCTTCACACTCATTAGACTCGGGATCGCAATCGCCTTCTCCATGACCGCAAGGTCCATTATCTTTGCAATAATCGTAATCGCCGAGTTTCGTAGAGGAACTGCTAGTTGAAGAACTAATTACAGGAGGCTTAATTGGGGTGGCGGTGGAAGAGACAACTAGGATAGCGGAGCTGATAGTATATATATTCGCAAACCCGCCACTCCAAAAATTGTCAAAAATACGGCTTAACGAATTGCCAATAGGATCACCAGAGCTGAAGGATATACTATATATATTCCCATGCTCGTCAAACCAAGCGCTGCCAAGACCATAGGAACGTCTTAATGAATTGCCAACAATTTGGCTACCGCCACTAATGCCATAAGGAATAGAACTTTGCGAGACAATAGGTGTTTTTATTTTTTCATCATATTGCGTAACAACTATATTGTCTATCTCTATTCTCTTGTTATGCCAAAAGAGAAAGCCAATTTCATTGCTAAAAAATTTTTCACTCGTTGATTCATATACAAAATGGTCATTAATAAAAAGTTCCAATTTATTGTCTGTTTTTTTAATAGCTATTTTATTTGTTGAATTATGTTTATTAATATAATCAGACTCTGTCCAATTGCTGATACTAATAAGTGTATCATTTTCATTCTTAAAATATGAATAGCTACCACCAGAAATTACTAAACCATAATAATTATAGTCATCTTTATATCCCCACACCATGCCAAAGCTTCCAAAAACATTCTTTGCTGTTTTTAAAAAGGTACTTTGTATTTGAAAATCTTTATCCTGGTCAATATTAATAGTACGCGTTGTAATCACGATTGAGTTTTTTTTCTTATATACAAAAATATATTTTCCATTTGTAATTTCTAATAAATACTCTTCATTATCACTTTCAGTCCAGTTATTTCTATTGTCTGTAAATTCATCTTCAAATAATACAGTTGCCTTCTTGACCGCTTCAGCGCTATGAGTGTCTATCA
>JBHPIX010000005.1:0-37215 GCA_042568285.1 Patescibacteria group bacterium | reverse complement strand
AAATTTTGGAAAATTTGACCAAAATATGGGAATTTAGGACAAAGAGGCCTGCCCGCCGTATTGGAGGGTATTCGGCAACAGTCCCATACTAGCAGATATTTATAATTTTGACAAAAAGCAAATTTTTTTATTTTTTCCATCGTTCTAATCTTGGTATGCCCCGTGTAAAAATCCAAGCGATAAATTTAGACATGCCTTGTTCTTTCATTTTTACAATGCAAAATTTTTGCATCTTTTCAGGAGTGTCAATTTCTGGAGATGTGAACTCTCCATTTTGATAACAGAAAGAACAATATTTGATGCTTTTTGCGCCGTCTTGTTCTGTGCCACCACCTTGAGGGTCTTTGCTAAAAGGCATACCGCAACTTTGACAAAATTTATTTTTTTTCATAATTTTGAATATTTAGTTAAATTATTTTATAACAAAAACTATTATTCTTTTGAATAAATAAGGTATTCCATAATTAGGGTAAATAATGGAAACAAAATACTCAAAACTATAGATGTATCTTTTCCAATATTGGTTATTCCGAGTATGAAAAATAGAATAACCCCTAAAATGGTTGCCTGCAAGATTCCAAAGATGAAAAAAGATTTTTGTTTTGCATAGTGTTATTACTAATTTTATTTAAAAACAGCCTATAACTACATTATACCCCGAATTTTCTATTTAAGCAAAAACAGGGAATTATTTAAGATGAAATGAACAATTTTTTATATAATTTCTTGATAATATTTTAGGGGATTTTTCGACAGCCTGCGGTGTTAGGCGACGTATGACGCAGGTTTTCATTTTTTATTTTTGTCGTAATAATGTCGCCTCAATTGTCCGCATCCTGCTTTTATGTCGGTACCTGTCGGAATGAATTTGCATGTTTTTATTCCTTTGGAATTTAGCATTTTTTTGAAAGCATCAAATTTATTCTTGTTAGATGGTTTTAAATTATTAAAATCATTCAAGTTGCTTAGCTTTACTGTGAATGAGTAAGGTTTTAGCAAATTGGATAATTGTGAGGCATGTTTTTGTGCGTCATTAACGCCTTTGATTAAAATATAGTTGACCTTTACTGGTACATTTCTAACAGACGAAAAGTATTTTAAGGCCTCCAATGCGGGTTGTATTTTTTGTGCTTTTGGTAATATTTTTTTACGCAATTTGTCATTTGGCGCGTGAAACGATAGGTGTACTTTTAAGGTAATATCAATTTTTTCATGCCCTATTTTTTTGATTAAAGTCGGATTAATCCCTATAGTAGAAATAGTTGCTCTTGAATTTGGAAATTCTTTGCTAAGGATTTTAATGCTATTTACAACATTTTCATAGTTCAGAAACGGCTCACCCATGCCCATGTATGAAAACAAAATTTTTTTGGATTTCAACTCGCCTTGTTTCTGTAGGTGTAAAAAAATATTTTTAACCTGTTGTGTAATTTCTTCTGATGTTAGATTGCGAATAAACGATTTATTCGGATTTAATGAGTCTACAGGGTTTGTGGTAGCACAAAAAATACAACCCATTTGGCAGCCAATTTGCGATGAAATACAGACAATATGTTCATCCAAATTATAATAGCCGGTTTCAATAATATGACCATCGTCTGTTTTTTGAAGGTACTTGATTGTCTTTTCATCCTTTGATTTGAATGATTTTAATAATTCCATCCGTCAGTTAAAAAATAAAAAATGAAAACCGAGTAATATTTCGCCTAACGCGCTGCGGATAAGCGAAGTGGCTGGATGATGACAAAGTCATCAGACAGACATTTCGTTTATCCGCTGTTAGCCGAAGTCGCGAAGCGACAAGGATAACAGCGGGAACCGCAGCGCATTAGCCAAAATCGCTTTGCGATTTTGGCTAATGCGTTATATCCGAACTTGTTGACTATTTATTTTAGTTAAGCCGAAATATTTACATAAACTTTAAATCATAACTGCATGTATGAATTAAATACATTATTGCAATCTTAACTAAAAAAGATTATCATATATATATGATAGCAAAACAATTACAATTTATCAACAACTACAACAAACTAGAAAAAAAAAGATGCCCATATCCAACTGGGATTCTTAAGGTTCATTTAAGACAATTGGAAAAAAATATCAATAAAATTAAAAAATTTGCTGATAAAAAAGCTGGCAAAAAATTAAAGTTTCTTTTACCAGTAAAAGGAAACGGGTATGGAAGCGGAATGATCCCAATTTCAAAATTTGTGGGACAAAAAAAGCTGTGCGATTATCTGGGAGTTGAACATCTTCAAGAAGCTTATGAATTAAAAAAAGAAGGGATAAAAATGCCTATTCTCATTTTAGGTCAATCTTTTTATACATCAGAACACATCGCATATATTGTTAAAAATAATATTGAACAAACTGTATCTGACCTAAAATTATTAAACGAATTAAACACAGAAGCAAAAAAACAAAATAAAATAGTTAAAATCCATCTTAATATAGATACTGGCATGGGACGGCTTGGCATATTGGCTTGTGATACATCTAAATTTATCAATAACATTAAAGACTGTAAAAATGTTAGATTAGCTGGTGTAATGACACACTTCCCTGTTTCAGATGTACCAAATTCAGCTGATACAGAATATACTAAACAACAAATAGCTGATTTCAATGAACTAAAACACGCCATTTGTGGACACGCCATGGCGTGTCCCTACTTAAATAATATTCTTTTTCACGCCTCAAATAGTGGCGGAACTCTTGAATATGAGGCAGGACTTTTTGATATGATACGTCCTGGAATTGCCACTTATGGATACCCAGAACTTTATGGGAATGGATTATCATTAGGATTAAAGCCAATAATGGAAATAACAACACAAATTGCCTTAATTAAAACTTATAAAAAAGGAGCTTCAATTGGATATGGCAGGACATATACAACAAAAAATGGCGAAAGCATAGCAATAGTTCCAATTGGATACGCTGATGGGTTAAATAGAAAATTAGGTAACAGGATGTCTAAAAATTCAACAAAAGCCATTTTTGTCATTCCGCACTTGATGCGGAATCCAGTTAGTTCAGCTAATTTTAAAATTTCTGGATCCCGCGTCAAGCGCGGGATGACAATTTTTAAACAGACTGCAACCATAATTATAAATGGAAAAAATAGGCAAATCGCAGGCAGAATAAGCATGGATCAATTTTCTGTTATTGTGGATAAAAAATCAAAAATTGGCGATAAAGTTGTCATTATAGGCAAAGGCAACACAGCAAGAGACATCGCGGATCAGATCGGATCAATCCCTTATGAAGTTTTGTGCAGTTTTGGAAATGCTAAACGGCTTCGGCATGAATGGGTGTATTAAATGTTAAAATAATTTATAAACCTCTAAATTATACCTTAACTTAGAGGTTTTTTGTATTTTTTGAAATTTTTTATCGGACAGTATAGTAGCGCGTTCTAAAAATTTGACATCTTTATTTTGTTATGATATATTGAGTTATTAAATAAATATAACGGATTTTCGGGTATTAATGGGCTCTTGCCAAACACCACTTTTTTGGCAACAGTCCCTTTAAACTCGCTTTAAAACTATATGAAGAGTATAGATTTTTTGGAGGATTATCACAGAAGGGGGAAAACAAAAAAGAATATTATTAATTTAGTTTTATTCTCTTTTTCATTCTTTTTTGTATTTTATTCTTTGGGTATTATTTTTATTCCTAATTCCACTTTAGCATGCCATGGATCTATTTTTGGTTGCAAATATAGCGACGTAAACAATAACGGAGTAATTGATATCGGCGAAGAAAAATTATCAGGGTGGGAAATTATTTTAGATGGCGACGCGCAAAGTAGCGCGACAACTGGTCAAGATGGATGTTATTCTTTTAATAATTTATTTCCTGGCGATTATACGGTTTCTGAAGGAGAAAATCTTAGCAAACAGCCATTTGTTTTAACTTATCCATCTATTAATGAGCATCAAATAAATTTTGTGTATCAGTCCGGCGATCCTGAAATATATAATATAGATTTTGCTAATTATTTGCCATTTTGCGGTAATAATATTTTAGATGATGGCGAACAGTGCGATGGCGATCAAGGTGTTGGCGATTATCAGTCATGCAGTGAAATTTGTACTTTAACAGATTTAACTTATTGCGGAGATGGCATTAAACAGACTCCAAATGACGATGAAATTAATGAAGAATGCGATGGAACAGATGGTGTTGGTGATCATCAGTTATGCAGTGAAGTTTGCGATTTAACAGATTTAACTTATTGCGGAGACGGCGTAAAACAGACTCCAAATGACGATGAAATTAATGAAGAGTGCGATGGAACAGATGGTGTTGGCGATTATCAGTCATGCAGTGAAATTTGTACTTTAACAGATTTAACTTATTGCGGAGACGGCGTAAAACAGACTCCAAATGACGATAAAATTAATGAAGAATGCGATGGAACAGATGGTGTTGGCGATCATCAGGAATGCAGTGAAGTTTGCGATTTAACAGATTTAATTTATTGCGGAGACGGCGTAAAAAATGGCGGAGAAGAGTGCGATGATGGGAATGATATTGATGGCGATGGATGTTCAAATAACTGCCATATTCCCGCGCCGCCAACTTGCGTTAATTGCGGACCAGTTATAATTTCTTATTCTCCTCGTTTACTATTAGACAAATCTGTTGATAAAATATCAGCTTCTCAAGGAGATATGTTAAATTATACTATTAAGATTAGCAATATAAACAACCAAAACGGAACTGATTTGCTTTTAATAGATGATTTACCGACTGGATTCAAATATACTGATTATGAAGATCAATTAAGAGAGTGGAACCTAGGCGCTATTAATATTGGGGAAACAAAAACTGTTGATTATAAAGTAAGGATTAATGATGACACGCCGGCAGGATTTTATATTAACACAGCTACTGCTACAGTTTCTAATGGTTTTTCACCTCATAATAAAGCCACAGATGACGCGAAAGTTGAAGTTACAATTATGCCGGGCAGACCTATTTTAACTATTAACAAAGATAGCGAGCTACCTTTTGCTAATCCTGGCGGAAAAATATTATATAATATTATTGTAAAAAATATTGGAGAAAAAGAGGCTTCTAATGTAATAGTTATTGATTCTTTGCCAGATGGATTTACTGAAATTAATTCTGAACAGACTGAAATGTTATGGGATTTAGGCGACTTGGATTCTGGCGCGTCAACAACTATCAATTATACTGTTTTTGTTGATACATCAGTTGAGAATGGCGAATATGACAATATCGCGACAGCAGAGGCGGATAATCATTCTATTGTGAGCGATACTCACACAATTGAGGTTAAAAAGGGCGAGGTTTTAGGCATAGAAATATTGCCTGATACTTCAGGGGAAATATTATCTGGAAAGCGGATTATTTATCTTTTTGCCATTGCTATTATTTTTATGCTGATATTATTAAATAATAATAAAAAATATAAAAATGAAGTATCAATAGATTTTTTAAAATCAAATTAGCAAATGAGATTAGTAAAATTAAGAAGTAAAAAAATTATAAATAGAGCTGGATTAGTCGCGATTGCGGCGGTAATCAGTTTATTTATAATTTCATTTTTTCCTATTAGATTCAGGTTTAAAGGAACTTTAGATACCAATAAAATAAATAATGCGGAATCTTATGTTTATAAAGAGGAGCTCCTGCTGGAACACGCTGATACCTCCTCAAAGGAGGTGGAAGACACGGATGGAATGCAGATAGAACAGGACGTGGAAGAAATTAAAAAACCAGTTGATCCCAGTCATCCGACGGGACAAATGAATGCGGAGCAAGAATTAACTGGACTCAACTTAGCCGTTCCGCCTGAAGCAGTTGAAACTATCAAGCCGAGTCAGGAAAATAAAAAGATTGAACAAGAAGATGTTTTATTTTTTCCAAATGGGCTGCCTTCTATTGTTGAAGAAGATAAAAATGTCGCCAAAAACGATAAAGTTAATTCTGAAAATTCAGTAAATCCTCAAAATAATGAAAAAAAATCTGTTCAATCTGTCCAAATAAATAAAATTATTATTCCAAAAATCAATGTTGAAATGAATATTATTGAAGGCGATGATGAAAAGTCATCACTTCGTCTCGGAGCTTGGCTTTTGCCGATGTCTTCGTCTCCTGATATTGGGGGCAATACGATAATAGCCGCTCACCGTTATTTATATAAACCTCCAAGTCCAAAAACTTTTTGGGATTTGGATAAGTTGGCGGTTGGAGATGAATTTGAGATAACCTGGGCTGGAGAAGTCTATTCTTATACTGTGATAGAAACCAAAATTGTTGAACCAGATGATGTAAGTATTTTATATAATACTGCTAAACCAAGGGCTACTTTGTTTACTTGCACGCCTATTTATACGAGCAAAAAAAGATTGGTTGTGGTTGGCAAGCCGGCAGGGGAAGATACATAGTTTAGTTAAATTATTTTATCAACATCAAAGCCAATCCGCCTAAAATAAGGATGACACCAGCGGCTTTAAGCATAACGATTGTATTTTTTTCACTATAAAATTTCTGGTAAAATTTAGCCATGCCTTTGCCCATGTCTTCGTTGTTGAAAAAGAATATTGCGCCTAAACCAATAAACAATATTCCAATAAATATTTTTTTTGGTTCCATAGAAAAAATTTTAAAATTAATATTATTTAGTTATTTTTTTGGAGTCCATTGAAAAATGAATTCCTATTTTTTTTGATTAGATTTTAAATAGATAAGAAGTATCCCTAATCCTAATCCTATAAGAACAAAAGCAGCTACTTGGCGAAGAAGAATTCCTACACCAATACCGATGAACAAAAATGCTGGAACAGGCCATTTTTCAATATTGTGTTCTGATTTTTCCATAAATTTAATTTTTAGAATAAATAAGGTATTCTATAATTAGGGTGAATAATGGAAACAAAATACTCAAAAGGACTGAAGTATCTTTTCCGACACTTGTTATTCCAAGCATAAAAAATACAATCAACCCTAAAATGATCGCCTGCAAGATGCCAAAGATGAAAAAAATGTTTTTATTTTGCATAATTTTGTAATAATTTTATTTTAACTATATTATACACTAAATTTACTATTTAAGCAATACACAGAGACATCACCCCCCAATCTGTATCTCCCCCATCTCAAATTTGTAGAGCGTTAGATTGTGATTTTGGCTAAAAAAAATTATAGCAACAAATTTTACCAAAAAAAATAACCCCATTGGAAAAAGTTAATATTAACTTTTTCCAAATGGGGTTAAACGGTTTTTTTATTTTTTTTCCAAAAAACCAAAAAATTTTTCAAAAATATAAAGATCAATTAAATCGTGATGGGAACCTTTTATAAAAATTCCCATCACATTAACTATTTACAGCAATAAACTAATCTAATTTATTGCTGTAGCATCGTAGATCTGTCCGCTATCAACAGCTGGACAATCCCAATCATCAGATTGATGATGACGATAATCGTGTGGCACTTTAACAGCTACACTGCCTTGACACTCTCCGCCATTGCCATCTGTCGCAATGAAATTTATAACATAAACTCTTCCGTCTTCTCTGCCTGATCTCTCTCGCCTTACTTCAGGAGCATCTGTCCCAACACCCATAGCATCAGGCGAATGTTTTTTCCCTCCAGTCCCTTTGCATGTTGCAGTTGCTTCATCTGAAGTAATTGAACTTACTTCAATTGTAATAGGATCGCCATCTGGATCAGTCACGCCTAAAATTTCAATTGGTACAAATCTATGATTTGGTTGCCATAAGCAATCCTCGCTGGCAGACGCATTTGAACAATCCGGAGGTAAATTTCGAGGTTCAACTGTTAAATCATAAAGAATTGGAGATTCATCAGTTTGAGTTTGAAGTTTTATTTCCATTTCCACATATTGACCATTTGAAGTTGCGTTAAGTAACAAACCATTTGTCGCATCTTCCCATGCTGACCAAGTAATTAAGTCGTTTGAACTTCTCCCCTTAACAGAAATAGATGTTCCGTCTGGTTCTTGACTTGTCCAAGAAATAAATCCCCATGGAGTATTTACTACTCCGCTGTCATGAATAACTGTCCATGTGCCAATCTTAGTTGTGATATTTCGAGACATCATTCCTGTCATATCGCTGTAAGTATAATGTCCACTGCTTCCTATTACGCTTTTTGATAAATCAATAACATTCAAAACAGTGTCTATCCTGCGAATATATGTATCGCTAATATTTGTCCCCCATACCTTTCCTTCTGCATCTACAGCAACACCCGAAGGCGAGTTAAAACCGCCAATCGTAACAATTAAATTTCCGTCGTTATCATATCTAGACACGCCCGCATACTGACTTGACGCATCCATTCCAGCTACCCATACATCATTATCAGAAGTGCAAACTACACCTCTCATTGTCCTTGCTGGCTTTGTCCACATTATGGGGTTAACCATATCGTTAATATCAATCTTAGTCAGTTTGCTATTTCCGGCAACGAAAAGGTGATCCGCATAGTCAAGCCCAATTCCATAGGTGTGATTGAGTGATATTTTTATTGTGTTGGTAAGGTTAGACGGATCAAGTCTCAAAATATGATTACCAAGACAAGCTGACCAGAGAATACCATTTTTATCAATAACTGCTCCATAAGCGCTATGTCCCCACTGAGAAACATCCACTGTCTGAAGAATCGCGCCTGTGGCACCATCAATATAATAATAGTTTTGAGAACTTGACGTTCCTGCCCAGAGATTGTTGCTGGCATCAATTGCCAGCCCTCTTGGAGAAGTACCCCAATAGTTCATGTCATATCCGCCTGTATAGTCTCCTGGAGCGAATGTGCCTTCTTTACCAGAAATCAAAACGACTTCGTAAAGCACGCATTCATCTTCTCCCCAAGGAAGAATTTCAGCGCCGGTAATATCGCCATCATTGTTCAAATCCTTAGATGTTTGACATGTGCCATTCCCATTCCTATCTATCCAATTGCCTGCTTCATACAAGCCTATTTTTACAACAGTTCCCGCTGATCTAAGACCCACAAAGCAACTACCTTCTAAATCAACCGTTGTTCTAGAGGGGTCGCCATTATGCGGGGCAACCCAATAACGGCCTAATTCATCTCCAGTTTCTGTGTTAATTTTAGAAACAGTCCCCTCCATATTTGGAACCCAAATAAACGGTAATGTCACATTCTCTTCTGTAAGTTGCAACTGATCATGCACGGTTTCGTGTTCAACTCCAACGAGAGTTCCTTCATCAAAATCAGCATCAAGGGTATATGTTCTTGCCATTGCTGTAGCGCCAAAAAAGATTACAGCTACCATAATACAAAAAATCAAGCTACTTCTTTTTTTCATTTTACTCATTTTTTCTCCAAAAAATATTGTTATAAAAAAATACGAAAATAAAATACTGAAACCTTAATTTACTGCTTCCCCCCCTTTCTTCGGTCGCCATAGCTTTAGCGACAGCTGACCTTTCTTTTATCATATTAACAATAAAATCACCTAATAACACTGCTTTTTTGCTTATAGGCATCACCTCCTTTATTTTATCTAATATCCTTGATAAATTTTGGATATATTTGTCAAAAAACTATGTGAAAAAATAGTATAACATAATTAAAATATTTGTCAAGTGTTTTTAAACATATTGACAAAATTACTATAATAGTCCATAATAAACTATTAATATGAATATCTTTCATATTAACTTTTGTACCTTTAAAAATAGCAGTTTCTAAAGATAAATTGCTCACTAAATATAAAATTATCATTAATAAGGGAGGGAAATTAAATGATAAAAAAAATCTTATGTATTATTGTTATTTTTGCTAGTATTGTCGCAATATATCGTATTGTTAATAAAAAATCAAGTGATACTAAGAAAAATATATTTCTAGAAAAAGGATGGTATAGAATTAAAGATATTATATCAATGAATAGTGACAATCTATATGAAATGGCAAATTATAGAATAAGAACGACTATTAATGAATTCAAAGAAATATTTCCATGGGAGGTTGATATTCAAATAAAACCATTATCTGAAAAAATTGGTTCTGGCTATGTGCTACATGATGAGAAAGAGAATGACAAACTAAGAATCATTCTTTACAAAAAAAATAATAGTATTTGCACTCTGCAGATAAATGTATGTTTGTATGGATATATTTCTTATACAGGCATAAAACCTTGTACCTTTAATGATTTAATGAACTCCGTTGATACTATTGAAATATTAAAAAAATTAAAAGACCTTGAAAAAGATAACAACGATTTTTCATTTCTTACTGGATGTAATCCTGAAATACCAGCTGAAATTTACAACGATATCTGTACAGTCAATGAGTATTTAGCTATATATAACGCCGCTATGCTTCATTATTCTTTATTATTTTTTTATGTTTACAAAATAAGAACGATAAATAGGAATCCTTTTTTCAAAATAATAAACACTAACGCTGAAGAGATGCTTAATAGATTCTTAAAAAATAGTACGATTTGGCCATTAGTTTTTACAGAATACCATTTTAAAAAACACCGGCTACGGTATGAATTATTATATTATCGTAATCTATTTATTTTTTTACTCTTAATCGTTGCTCTTATTTTTTTCTTTATCCAATTTTTTCGCAAAAATTTAAAATTGATTATCAAAGAAGAATTAGCTAAAAATGGAATAACGCTTACCACAGGCTTAGTGTATAAAATATTTTGGCAGAATTGGAAATGTTTATTTTATCAAGCTCGCAACAGTGAGGTGCAAGCAAAGATTAACCTGATTGCCGAAAAAATTGCTAATGATATTCGTAATAAGAATATGATACGGAGAGCAAAAGAATTATGGAATGCATTTGATAAATCCGACTTATCAGAACAAGTAAAAAAAATGTTGCTTGGCAGTTATAAAAAAGCAATGGGCAAAAAGACCTCTTTTCCAAACAGGAGCAATGCTGTTAATATATTGTCAAACCACTTATTTCTTTTATTCGCAGATAAAGAAGATAATAAATTGATTGAAAGCAACCAAACAATTATCAAGACTTCTAAAAAAGAAAAGGGCATTTCTGAAAAAGAGAAACTATATTCTCAAATTCATTGTTTAATAAATGTACAGCAACCAATATTAGAAGACTTATCAGTAAAAAATCTTTATCATTTACTATTAGCAATAGAAATTTTGTCTAAAATTGATTCTTTGGCAATAGATAAAATGCTTGCGATTGGCGTAAAAAAAATGCTACTTAATGATAAGTTTATCTCTGCTCTGCACACGGAGGATAAGTTTATAATCAAAGAATGTCTCAATTTTAAAAGGTTAATTAAAACAGATAATGGTAACGGCGGAGAAAAAGTCGTAATTGATAATAAATTATTGGCAGGAAAAAAGGTTATTATAATCGGCGGGCGTATGGCGCATAAAAAACGCAAACTGTTTGTTAACTGGACATATAATTTTAATGCTAATACTGTTAAATATATCTCATCTTTGGAACATAACAAGATTGATCATGCTATTAAAAACAGGACAGTTGATTTAATTATTTTTATTCGACCTTTAGAACATAGTATAGTGTATAAAATCAAAAATCATTATAATAATAGATTTGTTGTCGTTTCCAACTATTATAGAAATTTTTATTTAAAAGAATTAAATAATCTTTTAGTAAATATAAACTTTTAATTGATAAATGGGTTGATGCTATTTTTAGTATCAACCCTTTTTTACATTTTAAATACGCGAGTCAATAAAATAATATAAAAATCTGCCTCGCTTTTTTGTTGTAAAAAGAATTACAGAATTAATTCTGTAATTCTTTTTTCAGATCCTCGCAAGAGTCCACTGCGGGACAAAGAGGACAATCCCCCTGTCCCCCCTCATAGAGGGGGGAACTAAATTTTACAGTCCTGCTTGGATTACAAATGCCCTCATTAAATCCTCAATCTAAAATCTTCAATCTAAAATCTAAAGCTTGTGGATGAAAATCGTTGACACGATTTTTTAAAAGTTGTATAATTATAATAGGGTGAAAAATTTCGCGCGCCAAAAAATATACATCACATTGGCGGGCTTGCCTCGCCAATTCGGCGGGTAAAGTTTTTTAATAATTTTTGTTTTTGTAAAAGTATAACACACCCCCTTCGGCAAGCTCAGGGCAGGCTCTGTCCCCTCTATTAGAGGTCTGCGCGCCGTGTTGGCGTGGGAACCTGCTAAGCTAATTCTTCCTCTTTTGACATTTAAAATTTATTATTTGACATTTGATATTTTTTTAATCCGCCGATTTGGCGGATAAAATTGGTTATTAATTTTACGCCTATGGGAGGGCTAAACAATAAAATAAAAAATCTATTTAATCGCGAACAAAAAAAAACAACTACAAATTATTTTTTTGTTATAATTTTTTTGTTAATACTTAATACTTATACACACACCCCTTACCCGCGCCAATACTGCGGGCTATCTGTATAAGTATTTTTTTATTTGCGATAATTAATTATGTTAAAAAATCTCAAACCAATCCGTCGTTTTAGACAGTTCAAATTTTTAGCAATTTCATTGGTAGTAATGGCTATTATTCAATTCTTATTGATTATGATTATTTATTCACGGGTCAAAAAAAATAAAATACTTTTACAGCAAAATTTGTTCAAATTATCCACAATAGAAAGTCAAGGGCGACAGATTAATGGAAAAGTAATCCATATACAATCAACCTTGATGCGATTGAATAGCCAATTTTACGGAAGCCAGAACCAGTAAAATCCCCTTATTAATTACAAAAATAAACTAATTATATATATAATCTTATCTAAAATTTTACTCAGGCAGCGCCACCTTGATCTTATAACTATACACTATACGTTATTCCATTAAGGGGCTTCCTGTCAAAAAACACAAGTATGCATAGCTCTAAAAAATTGAAAAAACTTTTCAAAAAAGTTATTACTTACTTGGTCGCTTGGACTACTTTAGTATCAATGACACAGATTGGAAGTTTGTCATTGCTATTTAATGTTCAGATAGCTCAAGCCGCTTCCTCCACTGTGGTCATCAGTGAGTTGGAAGTAAATGGAGCCGGAACAGCCGGCAACGAATTCGTGGAACTGTACAACAAAACAGACGCGGCCATTGATTTAGCTGGATGGGATATCGCTTACGAAGCAGCTACGGCAAGCGGATCTCACTCATGGACTAATGCAATGACTATTGCAAGCGGTTCAATACCTGCTTACGGCTTTTTCTTAATCGCTTCTAACGGTTATAATCCATTTGGAATGTTCGCTGATGCTTATGATACTACTGCTTTGGGATTTGCCGCCACTGGCGGTTATGTGGCTCTGCGCGATGATAATTCCGACACAGTGATTGACTTTGTCGGATATGGCACAGTTGATGAAGTGGCTCTTTGCGAAGGCGGAGCATGCGCGGACAATCCAGGAAATGTCTCTATTGAAAGAAAAACGAATGTGGACTCTACTGCCGCAACAATGACTTATGGCGGCGCTGACCAATGGTTAGGCAACGGCTATGACACGGATGACAACAGCGCTGATTTTGTTCTGCGCACAGAAACAGATCCGCAAAAATCTACTTTCCCTTCAGAAAGCAGTGTCTTTATGATTACGGATGTAATGCCAATGGGGCCTACGAGGGTAAGCGTAATGTTTAACAAACAAATCGATACTTCAACAGCTCTAACAAGCGCCGTAACACTTTCCACTGTCGCTGCTGATACTGAAACCATTACTTCTGTGACGCTAAGAAACGGCAATGAATTGGAGATTTACGCGGCAGGGGCGAATATTGACGCCACCACCGGCAATGACAATATTACTATAGATGCTACCGTACTTGATATGAGCAGTAATGTCAACACCAGCACCAGCGCGGAAGCAATCCAGTTCTACATGCCTCCTGAAATAGACGGCGTCCAATATGTTGACGCGCAAAATATTATAATCAACTTTAGTAAAGCTATGGATGAAGTAAGCACGGAAAGCACGACTGCTTTTCCAGTATATGTGGACGGATCAATAGTTGACTTATCTGGAGCCGCATGGACATTAACTACTAATAGTTTAGCTATTGACGCGACCTCTGATGTTTTTAACGCGTCAGGTGGCGATGATTATGTCGCTCCTGAATATGATCCCGCAAGCGCGGCAAGAGATACACAAGGGAGCGCTTTAGAACCTACTATGGGCTGGCAAAGAGAATTTTATTTTGACGGCACAGAGCCTCAAATAACCAGCGGAACTTATGATACTACCGCGGGTACCGTTACCCTATATTTTTCTGAAGAGTTAATTTCCGGTCCAAGCACGCCTGTAAGAACCGCAAGCAACTATACTTTTGCCGCTAACGGAGGCGATGCGCCAGTCTGTACAACGAAAACAGCGGACTTTAAGGAAAATACCGATGGTCCGCCATCCTTTGATATAGTTGTTGTTAGTTGTGGCGCCGGCGAGCTTACATTTGGAGTGAACAACACTCTAACTGTCTCCACAAATATTACAGACTCAGCCGGCAATGCTATGGACAATAGCAACCGGGTATTTACTGTGTCCGCCACAAGCAATGACGCGATCAGAATCGCGGACAGCGGTATTACAGGAGATCCTTCGCAAGGAAGCTATAACATGCAAATGGATGGCTGTATGGATGAATGGGGATCAACTGGCAATTATCAGGGAGGGACTTCTCCTAATGATTGCGATGAAAATACTGACACCAGTAATCGCGATTCATTAGTTATTCTCTTTGACGGCTCAATTGACCCTAACAGCATCAATTATGATACCACTAACAGCATTGCTTATAATATTGGAACCTATTTAGAAATTTATGAAGAGTATACGAGAAACGCCACTAGCGTCGCTGATTGTAATTCATGGGAAACATGGGACTCAGTTAATGAAAACTGCGTAGAAAAGATGATGGGCGGCTTGGGAAACGCGTTCGGAGTCCTATCCACGGACAGTGTCTCTAATGACACCTTAACGGTTTATCTTCAGGGCTGGGACGCAAATATATGGCCGGGAATGCAGATAAGCCCTAACGGAATTAAAGGACTCAATGGACTAGACGCTCTGCAGAACACCACAGCCGCGGAGAATCTATTTACCATGACTTTTGCCGAGGTGGATAAAGTAGTGGTTAACAGCGCTGTAGCTGGAACATATTCCGCCGCCGATACAGTAACTATGTTTTTCTCAATGGGGATGAACACTAGCACTATTACTAATGTAACTACTCTTAATAATGTCCTAAAGCCGGTTCAGCATATGCCATATTGGGCGGAACATACTTTTGGCGCCACAGGGGCCGGCATTGCATGGGGAGATATAGACGGTACTACTTGTGATACCAGTGGTCCTGGCACGAATGATTGTTTAGAAATTACTCTTGGAAGCGAGAATACTGTGGCTGATGACGATCACATTATGATTGAAGGCACTTTAGAGAGCACAACCGGAGTGCCTATCGGCTGGGGCGGAGGGATTGATTCCAGCACGCCTTTAGTTCAGCAAGTGTCATGGAATGAAAGTACGCGAACATTAATTTTAGAATACTCAAAAATGTTAGTAGATTTAGGGACAAATACCGTAGCTAACGCTGTATTAACCACGATTTCTGAAACATCAGGAGGTCCTAGCGACATGTTCACGAAAATCAGGGTTGTCTTTACTGAAGGAAATGTTCCTGATACAGATGCTGTAATTAATTTCACAAGTTCAAATATTGCTGATGAAAATGGAAATACTATTCCAAATTTAACCGTAAAAGCGTCTAACACTTTTGCCAGCAACCAAATTGCTTTATCCGCAGACGCTGTTCCTCCAACTTTAAGAAGAATAAGGACAAATGATTGGAGCGGAGATGGCGTGTTGAACGGCGGAGATGAAATAACATTTTTCTTTGATAATGAAGCAACTGACACAGATGACTTAAATACCTGCGATATAGATTATTCAGGCACTGTAACTTCTGACAGCTTAAAAGCCGATTTAGTGGTTAAAAGAAGTTCAAGCGACGCTGTAGGCGCTACTTGTACGAATGGAACTGTAGTCGCGAACGCTCTTGGCGACTGGATTGGCTACTGGGTTGATATGTGGGAAGAACACGCCGGCGAGATGCATCTTAACTTAGGCATGGGCGCGGACATACAAGCAGGCGACAGAATTTGTTCCGCGGCTTCCCCGACTATGGCGGATTACGCTGGAAACGCTTTAACTGGAGATACAGTCTTAGCCATAGTTCAAGAATCCAGAGACGCTGAAATCACCAAAGTAATTTATAGTGATGAAAACACCGCTGGTTTAACTCATGGCGATACCTTTATTATTCATTTCTCCGGAGAAATTGATCCTACTACTTTGGGCGCTTATACTTCCGGCGGCACTCCTGAAGTTTCTAATATCCAATGGGGGCTGGGCGTTGAATTCAACTGGGATTCTGGAAATATGTCCTCTTATGACGCCGCAACCATGAAGACATGGGGAAACTCAACCACAGGAGACTGGAATACAGGATTCACCCAATTAACTGTTACTTTAGATTGCAACGATGACGGAGATATTGCATGCGATACTACCGACGGTTCAGAAGCTCAAATAGCCGACTTTGATATAGTTAGGCCTTATGGAGTTCAGACAGCAGACGGCGCATGGATCAACAATCCTGGCTTTATTGATTTAACCGCTCCGACATTAACTCAAGTTCTGGGAGATAAAGCAGGAGCGGACTTTGCGTCCGGAGATATGCTAACATTTATCTTCTCTGAAGCAATGGATGATGATACAGTTACTGAACTTACCATTGGCACATTAGAAACAGAATTAGGCATTTCAGACAGCAAGACCTTTGGTTCTGGTTCAGCCGCATGGGCAGATCCTGATAATACAATACTTGAAGTAACCTTAGGCGCAGGCGCCAATGTATTAGATGCCACCACCTTTGATCCTGATGCGGCAGTAACTGACTTAAACGGCAATGCCGATGATACTGCTTCAGCTGTGGCTATTACCACTCAATCCGTAAAGCCAGTATCAAGCATTGTCTTAGCTGACAACGATACCACTTATGCAGGCATTGACGGTCGAGATATTACTGTAACATGGACTGCTCCAACCGGCGCGGATACTACTTATACTTATGATATATATATAATCCCTGACTTTGTGTCATTTAACGCGGACGCGAACGGCGCTTACGTGGCTGGAGAAACCACTCACTTCCCTGTCGCCAATGTGGCTGACGGCGTTGTCTGCACCTCGGGAAGCTGCACCTATACTTGCGGTTCGGCATTGATGTCAGACAGCAGAACAGCCCTTACTTTAGCCAGTGGAGACATACAAAGCAACGCGCCGTTCTTCCCATTAAGCGACTGGGAAAAATACACTGCTTTTATTATCGCCATAGACGGCAGCAGCAACAGGTCATTCCCTCAAAAATATTCCAGTTCCCTATATCTCACTATGGAATATGGCGGAAGCATGGATAGCCAGGGCCCTTGGGTAGAAGGAACAATGCCTTGGGACGGCGGCATAGTTCCAATTAACAACACAAAATTGAATGTTCAATTCAGCGAGCCAATGGACAGAACTTCTGTGGAAACATCAGGCAATATTATAATAGAGGAATGCTCCGCTGACTGCCATATAGAAACCAACTGGTCAACTATAGCGCAAAATGTTTCTGTGAGTTATAACGGAGATTACAATGAAGCAAATATTGATGTAGCAGCTGATTTAACAGTAAACACAAAATACCGCATTTATGTTTCTGCCAATGTTACTGACCAAAGCAGCTTGCCATTAGCCAGCGCCTTTACATCCCGCTTTAGAACCAGTTCGGAATCCGACACTACTCCGCCGAAAGTAATGGGCAACAGCTTCCAATTTGAAAGTATTGGCACTGCGTCAAGCGGCGCGATTACAGGTGTGCCAAGAATAGAACCAATGGTCGGCGTAGCGTTTGATAAGGATATGGATTATTCCACATTTACTACAACCGGAATCAGCTTAACTCCATCAGTGCCTGGATCTGATTTCTTCTACGACCCGATGATGATGGGCTTGCAGTACTTCTTTGGCGCTCCTTTGGAGAGAAACACCACTTATACTTTAACGTTGTCCGGCGTCTATATTAAAGATACTGCCGGAAATACTTTAGATGGAGACCAAAGCGGCACCGCCTCGGGAGACACTTCGGATAATTACAGTTTAACATTTACCACTGAAGATGCAGCTATAAATACCAGCTCCCAGCCTGTCATTAACTGGGTCTTCAGCGACGGCCATCATATTGATGTTGGCTTTAGTGTGGATATGAATAAGAGCAGCGTCGCAAACAAAGCTAATTGGGTTTTGACTGAAACCAGCTTAACCGGCGATGTTGTTAGTTTGCAGATAGCCAACTTTGACTATGATCCATTTATGAGCGAACTGCACATCGGACCAGTTGAATTAACCTCTGGAACCACCTATTATCTAACTCCTTCGTCTTCTGTTTTGGGAATGAATGGAGCAATAATTGATACTTCCAGCGGTGATTTGAGTTTTACTGTTGAATCTTGGGATACTACTTATACAGGCGGGTCATTTGGAGATGATATGTACGCAACAGGCGGAATGTTTGCTGATGGAGGAATGTTCCATGAAGATACAATGGGGGGATTTGACACTATGATGATGGATATGGCTCCTATGGGCGGACCAGGCGGCGCAGTTACGCATATGGGGGCGTTTGACCCTATGATGGCTGGAAAGATGTTTATGGATGACGCTCATATGGATAAAGATATAATGACCTTTATGCCTATTGACGCATGGCCAATGAACCAAATTGAAGAGCAAACCACTAATTACCACATTGGCTTCCCTACCAGTAAAGCCATTCCTCATGGAGGAAAAATAATGTTGCAATTCCCTACTGGATTTGATGTAACTAATGCCGCTGTAGCAACAGATGACTTTATGACAGGCGCGCCGATTTTCTTCTTTAATCAAGATATAAATGGTCCCGGCGGAATTATGGATGAGAATTCACAGTTTAATTCTGCAGGCAAAGTTCAAATAAGCGCGGTTTCCGCTAATAATATGAATAAGACCATTACTCTTACCATTGCCGTACAAGATGCCGCTGGCTGTACTTTTGCTGCTGACGGAACCTTTGCCGCGGCTTGCACAAATACGAGCGTTGCCGGAACCAACAGCACTATGCCTTTTGACTATCTTGATTTTGAACTATCCGGCATCAAGAATGGTCAGGCTGCGGAAATTGACTGGCAGTCTAACACAGGCGGCTATCAAATTGAGATGACCACAAAGGACAACGAAAACAAAGTCCTTGAAGGCGGATCCACAAAGCCGATCAAATCAATGAAATTCTCAATTAAAGCTGCTGGTGCCGGAAGCATTTCAGGAAAAGTAACAGCTCAAGACGGTGTTACGGGCATAGCAAGCGCCATGATCTTTATTGACAGCCCAATGTCTGGTCCTATTGACGCCGTCACTGGCGCGGACGGGACATACAGCGTTACAGGTCTGCCTGTAGCCACTACTGGCAATAGCTATGAGGGCTGGTATAATATACATGTTGAATCGCCAAAGAATAATGATACTTATTTCGGCGGCGCCGGGTTTGAAGTGCAATTAACGCAAGCAAGTCCAACTGTTACAGACAAAAATGTCCGATTAGAAACAGCTTCCAATACGCTTACCGTAAAAGTTACTACCGGAGGTATCACTGACGAAGATGTTATGGTCTGGGTAGGAGGTCCGAATGGCCATAATGAAAAGAAATTTACGCTTGACACTACTGATGATGATGGTGTAACTGATGGCGTTCAAAATCATTTAGATATTTTAGTGGCGGACGGCTACTGGGATGTTGGCATTCATCCTTTCTTCGCTGAAGCAATGTTTATGATGGGACCGCCGCCGCCACCTCCATTTATGCCGCCAATGTCAACACAGGTTAATGTTACTGGAGACACTAACGTATCCCTCTCTCTCACTTCCGCGGCTTATGAAATTAGCGGTATTGTTAGAGATGCTTCCACTGAAATGGGATTAAGCAATGTAAATGTTCATGCTTTCTCGCCTTTCGGAGGCATGATGTCGTCTGATACAGAAACACGAACAGATGGCAGTTTCACATTAAAAGTTTCCCCTGGAACTTATAAGGTAGAAGCGTTTATGTCAGGACTCCCTCCTGTCTCTCCACAAACAGTAGAAGTAATTGATGCTTCGGTTTCTGAAGTTACTATCAATATGTATAAGCCGGGAAAAACAATTTCAGGAACAGTAACAGACGGCACGAACGGAATCCGCTATGCTGGAGTTAACGCATGGGATGACACAGGAAGATTTATATTTAAAGATACTGATAAAAACGGAGACTATACTATATATGTTGATGAATCAGATTCTTGGACAGTAGAAGTATTTGCCCCTGGATTTGGGAAGCTTCAGCCAGCGGCTGGAGTAACAGCGACGGGTTTAGACACTACATCCGCGGATGTTACTGGAATTGACTTTTCTACTTTAACCACAAATATTGTTACTATTACCGGCATGGTTAAAGATTCCACCGGAACAGGAGTGGAAGGCGTCAAAGTTTGGGCAGACGAGGTTGCTTATGCTGGATCCGTAGAAGGAGATATGACTGGAGTCAGCAACTCCACTAAGACAGATGCTAACGGCTCTTATACTTTAAAAATTGCTTCTTCCACGCCAGGCGTAGCTGCTGACGCTACTAGATTTAAAGTAAATGCATGGGATCCTAACACTGGAGATTTAACACCATTAAGCGGAGTTGACGGTTCAGCCAACGTTACAGGACAGCATCTAACTTTATCCACTTCCAGAACCGTAACTATTGATATTCAAAACGCTCCAAGCGACGACTTATTAAATATAGATGATACGACTGGATATTATATGGATAAAGCATTCCTTGATATTTATTCTCCAACAGCTGATAAAGGCAACGAAAAAAAGATTACAGATGCGGATCTCTCGGATACTTCAGACGGCAGTCTGTCCATACCAGAAGGATCTGGTTATCGGGCTAAACTGCACATTCCCGGCTATGGAGAATTTGAAGCTACGGAAAACGGCAGTACTGGATTCGCTGTAAGCGGCGGAAACACAACTATTCACTTTGATCTGCAAAGAGATAGTCAGACCATAGCCCCTATTGAAATCGCCGGCACTGTAACAGATTCAGACACCAACGCGCTATCCAATGCTTATATTTCTGTTATTAATGAAGATACTTATGAAATAATCGGAGAAATGACTGATAGCAGTGGGGATTATTCTCTTAAAGTGCCAAATCTAAATCCTGACGGAACAGAGGCTTCTTATAAAGTTAGAGTGGATAAACCTGGATATTCCAGTCCAACGGCTGAAGAAACAGTTGCGGTTGCTACAACAGATGCTGATTTCACCATGCCTACTAATAGTTCTACTATCACCGGCACTGTATATTCTGATGCCGCGCGCACCACTGTGGCTACGGAAGCAGAAGTAATGGCGCAGGAAGTAGGAGCCGAGGGCTTTGCTAGAACAAGAAGCGATAGCAGTGACGGCACATTCACTTTAAATGTCGCGCCTTCAAAGACATGGAACATTGTGGCTAAATCTAAAATCGGCTACATTGGCCAAAAATTAAATCAGACTTCTGGAACCACTGGATTGCAAGTTGTTTTAACCAACCAAATTAACACTGCCGAAGCTGGAAAATTAAATACTGATCCAACCACCCAGCAAATCAAGCCGGCAGACGGAGGAATAATCAATGATGTTGATAATAGCGGGGTGAAGTTAACCATTCCTGAAGAAGCATTAGGCGATTCTAGTTCTTATGTGCCTGTTAAAGTTCAAGAAATAGCATCTGTGCCTGAAACAACTGACTTTAAGCCATTAGGCGGGGTCGGCAAAGAAATAACTTCTACTCAAGCCGTTGAATCAGATATTACAGTGGAATTTGTCTTTGATAAATCTGAAACAGAAGCCATGACAGAAACTACTAGCGCTAATAACACTTTATCCCAACTATCAGAAGTTCAAAATGTTTACTGGGATGATCTGGCGAACAACTATGTTCAATTAGCCACAACCAGAACAGCGGAGACAAAAGCTGATTCCAGCGATACATGGACGCCTACTGACTGGGACACTTTTGTAGATGCTATTGATGATTCTGACGGAGACGGCGCTTATGACACTTATTATGATTATAAGATTAGCTTAACGTCTGACACAAATCACTTTACTGTCTTTGGTCTAAAAACCGGTTCTGATACCACTGCCCCATCAACTCCGACTGGTCTTGCCGCTACTTCCGGCAATGGTTCTATAGCGCTTGCTTGGACAGCTAATACTGAGGCGGATTTGATGGAATATGAAGTTTACCGCAACACAAGCGCTGGAGTTTCCGTATCTAACACATACCAGATAAATAGTTCACAAGTCGCTACGAACAGTTATACAGATAGCAGCGCGGTCAACTGGACAAGTTATTACTACATCATTACCGCGGCGGACAGTTCGCGCAATGAATCAAGCGCTTCTAGTGAAGTTCAGGTATGTCCTCATCCAACTGTCAGCAATGGAACTGTTGCGGATGACTGTACTCTTACTTGCTCTGGCGGTTATAATATAAGCGGTTATACTTGTGTGCCTGGCGGTAGTGTTATTGGAGGCGGAGGAGGAGCTTCTACTGAAGCTGAAACAACATTAGAAACAAAACCAGGGACACTTGAAACAACAGATGCCGCGGAAGAAACAACCACTGCTGAAACAACAACAGAAACTCCCGCAGCTCAAACTTTAACAGAAAAAATTGTTAATAGAGCTCAAAAAATTGTTCAAATTATAGCGGAAGCTAAAACAGCAGTATTAAGTAAGATTAGTTCACTATTATCATCATTAGGCATTACAAGAAATATCGCGCAAGAAAAATCAATGTCAGAGAATTTAGTATCTCCATTGCTTCTAAAAGCAAATGTTATAACTAAAGAAATGCAGTATGCGACTACAAACTTTATCACTTATGGAACAGAAACAACAAAAGCGCTAGGCGAAGGAGAACGAGCGGGAGTGTTAAATTCTTTCCATAAAGCTTATAACAGATTGCCTGAAAATGACACTGATTGGCAAGACGCTATTAAAATCGCTAACGGTAGATTCCCCGCGCAACAAAGTATAGAAAAAGAAAAAGAAGCTTTAAAGACATTTATAAAGATTTACAAGAGATTGCCTGATTTCAGCAATGGACACGACGAAGCGGCGCTAAAGATTGTTACTTACGGCATCAGACCTACTGATAGAAATCTTGATTCTGAAAAGGCGGCGATAAAGAGTTTTGAGAACATTTATGGAGAAAAACCAGTTACTACTACTGACTGGGACATAATGAGGGCAGTCGCTTATTCTGGCGCGAGTAGATAAAAATTATCACACCCGCTGGAGTCCCCTACGGGAGACTCCAGCGGGACGAAGTTTTTGCAAAACAAATTAAATCAGAATAAAAAATGAAAGACGAATTAATTACAAATAAAATCGCTATATTTAAAGGTAAAAAAATAAGGAAAACTATTTTTCAGAATGAGTGGTGGTTTTCGGTTGTGGATGTGGTAGAAGCATTGACTGATAGTGTTGATGCCCGTGATTATTGGTATAGGATGAAAATTAGGGTAAAAAGCGAAGATGGAATTCAGTTGTCGACAATTTGTCGACGACTGAAATTAGAAGCGTCTGATGGCAAAAAATACGAAACAGATTGCGCCAACACAGAAGGAATTTTTCGTATTGTCCAATCAATCCCATCTCTAAAAGCAGAGCCTTTTAAAAGATGGCTAGCAAGAGTTGGATATGAACGTATAAAAGAGATTGAAAATCCTGAATTGGCTACAAAAAGAACAAGAATGTTATATAAAGCAAAAGGTTATTCTGATGATTGGATAGAGAAACGGATGCGAGGGATTGCAATAAGAGAAGAGTTGACAGACGAATGGAGTAATCGCGGAGCAAAAAATAATCAGGATTATGCTATCTTAACAGCAGAAATTTCTCAAGCAACGTTTGAGATGACTCCATCAAAATATATGAAATTTAAAGGTTTAAAGAGAGAAAATTTGCGAGATCATATGGATGATTTAGAATTAATTTTTTCTATGCTAGGAGAAAGAGCGACTACGGAAATTACAAGAGATAAAAATTCTAAAGGCATGCCAAAACTTAAACAAGACGCGAATAAAGGTGGAAAAATCGCAGGAGATGCAAGGAAAAAATTAGAAAAAGAATTAGGACGTTCTGTAGTTTCTAAAAAAAATTATCTTAACGGAGGAGATAAAGTAAAAAAGTTATATTAATTTTAAAATTAAATTATGAAGAAGCAAAATACTATAATATGGAAAACAGTTTTGCAGACAACCATCGTCTGCTGTATTACTATTGCTGTTGTTGTTCAAAGCGCTTCTTCTACTACTACTTTAGGTTCTAATATTTCCACTGATGGTAGTTTGACTGTTTCTGGCAATTCAATTTTGGGCGATGCTGATGCTGATACTTTGACTGTCAACGGCTCCACCTTGTCTATCCCTAATTCTTTAAATATTTCAAGTGGGCAATTATACGAATCCGAACCTTTCTCTTATGGAGGAAATAAAATTGTTATCGTTAGCCCTTATGCAACAAAAGATAACGTTTATAAAGGGCAATTACATGCGCATAGCACAGGCAGTGATGGCGCAGATACCCCTACAGAATTAGAAACTGCTTATAGAGATGCTGATTATAATTTTATGGCAATAACTGATCATAATGCTGCTACTTCTGACCCAACTGTTTCAGATATTTTACACATAAATGGCGTTGAGGAAACAGCCAGCGGCGGACATATTTTAAATATCGGCGGTACTGCTGATATAAGTACTACTACCTCCCAAGATGTTGTGGATTATATTGTCGCCTCTGATAATATTGCCTTTTTATCACACCCTAATCGCAGCAACAATCTTTGGACAGACGAGGAACTGGCAATGATGGATGGTTTCTTGGGTATATCAATTTATAATAATAAAGCAGAGGTAAACAATTCTGAAGATAAATGGGACACCTTATTGACAAACCATAGAAAAATTTTCGGTATAGCAGCTGATGATTGTCATGACACAAGCGACGTGGAATTCAATGGCGCTTGGGTTCAGGTATTCGCAGACAGTTTAACTGCCGGTAACATTACGGATTCTCTCAAAAGAGGCAACTTTTATTCTTCTAGAGGACCAACTCTATCAATTTCAGTTTCTCAAAAAATTATTAGTGTAACTACTGATAATTCAAGTACGATTGAGTGGATTATTTCCGGCGGTACAACAACACAATCAACTTCTACCGCAACATCTGACTCATACACTATCATTGGAGATGAAGTATATGTAAGAATAAGAGTTACGAGAGATTCAGATAGTAAACAAGCATGGTCAAATCCAATCTATGTTTACCAAATGTCAAATTCAGAATTTAAAAAAGGAGGATTAATCAGAGGGAATTTATATGCTGATGAAGATACATTCGTAGTGGATGCTACTAATAATAAAGTTGGCATCGGAACATCAAGCCCAATGGCAAAATTAACTCTTACAGGAGGAGGATTCTTGCAAACAATTAATTCTGATCCTACTTTAGTCAGTTATGTTAATGATGCCGCTAGCATGCTTGCCACCGAGGGGCTTTATATCTCTGGTAAATACGCTTATGTGACCAGTTATACTAGTAAGGCCTTAACCATTATTGACATCACTGTCCCCGCCGCTCCCACAGTAGCAGGGTCTATAATTGACGAGACTTATCTGGATGGGGCAAGCTGGGTCCATGTGGCTGGAAAGTATGCCTATGTAAGCGCTAAAGCTAGTGACTGTTTGTCTGTAATAGATATTTCTGATCCTGCAAATCCTGTGATAGTAGGTTCTTTAATTGATACAAATAATTTAGATACAGCTACTCATGTTTTCGTAGCGGGCAGATATGCTTATGTAACCGCTGCAAGCAACAATGCGTTAACTATTGTAGATATCGCAAGCTCTACTAATCCAACTGTTACAGGTTCTGTAAGCGATGCCACACAGCTTGATAAACCAGAATCGGTCTATGTAAGGGGTAAATACGCTTATGTAGCTGTGGAAGATGGGAATGCTTTAACTATTATAGATATTTCTGATCCTGCTAACCCTTCTATTGCGGGTAATTTAACCGACGCAAGTTTGGGGTCGCCAGAATCAGTGTGTGTGTCCGGAAAATATGCTTATGTGGCTGGCGAGGATGGCCATGTTGTAAGTGTTATAAATATTGCAAGCTCTACTAATCCCGCTTTAGTTACTAATTTAATAGATTCTACTTATTTATATAATCCTGAAACAGTATATGCAGCTGGTAAATATCTTTATGTAGTTGGTCATGGCAGTAAGACAGATGAGAGTTATACAGGTGACTATATAACTATTGTTGATATTTCTGATCCTACTAATCCTTCTGTAGTTAGTTCTTTGGCAGGCACTGCCGGCATGGAAATCCCTTATGCTGTTTCTGTGAGCGGTAAATATGCTTATGTAGCTTCTCAAGGGAGCAGTTCTTCTTCTTGGGCTGGTTCATTAGCAGTCATAGATATTTTTGGTATAGACAGTCCTTCCGCCAGTATTGGAGATTTAGCCGCAGATACAATTGAGGTTGCTGAAAATTTGCAAGTATCAAATATGGGGTATTTTGATAACGGAATTAATGTAGGACAAAGAGGAATCTTTACTGATGGTTCAATTATATCCAGCGCTACAAGCAGCAATAGTTATTTTGCGGGAAACCTTGGGATTGGGACAACAAGCCCTGCGACATTAACTGACTTTTATACAACAGCCACTACCACTATAACAATTGATTCTAGCGATATTGAAAGAGGATCCTGTTTAAAATTAAAAGATGTGGATGGTGGTGGATATACTTACTGTTATGTCATAGATGGCGCGATGGAATGTTCTGCTACGAGCTGTGAGTAATATAAATAATTACATAAAAAATCAAGTTTAAAGTATGAGAGCAGTTGCTTATAGCGGAGCGAGTATATAATTATGGAAAAAAATAACCAAAAAGAATTTTAAAGGTCGATTAAAAGTAGAATTTGGCAAAGCTGAAAAAGCTACCCAAATCTACAAAAAAATTCTTTTGAACTTTATATATTAATTAATATGAAAAATTAAAATTTATGCAATCTTGATAGATGAGTATTAATGGTGATAATTTGCCCTATTAAAAAATAACAGCGTATATTATTGCTTTCGTCGACGAACTCTATCTATTGGACATCACACTACAAAATCGCACTCCATAAACTGTAAAAATTGCGAATAGCTTGTTTTTCGTTTAGGAAAATCCTCTAAGTATCTATTGATACATCTGCGGTTTTCCTAACCTGCAAAACTGCGCTATTCATCAATTTTTCCTAGTTTCTAAGTGCGGTTTCATAGTGTGATGTCCTAACAAGAAAGCATAAATGATGGACATCACACTAATGTCCATAATATTTCAACTGATATGAAAAAATTTATTAAATCAAAAATAGCCTTACAGATACTGGCATCTTCAGTAATCGCCTCTTTTGCTCTTGCAGGAGTTGTAAGCGCGGCAACAACTATTGGAGCTAATGTGAACACCGCTGGAACATTAACTGTAACTGGGACATCTGCATTGGCTGGAGCTGTAACTTTAGACAGTACGTTAGAAGTAACTGGGACTACTACTTTGACAGGCGCTGTAACCACAGTTGGAAACTTGACTGTTGGTGGGACAATCAATTCTGATTGCACAACTGTTACAGGATCATTCACTGTTGGCGCAGACAATCGTTTAGATACAGCTGCCGCTGGAGCTCTTGGTATAGGTACTTCTACTGCTACTTCTATCAGCATTGGAAGCTCCACCTTAACAACCACCTTTTTAGGCTTAGTGAATGTTGATGAAGCTGTTAGTTTTGACACTACTTTACTTGTAACCGGCGTTCTTACTACTAGTGATGATATTGTCAGCGACACAACCCTTACTGATACCTTAGGAGTTACCGGAACAAGATGGAGTAACACTTTTTCTGAAACATTTACTGGCGAGAACATTACCTTAGACGGAGGAACAACAGGTGATAACCTCATGACAATCCCTACAAATCAAGCGGACGCATTCTCTGTAGTTGATTCTGCTGGCGACCTTATTGTTTTTGACACTACTACTGCAACCCAGGTTCTTAATATCACACCAAAGACTGCATTTGTAGATGATATCTTAGTAGGCGCTGGAAATGGTATTGATACATCTGTCGCAGGCACTTTATACATCGGCACAACGACCGCTAATGCTATTGATATCAGCACAACCACGATAATGACTACTGTAAAAGGCACTTTGAATGTTGACGAAGCTGTTACTTTTGACACTACTTTGAATGTAACTGGCAATACGAATATCAATGACAAATTTATTGTACTTGCGTCTTCAGGAAACACTACAGCAAGCGGCACTCTTGGTGTGCTTGACGACTTTAATGTTAATGGATTGGCAACCACCACCGCCGAAGGTACTATTAAAGCGGGAACAAATGATTGGGGCACTGGAGCAACAGGAATAGCGCTTACTACAATCGGCTCAGTAATTGAAGCAAATGCAAGGGTGAACACTGACCTTGCTGGAGCTCCAATTTCTGGCAGTTATGGTTCTATGGCTGTAACTAATAGTCAATCAAACGGTACTAGTTTGTTTGGCAGTTGGAACGAGTTGTATATAAAAGGCACAACAATTGATTTGACTGGTTCAGATAATTACGCTGGTTCTTGGGGACACTTAGAAATGGAAGGGTCAGGCACAATTACATCCACAGATACAGGCGACTATATGGCTGGGGTAGCTGGTTCAATTAAAATCGTATCTGGCACTACCTTCGTAAACAACACAGCTATAAGCGGAGTCCGTGTTGATGCAGATATGCCAGATAGTGGCATAACTGGTACTGGACGTTTTTCAGCATTTGAGTGTGATAAAGTATCAGGCGCTTCTAAAGCAGATTGGGATTTTGGATTATATATGAATGATGTTACTACTGATATTAGAATGTCTGGCGGCGATACTTTTAAAAATGCCACTGCTAGTACTACTGTAATGTCAGGGGCTTTTGTAGCTGCTAGTTATAACTTTGCTGACGCCACTGCTGTTGCAGGTGATGGTGATGATATTACATTAAACTTTGTACCTGATCTAGCAGCCTTAGCTGCCGGTTTAGAAGTTAAATTTTTGGCGGAAGCGGCTAATACAGGTGCGGCAACTTTGGCTATAGACGGCGGAACTGCAAAAGCTATCATTGAGGCTTCAGATCTTTCAGCCTTAGATGCAAATGATATTAGGAACGCAATGATTGTACATCTTGTTTATGATGGCACTCAATGGCAACAAATCAGCCAGTCTGGCAACTAACACCTAAATTAACTAATTATCTTTCTGTATTTTTTACAGAGAAAGGCGAAAAGATAATAATAGTTTAGGATAATTTAAGTTAATTTAGGAGTTGTAATTATTTTTGAAATATTTACAACTATAAAAACCTTATGAAAAAACTATTTGTAACAACCGTAGCATTGCTACTGTTTGTTGCTCCAATAGTTGTAGCTAGACCAGCTTTGGCTGCTAATGAATTAGTGTTTGACGCTGATACAACAATTGATCTGTCCAGCCCTGACACCGATTTGACCATTCTGAATAATTCGCAAGTTGACAGTATGACAACAAACGCAGGTTCAATTGCCTTTACAATGTCAACTGACGGCAAGCTTACTTTAAGATCTGCCTCGCGAAAAACAATGTCGCATAATTCCACAAGTCTTCCAATTAATTATACTTGCGGAGCGTCTTATTCAGAAATAGAAATTCCAGCTCTTGTAGGAGTTTCAGCATCTACATTCACCATTACTGTTACTAGCGATACATGCACAACAGTAGGTGGAACAACTGGAGGTGGCGGTGGAGGCGGCGGCGGAGTTAGCACTACCGTAGAGACACAACCAGCGACAACAGAAACGACAACAACAACAGCAACGACAGAAGCGACAGCAACAACGGAAACAACAACAGCTGAATCTGCTACTACTGAATTTGCGCAAAAGATTGTTGTAATCGCAACAGAAGCAACACAAGTAATGAGCGCTACTGCTGAAACAATTGCTTTAAATGTAGGCGCAAGCAGAGATGTTAGCGTTGAACAAACAACTGTATCTACTTATGTAACTCCTCTAATCAGCGACTTATCTAATGTGAGTAACCAAAGCCAAACGATGATTACTAATTTTATCGCTTATGGCACACAAACCACTAAAGTATTAGGAGCTGGTGAACGAGCTGGCGTTGTTAATTCGTTTAAAAAAGCTTATAGCAAACTGCCAACATCCGAGGTTGATTGGCAAGACGCGATTAAAATCGCTAATGGCCGATTCCCCGCGCAACAAAGTATAACTAAAGAACAAGAAGCGTTAAAGACCTTTATTAAGATCTACAAACGGCTTCCAGATTTCAGCAATACTCATGATGAAGCGGCATTAAAAGTCGTTACTTACGGAATCAGACCTACAACAAGAAACCTTGATTCTGAAAAATTTGCTATTAAAGTCTTTAAGAGCGTTTATGGCAATAATCCAAGCAACACAACTGATTGGGACATAATGAGGGCGATATCGTATTCAGGAGCAACAAGATAGCACAACTAAAGAACAAAAAAAGAGCCCGCCGAATCGGCGGGCTCTTTTTTTGTTTAGAACTTCGTGTCTATTCGTCCGCCTCGGATCGACCGAGTCGAGACGGGTGTTCAAATTCGCGTAAATTCGTGTTCCCCGTTAAAACAAAACCTGCTTTTCTATCTGTTTATCTTCTCTTAAAATAACAAAATTAACAAGTGTGCCAGTCTCATATTCTTGAATCAGCTCAGCAAAATTATTACCTTTAACTTCATCATGCTCAACTTTTAAAATAATATCGCCTTTTTTAATACCAGCCTCAAAAGCTGAAAAAGTCGGCAAAACTTCAAAAACTAAAATACCTTTTTTTTCATAATTAATATCACCCAAAATACTTGATAAATCTATATATTTAATGCCTAACAAAGGTCTAATTATAGAATTATGCTTTAATATGCTAGAAAATGCTCTATTAATTGACTTTGCTGGGATAGCAGTATGCGAAGAATTCATAATACCTAATATTGAACCATGTAAACTAAAAACAGGAGCGCCTGCATATTCATCACTAATATCGCTATTAAACATTATAAATCTATTTAAAGAATCAGAAAATTTAATATAATTTTCAGATTTCTCAAATTTGCTATAAGTATTATCGCTTATATTTTCAATTTTAATCTTGCCATTCCTTCCAATTAGTATACTAGTCTGTCCTTTTGTAAATGTCCCTTCTGAAAATAAATTTAGCACAGGCAATCCTGTAGCTTCAACTTTTAAAAAGACAAGATTACTAAAATTATCTTTTTTTGATTCTACTGGCGTATATATTTTTCCATCATCAGAAAGAATTATATAATCTTCTAAATTTGTATTAGAAAAATTTTCATTATAAAATGTTATCCATCCATCACTAGTTAAAATTACTCCTTTTCCGACAAATTGTTCAGGATAAATTATATTATCGCCTAAATCTAATTCTTTTTTTAGCGCATTATTTAAAGCTGATTTTTTATAAATTTCTATTATACCGCCTCGCGCATTATTAATAACCCTATTATATTCCAAATCTTGTTCAACTACTAATTTTTTTGGCGACTGCACAAAAATTCTATTAAAATTTTCAGTTAAATCTATTGGATTTAACAATGGCAAATTAAAATTAATAAAATACATCACCACAAAAAAAGCGCCTGCCATCCCCCCAGCAATAGATAATGCAAAAAATGCTAAAAATGATTTGTTATTGTTATTAAACATAGTGACAATTTTAGATTTTAGATTGAAGATTTTAGAATTCAATCATCAATCTAAAATCTTCAATCTAAAATCATTTACGTCCATTTAGTCGTGACAAGCAAAAAAATAAATAAAATAAAACTTATACTACTATATTTCATTATAATCCTTTTTTCTAATTTGTCCAATAATTTATACTTAATCAAACCTGCGATAACATAATAAGCTAATGAAAAAATTAACCCATTTACATAATAATTACTTGGCAATAATAAAATTATTAAATAAATTTCTAATAAAATTAGAATGGCGATTAACAAATATTTTTTACTTTCATTAGCAGAAATCTTATTTACCCAAAAATTTTGGCAAAACAATATAAAAACTGCAAAGAATTCTATTGCTATCAAAAAGATAAACCACTTAAATCTAACTCCAAGCAATATTTTCAAACCATAAAAGCTAGAAGAAATAAAAAATATACTTATTAAATTAATATAACTGCTAATATTTTCCAATGAATAAATTTGATATTTCGCAGGCATTCTAAAATACAAAAATAAATTTTCTAAATATAAAAAAAACATTATTGCTATACCTATAGAAAATAATAATTTTATCAAATTAGTATTCAAAAAAATACTTGCTAAAACAGAAGAACACATTAAAAATATTGGAGTTATTAGAAAAAAAAGCTTATCTTTCAAATTAATATTTTGTTTTTTAAATATATGTAAGATAGAAACGATTACAAATAAAAGCATTATAAACGCCCAAACAAAAAAATAAGACGGCATCAAAAAAATTCCGTTAAATCCTAAAAAAACAACTATAGCTGTCAGAAATATTAAAAATTTATAAAGTAGAAGCATAGTGGGGCAAATTTCAAAATCCAAATTTCAAATCAAATGTCTAATTTTTAATTTTAAAATACTAAATTATCCGCTTCTTTGTCATCCCGTACTTGATGCGGGATCTATCTGGATTCCGTGTCAAGCACGGAATGACAAATTAATTCCTTTTTAGATATTTGAAATTAAATATTTAATATTTTTTTGAAATTTGAAATTAGAAATTAGAAATTTTTGATGCATCCATCTCCTCCCAATCCCCATTATTCCATTTATACGCTTTAAATTTTGATGAGAATTCTCCTTCTGCATAAATATAATCTACTTTCTCAGCCATTCCAGCTCTTGCTGAATATGTAGTTTTTTTATCAATCACAACTGGTTTAACTGTCCTTTCCAATTTAATCTTTCCAATTGGACCATTAAAAATAATATACTCTATATATGCATTAGGAATATCTTCAATAATCTCTTTCTTCTCTTCCTCTATTCCAAAGTCATCTAAAATCATTCCTCTTAAATTTTGCCATTTTTCTTCTGTCATATATGTACCACCACGGGGAATTGAACCCCGGTTACCAGGATGAGAACCTGGCGTCCTAGCCACTAGACGATGATGGCAAATTAACCAATAATTTTTTTATAATATTCTTTTAATTTATTTCTACCAGCTTTTGACTTCCAATATTTTTCTCTTTTTCTGGCTTCAATTATATTAGAAACCTCCTCTATTCTAAAACATCTAAATTTGCCAAATTTTTTAGTAGTTTTTACTTTCCCTCCCTTATGTTCAATAATTCTCCTTTTTATATTATCTGTAAATCCTATATAAGTATTAGTGCTATCTTCACTTATTAACCAATAAATTATAAATGACATAATAAACCTGGCGTCTCCGCCTCGGCGAGCGAGGCGAGACGGGCTAACCACTAGACGAAGGGACCTTACTATTTCCAAGTCGCATCCTGTCTTACTAATAATTCTTTCGCCTTCAATGGTTCAGCCATAAGCTCTTTCACTATCTTTTCCATTCTCATAGCCTGAGAACCTTTAACTAAAATTAAATCTCCTTCTTGAATTCTATCCTGTAAAAAAATACCAGCTTCTTTAATATTAGTAAAACTATAAACACAATTACGATCCATCCCATTTTTTTTGGCCTCACGAGCAATATCTCTTGCCTTTTCGCCGACAGTAACTAAAACGTCTATACCGCTATCAACAACCGCTCGTCCAACTCTCTTATGGGCGTCTTCAGTATAATTACCCAATTCAAGCATATCTCCTAAAACAACATATTTATACTCATCACCGACTAAATTAATATTTCTAATAGCTTCTAATGCTATTTCAGATGCTTTTGGCGAAGAATTGTAAGTATCATCAAGAATTACTGTATCTTTTATGCCGTCAATGATATTCATACGACCTACAGGCGGTTTATATTTCCTTAAACTATCTGAAATTTCAACTAAATTAATCCCATTAGCCACTCCCGCGGAAACAGCCGCTAAAGCAGCATAAATTTGTTGCTTCCCAAGCATATTAGGTAAAAATATAGGAACTATATTACCCTTATATTTAACCTTAAAATTAATACCCCTTATAGATACCTTTTTACCAGAAATAATTGATTTGTCAATGTCCAGTTCTATTGCCCTTACATCAGCTTGCTCAGTAAATCCATAAGAAAACGAATCGCATTTTAATTTTTCTCTAATTTCTTTTGTATATTCATTATCCGCATTTATAATAGCAAATCCTTTTTTTGGCAAACTTAATAACAAACTCTCTTTTTCTTTTATTATCTTTTTAAATGTTCCAAAATACTCCAAATGCGATTCACTAATATTCGTAAGAATACCTATTTTACACGGCGCTAACGTAGTCAAATATTTAATATCACCTGGCTTATCAGCGCCCATCTCTAAAATTATAATATCTGGATAATTTTTATCAGTTATTAAAATCAATCTAATTCCTTTAAGAATAATTAAACTCCATTTCATAAATGATCTATTGCCTGATTCGCAACCTAAAATAGTAAGAGGAACGCCAATTTCATTGTTATAATTTTTTATATTTTTACGAATACTATATTTATTCTTTAGAACAGAAAAAACAGCTTCTTTAGAAGATGTCTTGCCAACACTTCCAGTTATTCCAATAATATCTGGATTATATTTTTTTAACACTTTTTTAGATAAAAAAGCTAATATATTTTGAAGAATTTTTTTCATAGGTTTAATTTTTCATCTATCAGAGAATTGTCATCCCGCGCTTGACGCGGGATCCAGAAACTTTAAAAGTTAGCTTAACTGACTGGATTCCGCATCAAGTGCGGAATGACAAAATGACTTTTGTTGCGTTTTTAGACAGCCGTTTTTTCACCTCGTAGGCTTCACCCCATAATACTTTAATAAAAATTCGGCAATTGTCCCAAAAATAGGAGCTGAAGAAGAAGCAGAAAATTGTACATTCTTAGGATTATCTAATTGAACCAGCATAACAAATTTCGGTTCATCAACAGGAGCAAATCCAATAAAACTATGGATGGTCTTTTCACCATAACCGCCTTTTTCCGCTACTTGCGCTGTTCCAGTTTTCCCAGCCACATAGTAATTTTTAACACCAGCATGTTTAGCATGTCCGCTTTCTATTACAGAAGTCATCATTGCGGTAACTAAAGTAGAAGCTCTTTCAGAAATCACTTGCCTGACAATTTTAGGCTTCGTATCAATCTTTTCTTGTTTATTTCTAATAATACTATCAAGAATATATGGTTTTGGCAACTTTCCGCCATTAGCAAGCGCTGAATAAGCTGAAAGCATTTGAATAGCTGTCACTGAAATACCTTGCCCAAAAGAAGCTGTAGCCATATAAATTTCGCCTTTTTGAGCTAATGACGCGATATTTCCTTTTGCCTCGCTATCCAATTCTATTCCCGTAATTTCCCCAAAACCAAACTTTTCTATATAAGATTTAAAATTATCTTTACCTATCTTGCGCGCCATATATATTGCGCCTGTATTAAGAGATGACTCTAAAACTTCCGTCATTGTCTGATTGCCATGCGCTTTAAAATCTGAATTTTTAATAATATCCGGCCCAATTTTAACTTCTCCAGTGTCATTATATACTGTATCAGGCTTTATTACATCTAAATCTAAAGCAATAGCCGCTGTAATAGGCTTAAAAACTGACCCTGGTTCATATTGATGAAATATTGCGGGATTATTAAAAATTTTTATATTATCTACTTCATTATATTTTTCAGGATTAAAATCTGGATAACTGCACATCCCTAATATAGCGCCTGTATAAGGATCCATTACAATAACAGTTCCTGAATCCGCCCCGTATGCTACTATTCCTTTTTTAATTTCTACACAAATAGTATGCTGAATGCCATAATCTAAAGTTAAAACAATATCATCTCCATCAACAGCATCGCTAAAAGAAGTATATCCTGTTTTTAACATTTTCCCGAGAACATCTTTTTCTGTTTTTATAAATCCTAATTCTCCGCTTAATAATTTATTAAAATAGCCTTCTATGCCATATTGCCCTTTTTTATTATCCTCATCTGCATATCCAACAAATCCAATAATATGACCGCCTATATTATTATCAGGATAATGCCTAAAATATTCTTCTATATAATTTACTCCTTTTAATCCTAAAGATTTAATTTTATTAATTTTATTATTCTCAACTTTATGTTCTAATGGCTCATAAGGATCATCTTTTCTTGATAATTTTTCTATCAAAACTTCCTTTTCTGTTTCATCAAATTCTAAAATTCTACTTAACGCCTCAGTAGTTTTTTCTTGATCTTCCACTCTTATAGGCTCAACATAAACAAAATTATATTTTTTATTAACTGCGACTGGATATAATCCTTCATATAAATCTTGTTTTTTACTATTATTATCTAATGTATAATTATGTATAAAAATAGAGCCTCTATGCGGGACTAATTTTTCAAAGAATTCATGCTGACCTGAAGCTAATACTTCATAAAAATTACTATCTATAACTTGCAGTTTAAAAAGACGAAATATTATTAAACCGATAAATAAAAAAACAAATAACGCAAAAATATTAATTCTCCAATTACCTGTTTTCTTAAAATTTTGTGTATTTTTTTTATATTTATATTTCACTTAGTCAATTATTTACTTAGCCACAACCATCATATCCTGTTCCTCTAAATAAATAAAATTATCAGACTTAATTAATTTTAATTCAGCAATCCGTTTATCTAAATTATTCATTGATTGCAGATCTGCTATGTGTAAATTAAGCTCGCTGTTTTTATTATTTAAAGCATTAATATCTGACTCTAATTCATTTATTTTATAGCTAT
>JBHPIX010000049.1:0-5028 GCA_042568285.1 Patescibacteria group bacterium | reverse complement strand
TATAATAAATATTGGTTTAATACAATCTCTAATAGTTCGTTTAGATTTTATGGACAACAATTTTATGCTAATAGCAAAAAAATTGTTCCCAAATTGATTCATAAGTGGTTAACACCGCTTGCATTCGCAGTATGGTTTATGGATGATGGAAGTATTAAGTCAAAAGAATGCAAAGGAAAAATTATTAATACTCAATCATTCAGCAATACTGATTTAAATTTACTGCAAAATGCTATAATGAAAAATTTTCATATAGAAACTACTCTCCGTAAACAGAGAGAAGGAAAACAGATATACGTTCCTGCGAAAGAATATGATAAATTTAAAAAAATCATAGATAAGCATGTCATTCCTTCAATGAAATATAAATTAGGTTAACATCATGCCAAAAAAGTAACGGAGGCGTTTACAAAGGTTAGCTAGGTCCCGATGGAAATGGGATCGATAGTGTAAAGGCATAAGCTAGCTTTACTGCAAGACCTACAAGTCGCGCAGTCGCGAAAGCGGAACTTAGTGATCCGACCGTACGATATAGGACGGCGGAAGCTCAACGGATAAAAGTTACTCCGGGGATAACAGGCTAGTCTGGTCCAAGAGTTCACATCGACGACCAGGTTCGGCACCTCGATGTCGGCTCGTCGCATCCTGGGGGTGGAGAAGCTCCCAAGGGTTTGGCTGTTCGCCAATTAAAGCGGCACGCGAGCTGGGTTCAGAACGTCGTGAGACAGTAGAGAATCGTGCTGTCTATAAATTCGGCTATATGCTGGAAAATCTGGAAAGCCTCAAAAGGAGAGATCGTGAGGCTTGAGTATCTCACACTACTATGCTATAATAAAATATATGGCAAGTGACAATGTGTTGAGTGCAGACAATCAGCAGGAAAGACAAAAAAGTTTGGAGCCTTGGTATATTGTTGGCTTTGTAGAAGGTGAAGGAACATTCCATATCGCTTTTTACAAAGATCGGCAGATGAAAACAAATATTAAAGTGATACCAGAGTTCCATATTAATCAAAGTTATTTAAGATTAGTTACATTAAAACGAATCCAAAAATTTTTTAATTGTGGATACATCAAAGAAAACCACAAAAATAGGATTGATGATGTAACTAGAGTTTACACGGTGCGAAATAGAAAGGATTTAATAAATAAAATACTTCCCTTCTTTAAAAAGTATCCGTTAATCTCAAATAAGAATGAAGATTTCATAAAATTTGCGCAAATTGTAATGTTTATAGATAAAGGTGAGCATAGAAAAAAATCAGGAATAAAAAAGATATTAAAAATTGCTTACAAAATGAATACGCAAGGCAAATATAGAAAAGTGAAATTAAATAACTTATTAGACTTTTTAGAATCCTCAGAGACTATACGCCGAAATCAGGTATAAAACCTGATAAGATATAGTCCGAACTGCATAGCGATATGCAGAGTCCGATTCGCATCGGACCGCCTAATTTTCTAAAAAATTAGGTCATTAAAGTAACAGAATGTCGGTCTCCTATCCGCCATGGGCGTTCGAAATTTGAGAAGGCCCTTTCCTAGTACGAGAGGACCGGAAAGGACGAACCTCTAGTGTACCAGCTGTTCTACCAAGGGCACTGCTGGGTAGCTACGTTCGGTTTAGATAAGCGCTGAAAGCATATAAGCGCGAAGCTGTCTTCAAGATTAGATTTCGTCATTAGATACCTTCGAGATGAGGAGGTTGATAGGCAGCAGGTGTAAGCGGAGTAATCCGTTTAGCCGAGCTGTACTAATAAATCAAATTTACTTCAAAAATTTAAAACATACAACCGCTAAATTAGGAAAAGATAGTTGCAATTTTAGATTGCAGATTTTAGATTGCAGATTTAAATTAATAAAAAAATAAATCTAAAATCATCAATCGCCAATCTAAAATCAAAATATTTGAATACAGAATTTCCGGTGCTTCTTGAGATATGGAAACACCTGATCCCATCCCGAACTCAGAAGTTAAGCATATCATCGCTGATGATACTCCTTATGGGGGAAAGTAGGCCGGTGCCGGGAATCCTGTATTCAAATTATTTGGCGAAAATAAACATAGGGCCGAGAGGTGGCTATGTTTTTTTGTAGAATAGCCAGTTCCTCTCTGAGGGTGCCATAGTCCCGACGATTAGGCGGGCTGTGGCACCCAAAATGTAAATTTTTAAATTGACATCCATACAAAAATGCTTTATATTAAAAGAGTCCATAAAGTCGAAAGTCTATAAAGTCGTAAAGTCAAAAGTCTATAAAATAAATTGTCATCCCGCACTTGATGCGGGATCCAGTTAATTAAGATTAATTTCTAACTTTCTGGATTCCCGCTTCCGCGGGAATGACATAAATATAATTTAAAGTTTAAATTTGGATTTGATTAGAAATTAAAATACCCCCCTGCTTCCCCCCTTGTTAAGTGGGGAGGTTTAAAAATTCAAAATTGATTTGACATTTGACATTGATTTGATCCGCCGATTTGGCGGATGGATTTTGAAATTTGCCACATGGTCCCTTCGTCTAGTGGTTAGGACATCAGGTTTTCATCCTGAACCCCGCCCTTCGCGAAGAGCGGGGCGATTCCCCATTAAAAATAAAGATTAACATATTATAAATTTACCGTTTGGTCCCATCGTCTAGTGGTTAGGACACTAGGTTTTCATCCTAGAAACCGGGGTTCGATTCCCCGTGGGACTACATGTATTATGTTTATTTGCTAAAAAGTTTAAAGGATAAAGGATATTATATTGGCTATTCTTCAGATTTAAAAATTCGCTTCATACAACATGCAGATGGCGAAGTTAAAGCAACTAAAAATAGAAGACCAATAGAAGTAATCTATTATGAAGCATATAACTTTAAGGAATTAGCTCAAGAAAGAGAACGGCAGTTAAAAAATTTCGGATCAGCCTACACTGGATTATTAAAAAGATTAAGATTAAAATTAAAATAATATTTTCATCCTGAACCCCGCCCTTCGCGAAGAGCGGGGCGATTCCCCTAGGGACTATACTATAACTGGCGCAAGCCAGTTTTTTTGTTTCCAGTTAATACTTCTATAAATAAAAAAGCGGAGAATAGTTAGAAACTAAATCTCCGCTTGCTTTAAAGTTCTATTTAATAATTAACTTTCATTCCTCCTCCACCGTACAATTGGCTTTTTTTAGTGTCCATTAATCCGTGCTGATATTTTAGATAACCAGTAGCGGAGATATTTTTAGTAAATTCATATTCTCCACTTGCTCCTCCTGTTATATGCGCAAAGCCTGATTCAGTATAGAAGTTGTTTAAAAAAGCAGTGCTGGCTATCGGCTGATAAGTAAGATTTCCAAAAATAAATGGGTATGCTATTTCAATATAAAAACGATTGTCGTCAAGAGTAAGCCCATCCGCGCATGGTTTTGATAAAATTAAAGAAACAATTTTGCCATATTTTAAAATTCCGTCAAGCTCATGTATTCTTTCCCCTTCAATTACGCAGTTCTTATATCTAAAATCAATGATAAAATTATTTACCTCAAACCATTTACCGAAGAATAAGTCCCGTTCGGTCTCATCAGATAGTTGAAGATTATAATTATGCCATCCAAGAATATACCAGCTATTAATATCAAAATATAATAGCGTTTGGGTAACATGACCCTTCCCTGTTTTGCTTCCTGACATAGTGATGCATGCCGAGGCAATCTCCTCGCTCAATATAAATTTTATTTCCGCATGGCAGTTAATAACTGAAATTGCAAAAAAGATAACTACGGTACTTAATAATAACAATGCTAACTTTTTCATTTTTTACTACCTTTCTTTTATTAGGTAAAATGTTAAGCCAATAAAATAGCCGCCATAATTGCAGAGACTATTCCGATTAATTTTTTGATATTTAATGACTCATTAAGTATTATAACCCCGCTCAAAAAAGATATAGCTGGCAACAATGAGTAGTTCATCGTTACATATTTAGATATTTCACCTATCGCAAGCAACTTATTAAATGCCAACATGCCGATGCCATTCATTAATCCTGCTGTAAGCGCCAATAATACAGCTCGTTGGGAATATCTCATAGGATTATCTGGAGTTAAAATAAGTGATATCAAGGCTACGATAAAGAGGCCTAAAGAAAGTGCTATATTAGCCCAACTTTTATTAACTCCGCTGATGCGCATAACCATCGGCCAAATCCCGAATAAAAAACTACTACCTACAGCTAAAATAATTCTTATGTCCATTCTCACTCTCCTTAAAAATTATTTCCACAAACAAAATAACGATCTCCGTATTGTGCAGGTATATTAGAAAGAGCGCTTTGTTGCACGCAAGAAAAATATTTCCTCAATAAATCCTCCGTACGACAAATTGATGTTTTACATTCAAAATCTAAAATATCATTATGTAGTATATCAATAGTAGCTTCTATTATATCCGCTGGTGCATTTTTCTCTATTGCGTATGTAATATAATAATTTCCAAGTTCAAGAGAAGCCAATTTTTTTTCCATTTCATTATGATAATCTCTAATAAATGAATCGGCCATAAAAAAAGAGCTCATCTCAATATTGCTAAGAGATTTCGAAATTTTTTCAATTAACTTAGGCTGATCTTTATACCGCAGATGATGGAGCGCCCCTGTGCAAAAAATGATGTCATATTTTTCTGTTGGCTTCCAGAGCAATACATCATCTTTAATGAATTTAACAGCGGAATACTGATTGCTGGCATATGATATGAATTGACTTTCAATATCAATGCCAGTTAATTGTAAATCAGGTCTATCCTTAGAAAGATTGCCAAGCAGATACCCAGTGCCACACATCAAGTCCAGTATTTTAAAATTTTTCGGACTTTTCCTCCCATAATCAATCATTTTCCGAATAACACTTACCCATGGCAAAAAAATCATTTCTCTATCATACGTTGCTGGTGATGGTAATTTTTTCACAATTTCCTCCTTTTATAATATATTATTATTCCAACTACTAAGTCCTTAAGTCCTTCAAACAGCATCATTCCCATGAGACCAAACATGCCA
>JBHPIX010000048.1:0-5347 GCA_042568285.1 Patescibacteria group bacterium | reverse complement strand
TTATTGGGATAATATTGTTTTGCGCAAAGCCAGCTCAAACGTTTCACGCATTGCACCATAAAGCAGAATTAGCTTTTTGTGAAGTTGAGGAAATGGTAAGGCAAAGGAAAGATTTAGAGCAGTTGGGTTTTCATTTTTGGCTTACTTTAGAAACAATTAGGCTTATTGAAAATTATTATGGCATTGATCTTCCCAAAGAGATTGAGGATGAAATTTTAATAGGAAGTATGGAAGAGGATTATGACCTTAAAGGTACAGCGCCTGATAATATTTTAAGGTATGGAGCAGTAGAATATAACACGATACTTAAGTGGCCTCATTCAGCAAGATGCGAAAATCATTTTTATAGATTCCCAGGAGATACAGATGGATTAAATTATGGTTATGCGAATTCTATTGATGGATTAAAAGTGGAAACAGATTTGAATGTTTCCGCGTGTGTTTGGGCATTTAATTCTGTATATAATAATTGCGACTTGAATGATGCTCTTGAAGTAAAAGGAAGCTTAAAAAGCTGGAGAATTTTAGGACATATTTTACATTTACTGCAAGATATTGGAAGTCCCGCGCATGCGAGAGGCGATAACCACATGTTTGGCTATGATGATGAAGACTATTATGAAAGCCAAATTGGCAAAAAGTATTTTTCTGAATATGTTAAATTTTTTGCTAATCCAGAAATAGACATGCCAACAATCCCAGAAATTCCAGGAAGTGATTTTCAAAGCTTTTTTAACGAGATGCAAAAATATGTTGGCAGAAATTTTTTCAGCAATGATACTATGTTCACATATTTTCATGAAGGAGTTAATTTGCCTTTTGATGGTATAAAAGAGTATCAAAAATTACTTGAGGGAAACTACTATATTACAAATAGCCAAGGTCGGATCATAGCCATGTACAATCCAAAAAGGTTAGAGTATGTAAATGATTTCAAATTTCCAACTAATTTTGCAGAAGCAAGGAAGAAAGTTGAAGATGGAGTTATCATAATGGCGGGATCTGAAGATTTTCTAAAGTATGCCACACCTAAGATAATAGGATTGTGCGCTGGATTGATGGATAGGTATATGCAGGCTATTGGAGCAATTGAAATATTTGAAAATAAAGTCGGGTATTTCGCGGATGGATGGCATTCAGATGGAAGCTCAATGGCGTTTGTTGAAGCGTTTTACAAATACGGCGGCGCAGATGAGATTGGAACACCATTTAATAATGGCAAAGGCGCTGAAGTTCATGCATGGCCTGATAATGATCCTAGATACACTCTTTATGTTCAAGATTATCTTAATCAAAATGGACAGCATACATTGATGATATACAATGAGGAGCTGAAAGAAGTGTTTCCAGTTAAAGGCAATATTTTGTCTTTTTTATTTGAGCATGAAGGATATAAAATGTTCGGAGCTCCAACTTGCATTGCATATATTGAAGAAGATTGCGATATTAACACTGGCAGTAATTATTATTCTTTTATAAAACAGGAGTTTGAGAATGGGAAATGGATTAGAATTAGAGAAGATGAAGATCTTAATGTTGCGGAAACTGTGTCTGAACCAGATTTTACATTCCAATTAGCAGGCGGGGATATATCAGAGCCGACATATACATCAAGATCAGATAGTTCTCAAATACTAATTCCAAGAAATATTTACCAGCAGAGAATATATAGCTCTGCAACTGGTGGATATATATATTTAATAACAGTTGTGGAAGAAGGAACAGGTCATCAGATGTCAGATGTAGATGATTTTTTAAATACATTCAGAATTAATGTTGAAGATCTTCCTCCATTCAGATATAGGCATAAAATTACCAATAGAAAGGTAAATGTAACAAATAGAATGGGAATGAACTGCAGATGGCGTGAAATGCAACAGTATGGATGGTTAATACCGTCTAATCTTGAAAGTTCAAGAGTGGAATATATTCATGGAGATTTTGGTTTAAGAGGATATTATGCCAAAGGAACTTTGGCAAGAGTGGCGAAAGAACAGGAAGAAGTAGCTTACCGTAATTATGTAGCACCAATCGCAAACGAAATATGCCAAGAGCTTTATCAAAGGAACGCGAACAGCGAACAATGGGAGGCTCTTCTTTTAGTTAAATCAACTGACAGAAATAAAATAAGACAAATTCTGATGGGAATTTTACCTGAACCAGCCACTGAATTTCAAATATATTTCAGAGAACAAAAAGCAAAAGGATTATCAGCTCAAGAAATATTGCAACAACACGGACAAGCATATCAAGCTACTTTACAAAGTGATACTATACAATATGGAAATAATTATGGAGATATAATTACAATGCCAAGCGGACAAAGAATACATCCAGATGATCCGCATTACACAGAGTATGCTAAAATGATCGGCATAGAAAAAGACGCGCAATCAAGTTTTAGTTTATTAGCGCAACCAATAATTCCAATTTCACAACCAAAGTTGTATATAAATGATGCGGGAACAGTAATAGAACCAACAAATTATGCTAATTTGAAAGGAGAAGAATTAGATGCGTGGGCGAGAAGTCAAGGGTTTGTTCCTATTGAAGAAAGTGAAACTGGAAATGAAGAAAATGTAAATATTGTTTTAACTGCTGATGAGGAAGATGATACTGCGACATCGGATACAGGAACTACTGAAACTGAAATAACTGAGACAGATGAAACTGACCAAACTGAAATTGCGCAAAATGAAGAAGAAATATCAAATGAAGGATTGGAAGCATATTATCCATTCAATGGAAATGCGAATGATGAAAGTAATAATTCACATCATGGGATTGTTGACGGAGCAAGTTTAACAGAAGATAGGTTTGGCAATTTAGATAGCGCTTACTTTTTTGATGGAATAAATGATGGCATTGAAGCTAATATTGGGAATTTGGAAACTATAGCTGTATCTCTATGGTTTAATTCACCATACCCCACTACTTATTATCCAATGTTATTTTGTTATGGCAACACTAGCAACTTTTATTGCCATATTATGGGAGATATGCCAGGTTGGATTGGGATTGCCACTGGTAAAGTATATTTTAGAGCAATAACAAATATGGCAGGATATAATGTCTATACTGAAATGGCTATAACTTATGACGATTGGCACCATCTTTATATAGTGTTTGATAAACAGTCTAATCTACAAAAATTGTATATTGATGGAGAGCTTAAAGCAGAGAATAATACAACAGGAGAAATAATAAATGAAACTAATATAAAATTTGGCTTCAAAAATTCAAGTAGTTCAGAAGGTCACTTTAATGGGATGATAGATGACATTCGCATCTACAGTCGCGGTCTTTTGGAAGATGAAATACAGGCGCTTTATTCGGAAGCGGATACTATGTAATCTTAATTTAAAAGGGGGTGATGTTAAAAAAAAATAACCTATTCGCGAGGAAGGAAATTAGAAATTTTAAATTTTAATTTTCTCCCTCGTTTTTTTTATTGTGTAAAAAAGGCAGGACAGGTTCTTAGCGCGTAAAGAACTTACGGATCACTCTTTGTATCTTTTTTAGTTGAAAAATTTTTTATTTGTGATATACTTCAAGTATGACAAAAAATGAGGTTAAAAAAATTGTAGAGTATTGGCAAAAGACTGCGGAGCATGATTATGAAACAATGCTTGGTCTGTTTAAAATTAAAAGGTATCCTGACAGTTTATTTTTTGCGCATATTGTTTTAGAGAAGATTTTAAAGGGACATGTGGTATCCCAAACGAAGAGAGAGGCGCCTAAAATTCATGATTTAGTTCGGCTTTATGAAATAAGCGCAATTGAGTTATCTGAAAAAGACATTTTTTTATTGAAAGATGTAAACCATTTTAATATTAGCTGTAGATATCCTGATTATAAATTAAAATTTCATAAGCTTTGCACTAAAAATTTTACAGAAAGCTATCTAAAGAAAATTATTAAGTTATATGAAAAATTATGTCAAAAATTAGAAAAAACAAAATAATAGAAGGTAAGCAAGTCGTAAAGGGATATGCTAAAAAGTTAAAAGAAAATAAATATCCTTTTTCGGCTATTTATTTATTTGGCTCATATTCAGATGGAAAAGCAGGGAAGTGGAGCGATATTGATGTCGCAGTTGTTTCAGATAAATTAAAAAGGAATTATTGGAAAAATCAGACATTATTATCCCGCTATAGCTTAAAAGTAGATACTCGTATAGAGCCGCACGGATTTACTAAAAAGGAATTTATGGATAATTGTAATCCAATGGCTTATGAAATACGGAAAACGGGGATTAGGATAGTTTAGAAAAAAATAAGCTCCTCTTGACAAATTTTCAAAAAGGTGTATAATACATAATTGGGTGATAGTTGAGATACTTAACAGAACCTAATTTAATAGTTATATGGGCTTATCAAGGGAACAATTGAAGATTCCAAGCGCATTGGATGGACGGGTATTTTTGTGGTTAGAACCAGATTTGATAGTAAAACAACAGAATAACAAGTTATTAAGGGATATTTTAGGAACACTCTAATTAGAGTGTTTTTTTAAATAGAGGTCGCCGTCGCTTCTGTTGAAGTTATGGCGAACCGAAGGAGGGAATTGTTCTTTAAATCGTTCTTTGAATCGTTCTTTGAATCGTTCTTTGAATAGTTCTTTCGCTCATTAACAAAAAAATATATTTTAAAGGTCGCCGTCGCACAAGGCTATGGCGAACCGAAGGAGGAAAATTATTGAAATAAGAAAGAATTTGCAGTTTATTGGGACGCGGGGGGAGTTTAGTAGTATTTATATTAACCGCTTTATAATAGATATAAGGAGAAGTATCATGAAAAAGATCGTTAATGTTTGTATTATTGTATTGATGATAATATTTTTATCAAGTGTAGCTTTTGCGAAATCATATTTTGTTCCTAAATATTTAGGTATGTGGGCAATTGGATGTATTGATGGGCAAGCAACAACAATAGATAAACATCCTTTGCAGATTAGAGAAGGAAATATTGGTTTATCTGGCGAATATTTATCGCCTGCAGTGCTAGAAGGTCAGAATAAGTTAGTTTATTATTTAGGTGATAATTTATTGAATGGTAATATGTCTCTGAGCAGTTTGGAATGGCAAGAAGATTTAAAGTTTTTTACCCTAAAAGATAATATATCTTTTAATATAGCCCCTAATTATCAAGGCACCTTTCTAATGTATGAAATTATTCCAGAAGTTGCGTTAAGTCCGGGTTATTACGCGTTTCATTATGGGCAACTTAGCCAAGGATTATCTTATAATGAAAATTTAAACATTGCATTTGATTTTATTGTTATTGATAAGCTTAAAGCGAATCAATACAAAGAAGCAGCTAAGGTTTGTGAAAAATTTTGGAATTAT
>JBHPIX010000047.1:0-5494 GCA_042568285.1 Patescibacteria group bacterium | reverse complement strand
ATTGGTGTCTCACGCCCCATAAGCCTCGTAAACGATAATCCCTCGTTTCCAAACAAAACAAGACAATGCGAACAATATTATAATCCATACAACAGGCACAAATAAAGAAAAATAGTTAAAATTAATCTTATTTAAAAATATAGAAACTGGTTCATACGTCATATATTGAAATGGAAGATAAACATTTATTTTTACAAACCAAGTAGGAAGCAAATCTAAAGGCAAATATTTCCCACCCATAAAATTAGTAAAAACCATAAAACCATAACTAAACCCTTGAATCATTCCAAGCCAAAAACTTGTCAAACCTATAATGTAAAAAATTAAAAAATAAAGAAGAGACGCTAAAATAAAAGATAATAAAAAAAACATCCATTGAACTAAATTAAGAGGATATATAAAAAATCTTCTTAAAAAAATAAAAGCAATTGCAATTATTGGGATGTAATATATTAACTTGCCACAAAGCGCTCCCCAATATTTAGCAAAATTATTAATCAAATAATTCAAAGGCTTTAAGATAAAATTAGTTAATCGCCCCTCTCTAATTTCATCACTTATTATCCATCCTAAATTTAAAAAAAGTAAAGATCCAATAATAACTGCTAAAAAATAATATGTTAAAAGTGATCTTAAATCATAGCTCCCTATTTTATTACCTTCTGAATATATTTTAATCCAAAAATAAAAGAAAAAAATTAAAATAAACGAGTTACTAACAATACTCGCAAAAAAGTTAAATCTATACTGCATTCCTTTCTGCAATTCCAATTTTAAAATTGTCCAGTATTTACGCATAATGTTAATGTTGGGTCTTTTTGATGTTGTTTGCGTATTTTGAATTACCAGAATAGCATAACGACAAAAAACTTTTTCGTAAAAAAATAGATACCTCTATAGAGTACTCTATGGGGTACTCTATTTTAGTGGAGATAGGGAGACTTGAACTCCCGACCTTTTGCATGCCATGCAAACGCTCTAGCCGACTGAGCTATATCCCCCATCCAAAAATATCCGTGTATATCTGTTTCTTATCTGTGTAAATCCGTGTATCATTCTAATAAGAAAACAAAATACATCAAATAAAAAAACTATACAATGCAAAAAAACTGCATCTACTAATTTTAGTTTAACCAAGCTATAAGCCGGATTCTGTACTCGCCAGATCAGCGAGCGATGATCATCTATCTAGGATTATGATTGCTCATAACCTCAAGCGAGCCACTTTTTTTCACCCAACTAAGGATGAATTTGCTCTTGCATCAAGCAGGGTTTACCACCAACACGCATCACTGCGCGCGAAGAACCGTAGCATCAATAAAGATACATCAGTTCTCTTTTCACCTTTTACCCGCCGAATCGGCGGGCTAGTATAGTCTCTGTGGCACTTTCCCTACCCAGCCTTCGCAGGATGGGCGGTCGGGGTTACCGACTACTAAGGACGATGTCCGGACTTTCCTCCAGCCTAACAAAAAGTTAGGCGGGCGATCATCCGCTTAATCAAACTACCAGAGTTATAACACATTTTTTCAAAAAAGTCAAAAAAACATTCTTTTATCATTTCGCATTTGATGATTTTTGTCATCCCGCAAATCGTAGCAACGATTATGCGGGATCCAGAAATAGATCCCGCATCAAGTGCGGGATGACAATTTTTAGACAATCTGCTAAGATTCCACACTATTTACTCAATTCATTAAGAATTGCCTCGTTCACTAATTTATCAGCTTCCCTATTCATTTCCCTTGGAATATGGGTAAATGATATTTTTTTAAATCCCAAAGTTAAATTCCAAACTTGAACAAATAAAGGCGTCAAACCTTTATCTTTTACTCTATATTCCCTTTTCATCTGCTTAACAACCAACTCACTATCCAAATAACATTCAACTTCTTTAACTCCTAATTCCTTTGCTTTTTCTAATCCTCTAATCAACGCCTTATATTCTGCCTGATTATTTGTAGTTTCACCAATATACTCTGAAATTTCTGCGACAACCTCGCCTTTAAGATTTTTCAAAACAGCGCCAATCCCAGCTGGACCAGGATTACCTCGCGCTCCGCCATCACTATAAAGTTTTAATTTTTTAAGCATACATTTTTAAATTTCAAAAGGGGAAACACACCCCGTTTGGTTATTTAAAATTTAATATTGGATATTTTTTTAAAATTTAAAATTTAAAATTGGTTATTCCTCTTTCCCCCTCCATTTCCAAAAATATTTAAGCCAGCTATTTATATGTATCCAAGTTGTTTTATTTTTTAATGCCAAAAGACCTGTTGCTTTATTAGATAATCTCTCATCAAGATGAATTACTCTAGCGTCAGCTAAATAATATCTTTTCCATCCAGCCATCTTAAAACTTCTACATATATCAGTATCTTCAAAAAATAAAAAATACCTTTCATCAAATAATCCAACTTCATCAAAAGTCTTTTTTCGTATCGTTAAACAAGCGCCAAGCATCCAATCAACTTCCCTTGTTGAATTATGATCCCAATCGCAAATTTGGAATCTATCTAATTCATTATTAACAAAAGATAATTTTTGCAAAAAAGACAATCGTCGATAAACTGGAATTAAAAAACTGTGAAATCTCATGCATGAACGTTGGATGCTCCTATCAGGGTTTAAAAGCTGAGGAGCTGTAATGCCAGTATCAGGATGCATTTCCATAAAATCATGCATCTTCTTAATAGCCATCTTTCCTACAGTAACATCTGGATTTAAAATTAAAATATATTTACCGCGCGCTTCTTTAATCCCTGCATTGTTCCCTGCCGAATACCCCTTATTTTTTTTCAATTTTACCAGACGGGCTTTAGGGAAAAAATTATTTAACATTTCAGAAATTCCATCATTAGATCCATTATCAACAACTATAATCTCATAATCCAATGACAAATCAGATGCCTTTAGATTATTAAGGCAAACTTTAACAAGATCTTTGCATTTATAATTTAAAATTATTATTGATAAATCCATACAATATAGTTCCCCTCTATTAGAGGGGTTAGGGGTGTGTAAAGTCCAAAGTCTATAAAGTCCTTAAAGTTTGTAAAGTCTGTAAAGTCTATTTTTGTCATCCAGAGCTTGCCGAGGGATCTCTCTTTCAATTCAACTAATTAATGTATGTCATTCTGCACTTGATGCGGAATCCAATTAATCAAACTAAATTTAAAAATTTCTGGATCCCGCGTCAAGCGCGGGATGACATAAAGAAACCTCAGGAGTTAATTCAGGAGTTATCCCATCCATTTACTAATCTCCTTCCATTCCACCTTCCTATTTTCCATTATCCATTGCCTCTTTACTTTCATTACTTTTATTTTTTTAAAAACATCAATCCACGCCTTAAATGTACTCCATTCAAAAATCATCTCATAGCCGAACTTTTTAAATTCATACCAAAATGTGGCAAAATTCAATTCTGGCAGATTTTTTATTAACATTAAAATCTGGTTCCGTTGCGAATAATAATTCGCGTATTTTGATTTATTTTTTCTGTTAACAGCGACTGTCAAATCGTTTTTTCCGCCAGCAACCTGCTTTGCTCCTCGTTCATGATACGCTATTGCTTGAGGTATAACATAACTTTTCCATCCACGCCATCGCATACGATAAGCCAAATCAACATCTTCCTTGTAACTCACAAAATCCGTGTCAAAATATTCATACTGATCTACTCCCCGCCTTCCAGAGGAGGGGTTAAAGTTAACGCCCCCCTCCTGCCCGAGGATGCCTGCCCGCCGTATTGGAGGGGGGTAGGCCTGCCCGCCGTATTGGCGGGGGGAGGTGGGAGGAGTTTGTGTCATCCCGTGCTTGACATCCGCTTCGGATTGCCCAAAGCGAGACGAGCGGGATCCACGACATACATTTTGACTTATTCTCACATCCTCCAAAGCATCTTTCCTATATAAAGGCAAAGCCCCAGAAACTCCAAAAACCTCTTTCACTTCATCATACTGACCATTATCCTGTTCGCCCTGCCCTATTTCAATAACACGATTAGACTTAAAAATCTTCAATCCCACACTATCAATTATCTTACACTCTTGTTTCAAGACAAAGTAGTCAATATTAGTTCCCCCTTTATTAAAGGGGGACAGGGGGATTCTTTCACTTTTATCATCCCCCTGTCCCCCCTCATAGAGGGGGGCACTAATAGACAAATTCTTATTCTCTATTGTAGTAGGAAACTCCACTGATGTCATCCGCATCAACTTACCATTAACAGAACCTACTTCCTTATGCGCGTCCATAAACTTCACTATTCTCTCCAAATAATCAGGCTCCATAACTATATCCTGATTAAGACACAAAATATATTTTGTGTAGGTGGCTCCATAGTCCCGTAGGGCTGTGGAGCCAAACTGCTCTTTTTGACCATTTGCCTGCCCGCCGTATTGGCGGGACATTTGATCCGCCAGCTGGCGGATTGGATTTTTTTGATCCGCCGAATCGGCGGATGAAATTTGCCTGCCCGCTGATTTGGCGGGACATTTGAAGCCCTGATTATGCCCTTCCGCAAACCCTGCATTTTCTTCATTATATATAACTTTAACACCTATTCCAGCATCAGTAAATACCTCTTTCCATTTCTCTATTTCCACTTTTGTCCCATCAGAAGATCCATTTTCTATGATAATAAGCTGAAAATCCTTAAATGTCTGCTTTAAAACAGACGATAAACAAGGCGAAATATATTTTTCGCCATTATAAGTAACTAAATTTATTGATACTTTCGCCATATCTTTTACGTTCTCCCCCTTTCGGAGGGGGAGATACAGAGGGGGTGTAATTAGATAACCTCCCCCCTTTATAAGGGGGCCCGCCCGAACGACTGTTCAGTCGGGCGGGGAAGCAGGGGGGGCTTCACATTATAACGGACTCTTAATATTCCTAACACTATTATTTGTAACCTTTGTATATATCTGTGTTGTTCTAATATTATTATGCCCTAAAAGCTCTTGAATATATCGCACATCAACTCCATTCTCAAGCAAATGCGTAGCAAAACTATGCCTCAAACTATGGAATGTAGCATCTTTTTGAATATTTGATTTTTTAAATGCCTCTTCAAAAATTTTCTGAGCTGTCCTCGCTGATAATTTACCTCCACGATTACTTTCAAATAAAAACTCATTTTTATTTTTTCCAGCCATTAAATTCTGAATATCAAGTTTCAATTTCTTAGGTAGAATAGTAATTCTATCTTTTTTACCTTTTGCATCTTTAATATGAATCGTTAATTCTTCTAAACTTATATCTTTTATTTTTAAATTTATTACTTCACTTATTCTAAGCCCAGCTCCATAAGATAATTCGATCATTATCCTATGTTTTGAATTATTTATTAAATTGAAAACTCTTTCAATTTCTTTTTTAGTTAAAACTATAGGTAATTTCTTACTTCTTTTCGCAAATTTTAGATCAATTTTTTCAGAATTTTTTAAAATTTCTCTATATAAAAATTTAATAGAATTCAAAGCTA
>JBHPIX010000046.1:0-5671 GCA_042568285.1 Patescibacteria group bacterium | reverse complement strand
TTTATTCAATATAATAGAAGTATCTAATGAGTATATGTTTTAGATTTTTGATTATAGAAACTGTCTCAATATTGTCATCCCGCGCTTGACGCGGGATGACAAAAAAAATTATTGCATTTCAGACAGTCTCTGTAATCTGAAATCTAAAATTAAAAATTAGAACTCTAGCCTATTTGGATTAAATAAAGCGCTTTTAAGGAGCATTTATTTATGCAAGCAAAAAAATATTCAACTCTTTATGGAAATAAAGAGTTAGTTATAGAAACAGGCAAATTAGCTAAACAAGCATTAGCTTCTGCTTTTGTTACCTATGGCGATACACAAATTTTAGCTACAGTAGTAAAAAGCAAAACAGCTAGAGATGGTATTAATTACTTCCCTTTAATGGTTGATTATGAAGAACGATTATACGCATCTGGAAAAATAAAAGGTAGCAGATTTATTAAAAGAGAAGGAAGACCTACAGATGAAGCTGTGTTAAATGCCAGAATGGTGGATAGAGCTATTCGTCCTCTTTTTAATGAAGAATGCAGAGAAGATATTCAGGTTATTTTAACAGTTCTTTCTATGGATCAAGAAAATTTTCCTGATATTGTTTCTCTAATAGCTGCTTCATCCGCGCTTTGTATGTCTGGACTTGATTGGAAAGGTCCAATTGCAGGAGCAAGAATTGGAGAAAAAGAAGGAAATTTTGTATTTAATCCAAGTAGCGAAATTTTGAAAGAAAGTAAATTAGATTTAACAATAGCTGGGACTAGCGATAAAATTATAATGATTGAAGCTGGAGCTAAAGAAGCTAATGAAGAAGAAATGATTAAAGCCATTAAATTCGGCCAACAAAATTTCACGCCATTGATTAAATTACTTCAAGAAATTAAAGATGCTACAACACCAATACCAGCTCCTACAAAAGAATTGACAGAGGAAGATAAATTAAAAAATGAAATCAAAGAAAAAGCTCAAAATTGGCTAAATAAAAATATCAATTCATATCTATTTAATGAAATTAAAAAAACAAAGGATTCAAAAAATGAAGCTATAGAAAAAATACAAATAGATTTAACTGAATATTTAAAAACAGATGGTTATGATGAAGCTTTATTTTGTAAAATTGGAGATATAGTAGAAAAAGCTGTAAAATATGAAGTAACAAAAATGATTATAGAAAAAGAACAAAGATTGGATGGCAGAAAAATAAATGAAATAAGGCAACTGGAAATTGAAGCTGGATTACTTCATAGAACTCATGGTTCTGGACTTTTTTCAAGAGGAGAAACACAAGTGCTTTCAATTGTAACATTAGGATCTCCTAGAGATGAACAAATATTGGATACAATGGAATCAGACTGCAAAAAAAATTATATGCATCATTACAACTTCCCTCCTTTCTCAGTAGGTGAAGCTAGACCAATGCGAGGAACTTCAAGGAGAGAAATCGGACATGGCGCGCTAGCTGAAAAAGCTCTGCTTCCAGTTTTACCTGAAAAAGAAGACTTTCCATATACTATTCGTGTTGTTTCAGAAGTGTTAGGATCTAATGGATCTAGTTCAATGGGTTCTACTTGCGGATCTTCACTTTCATTGATGGATGCTGGCGTTCCAATTAAAAAACAAGTTGGCGGTATTGCAATGGGTCTTGCGTCTGATAAATCTGGCAGATGGAAAGTAATAACAGATTTACAAGATGTTGAAGATGGCGATGGAGGAATGGATTTTAAACTTACTGGAACAAAAGATGGGATAACAGCAATACAAATGGATACTAAAACTGATGGAATTACTGCTGAAATAATTGAACAAACATTTAAACAAGGACTTGAAGCTAGATTAGGAGTATTAGATAAAATGAATTCTGTAATTTCAGCTCCTAGGACTGAAATGTCTCCTTACGCGCCGAGAATAGTTTCATTTATGATAAAACCTGATAAAATAGGAGCTGTTATTGGACCTGGTGGAAAAATGATCAATGCGATAATAGCTGAAACTGGCGCTGATATAGACATTGAGGACAGCGGATTAGTTGTTGTATGTTCTGATAATCCAGAAGGCTCTGCTAAAGCTGTTGACTGGATTAAAAATCTTACTAAAGAAGTTGAGCCAGGTGAAGAATATGAGGGTAAAGTAACTCGCATTATGGATTTTGGGGCTTTTGTGGAAGTTTTGCCGAAACAAGAAGGATTAGTCCATGTTTCTGAATTGGCTCCATACAGGGTGAATCATCCTTCTGATATAGTTAACGAAGGCGATATTATTTCTGTTAAGGTAATGGAAATAGATAAAATGGGAAGAATTAATTTATCTCACAAACAAACTGCGCAAGGTATGGAACGAAAAATGCCTCCTAATTATGAGCAAAGTGATCGTCAGTCAAGTCCTCGTTTTAATAATAATGACAGAAATGACAGATTTAGCGGGAGAAAGAGGTTTTAGGTAATGTCAAGAAAACCATAATCAACACGCCCCCCATCCTCTCTGAGGAGGGGGTTAGGGGGTGGTGCGATTAGTCAAATAAAAACAGAGTTAACTCTGTTTTTTTATGCTTTAAATAATTACTAACTTGCCCTAAATTCCCTACCACTTTTTTTTATTTCATCAACTAATGGGATAGTTTCTTTAAATTCTTTTGGACTATACGCTACTATATCAATTGGAACCTTATAATTCAAATTCAAAAAATATAATTTTGTTCTTAAATATGCTTCTGCTTCTATAGTATCTTTAAATTTAGAAGAAACAAAACACAAATCCAAATCGCTTCTTGATGTCATTTTATTTTTTGCATACGATCCAAACACAAAAACCTTTTGAAAAAAAATATTATCTTCTTTAACTTTTTCTGAAAGTTTTTTTATCAACGTATTTATTTGTTTTTTGGATAACAACTTTTTAGCCATACTACTAATTTTTTAGCTTCATTAAAATATGGCTCGCTAAAATCGCGGTTGCATAATTTATAAAAAGCTAATTTATCTTTTGGATATCTGCATCTAATATTAAAACTTGTAAAATTTGCTAACTTTTTTATATCTAACTCATCTGCATCAATCTTTGTATGATGCAACAATTCAACAAGATCGTGCATATAAGGAGCAGGTTTTCCTGTATTTTGGATTACTAATCCCTTTAATAATTTTTCTAAAACTAAATGGCAAAAAAATAGATTCGCATCATACCTTTTTGCATTCCAAAGAGATAGAGCTGTTTTCCAGTCATTCATAGCTGTATCATACCAATAATCTCTCATATCTTTTAATTTTTTATCAATTATTTTCATATTTATTACTTATATCTTTATTTTACTAAATAAAACATTATAAGTCAACAAAAAAACAGAGTTTTCCTATTTTTTTGTTGTTCATTAAATAAAATAGTTTTCACATTTCCAGAAAAGAGGCAACTTATTTACTTTTGATATTGCTATTTCGTCATATTTATTAGAGGGTGCCATAGTCCCCGCCAATACGGCGGGCAGGCCTTTAGGGCTGTGGCACCCTAACTGTTTAGTTCTGCAGTTTTAATATTTCGTAATAATCATAAATTTTTATAATACTCAACTTCTTCTTTTGATATTGGTCCTAAATTTTTTAGAGTATCCAGCGCAGCGGTCTGCATAAAATCCTTATCATCAGCTTCTACTGTTTTTATTGCATTTTTACGATATAAACAATTATTCAGAATTTGCAATATGCATTTTTTGCGCATTATTTTTTTCTTTTTCATATTTATATTTTGTTAAATTATATATTTTTTCTAACTCTCCGCAGTTTTAACATTTCGTCTTGCATGGGATCGATCTCTATAGCCACGTCAATAATTTTCTCAACATCAACAGGCAACAACAATGAATCCCAATATTCTTGACAAAATTTTTCAGCTTCTGCCCTAATTTTTGTATTCCCTATGTAAGGAACTTTGATTTCTGAATACTCCATAAAATTAAGAATTTCTTATTAATTCAATCAATCTATCAATTTCTTCCTTGCTTGGCTTTTCATTGCGCAAAGTGCGAAAAACCGCTGGAAGATAATTGATCGCGTCTTTTCTTGCTAAAATATCTTCAGGAATAATGCCTTGCGCAACTTGCGCTTGATCTAAAAATTCTTGAAATCCACTGTCGCCATGCTTCAATCCTAAAATTTTTGCCCAATACGCCAAAACTTTCTTATCAGATGGGGGCGAAATTACGCCCCTTTCAATTTTACTCCAATTACTCGGATCGTAATTCGCCAATTTACAAATTTCTCGCAAGCTTAAATTCCGCGCGATTCTTAATTTTTTTAATTTTTCCCCGAATTTTTTTAAATTTTTACGCATAAAATTAAAATTATAGAACTATATATTAAAGACATTTAAGCATGTGGTAATTATATACCACACTATCTGATCTGTCAAGAGACGCGATAATCGCTCAACAACCCTCCGCCAAATGAAGTTTGTAAATGGGGGTGGGATTTTTTTTGGTGAAATTGTTCTAATTCGGTTCCAAACCAGCCGGCAGACTGCGCTATATGTTTCTTTGCGTTTAGCCTTGGTAAAATTAATTTTTAGGGAGATATTCTAAGCCAATAGTTCCTGTAATAAATAAATTTTTCTTAAAAAACTTATATATCCATACTGAAGTGCTATTATCATCTTTAGCAAGACTATAGAATACTTCAAAATTTTCTCCTTTTTTAAAATATTTTAAATCTAATCTCTTAAAATCACTTAAAATTTTTAGAGGAGGATTAAAAATTGGCTGAAAAAATTTTATTTCATTAGAGATTTTTTCATTAAAAAAATATAAATATAATCCATTTGTCAATCTAACAATAAAATCATTATATTCAGCTATATCAAAATCAATTCCTCTAATTCCATTAATCTTTACAATGCTATTTAATAACTTTTGTTTCAGTCCTATAGATTTATCTCTACCCAACCCTTTACAAATCTTATGCCATAGTGAGATAGTACTGTTATCATCAGTAGCCGCGCTTAATAAAATTCGCATCCATTCATCCATTTTAGAAAAATTATTATTATGTATAGAGCAAGCTGGAACAGTAATAAGATTATTTGGATAAGGCTTAGCAAAAAAGCATTTAGGTGGTAAATGCTCTACCGTTGTTGCTGGATTTTTGCAAAGATAACATCCCGTCATATTATTTTAAATCAATCAACAATGTATTTTATAAATTCCTCTCCAAAAGCAGAAAGCTTTACAAATGGCGAATGAAATGAACCATATCTTGCCGAAGGGTCAGATATTAACAAACCTATATTGACTAAATAAAAAATATTTTCTACTTTTTTATCAGTATTTCCATAAATTTGTGTATATTTTGACATTAATTCTTTTTTTGTTTCCACTGTTGGCTGCACATCTATTCTATTCATAATATCTCGCAAAATAATAATTTCTTCTTGACTTATTTGGCTAATCACATAACTAAACTTTTCAAGACTAAATTCCTGCTTTTGCTCTGATATTGAAAATCCTAAAAATATTTTCTTTAATATCTCTCTTTTCTCCTTATTTCTCTCTCTTAGATATTTTTCAAACATAAAAACAAAACCATCCTGAAACTCTTCATCAGATAAAATTTTTTCTGAAAGGATAGAAATATTATCTCTAATCATCTCAACCCACTCCAAAGCTCGTTGCTGTCTTAGTAACATTCCAGCACCA
>JBHPIX010000045.1:0-5688 GCA_042568285.1 Patescibacteria group bacterium | reverse complement strand
TTTGGCGCTAAAACAACTATTACTCCAGCTCAAGAATTGGTAAAAATAGCTAATGCTCCTGATGTTTATGCTATTTTAGATGGTAAAAAACATCGTATTATAAATGAAAAAATATTTTTAAGCTATGGATATGAATGGGACCAAATAAAAACAGTCAGTGAACAAAAATTGTGTTCATACCAAAATGTTAAATTAGCAAGAACAATTTATGATACAAATGTTTATTATATCAATGCTGAAAAAGGATTAAAAAAACTTCATTCATCTGAAAAAATATTTTTAGATTATGGGAATAAATGGGAAGATGTAGTTATTTTAAATGAACAAGATTTGGCAGAATGGACTAATGTAAACCTGATAAAAACTAAATTTGATTCAGCGGTTTATTTATTAGAGAATGGAATAAAGCGACCTATTAAATCTGAAAAAATATTTTTATCATTGGGTTATAAATGGGATGACATTATAACAATAAGCCATTTAGATATGGAAAATTATTTAACAGGAGAACCTGTTCAAGCTCCTGTTACTCAGCTTTCCTCTCAATTAACTCCTTCATCAGGTATTTTAAAATTATATTTATCTAATGTTTCTTCACAAGAAAAAATAGTTCCAACTGGAGCTATTTCTGAATTCACTGAAATAATATTGCTTAGCCAAGAAGGAAATGTTTATATTGACTATATAATAGTTTCAGCTACAGGAATTATAAGTAATGAAGATGTAAGCAACGTATATTTAAGCGATAAGGAAGATAAAACATTTAATTATAAAACATATTTGAACAATAAAAAAGCAATTTTTCATTTTTCTCCTCAATTACATTTAAAACAAGGCGAAAGAAAAACATTAACTATAAAAGCTGGATTAAAATCAAATCCAAGTTCCTCTTATAAAAGTATTTCTTTTGGAATTAGTTCTTCTCTTGATATTGGGACAAAAGCAATACTTAAAAGCGGTTTCCCTATTCAAGGCGATCTAAAACAAATTCGTTATACTTCAGGTATTTTAGGAGAAGCTGAAATAACCTCAATGCCGATAAATTGCTCTGCGACCCATATTAATAAAGGAGCTAAAAATCAAAATTTAGGAAGCTTTAAATTCTCTGAAAAGTCAGGCAATGAGGATATTAGCATTACTGAAATTCAATTACGGGTTCAAGGCAATATTGATTATACACACTTAATGAATATTGATTTAGTAAGTGATAAAGGCAAAATTTTAGCTACAGCCACATGGCTTAAAAAAAACAAAACAGTTAGATTTGACTTGCAAAAAAATCCTTATACTATTAATAAAAATTCTTCTCGTATACTGGCGATACAAGGAGATATCACTAAAACAGGCGAAAGAGAATTTAGATTTCTTATTGAAAAATCAGAAGACATAATAATTATTGGAGAATCTTCAGAATATGAATTGATTCCAACTGCGTCCCAAGAAGATAAAAATTATCCGATTGGATTTATCCGAGCTGATAATTATAATAAATTTATAATTAATAAAGGAACTGTTTTAGCATATTTAAATAATAATTCTCCAAAAGAAATTATATCTGGAAGTAAAAATGCGCTTTTGGCTATCGGTGAAATAAGAGCGGCCAATGCTGATATAAAATTAAAAAATATAAAATTAGAAATAAATTTCTCTGGGACTCCTTTAATTGGCGCGATCGATTTTATAAATACTAAAACAAAAGAAGTATTTTATCGTATCGGTTCTGATATACTTTTAAATAATAATGTTATTGAAATGCAATTGTCTCCTGCTCAATATATTAAAGCGGGCGAATTCTTAAATTTTGAGATTAGATCTAATATATCAAAAGAAACAAAGCCATCAGATAATATCTTAATTACTTTAAGCAACTTTGGCTTTGAAAATATTCCAAATGGCGAATATATAATAAAAAATGAAACAATAAAAAGCAATATTTTAACAACTAAAACATCTGCTTTATTCATTACAGCCAATGAAAATAATTATGATTATACAGCAGGCGCTGAAAAAGTAAAAATTGGAAATTTTACAATACAATCAAATCATTCCGAAGATATTTATATTGAAGGAATAAGTATTAAATCTATAGATGGATATGATATGCTTGCATATACAAATGGGTTTCATAATCTTAAAGTATCATTAGGCGGACGAACGACCATAATTGAACAGCCTCTTGCAACGCCAGCTGAATTTATATTTAAAAAATACAGACTACCTGCTGGACGTTCAGTTAATGTTTTAATATACAGTGATACATATCCAATTGTCGCTGGCAAAAAAGTTTCTATGTCAATAACTGGGATAAATGCTTATGGAGCTGAATCTAACTGTATTCCAATAATAGAAGGATATTGCGCGACTAGCAATTCAATTAATTTTTCGTCGCTGGAATTAAATATTGAAAAAAATTCTAATTTTCAAGGCAACAATATATCATGCGGAGAAAATATAAAAATCGCAAGTTTTAAATTAATAAATACTGGCAATGAAGATATAAAATTAAAAAAAATCAGCATAGAGCCGACTGAAACATCAAAAAATATATCTTACAGCAATGGATATTCAAACCTAAAATTAATAAATAATATTACAGGTAAGGATATAACAAAAATAAAAAACCCTTTGCCTAGCATAAATATATTTAATAAAAATATTAAAATTAAAAAAGGCGAAAGTCTATCAGTTGATATGTATGTGGATATAAATAATTCCGTTGACATATCTGAACATCTACAGATTGCCATAAAATCTATAGAAGCATACGGATATTCTTCAAAATTATCCGTCTCTACTTCAAACCTACCATTAACTTTGCAAAAAGTTGATATGGTATGCTCTAATTAAGGACGCACCAAAAAATATTTTTGTCATTCGCACTTAATACGGTTGTCATCCCGCAATCCCGCTTAGTGGGATATGCGGGATCCAGTTCTTACAATGCAAACTATTCTAACTCAATTTTCCTAATTTTTGAACTCTGTCCACATTTTAACTTTATCCATATAGCATTTTTTGGCAATATTTCCTTTACTTTCTTTGGCCATTCTACAATAGAAATTGTGTCAGGTCTGCCAAAATATTCTAATGCTCCTATATCTTTTAGCTCACTTGCGCTATTTAGTCTATACGCATCTATATGACAAATGTATTTTATTTTACGCAAATTGGTTCCACAGCCACTCCTATCGTCGTGGACTATGGAACCAGCTCTACTTACTTTGTATATTTTCATCAATACAAAAGTAGGGCTATTAACAATTTTTTTATACCCCAACGTTTCAGCAATGCCTTTTGTTAGAACAGTTTTGCCAGCGCCTAAATCACCTTGTAAAGCTAAAATTTCCCCTCCTTTTAATTTGGAAGCTATTTTCTTTCCGATTGCTTTTGTTTCATTTTCAGAGTGTGTAATATATTTCATATCATGTTAATGTTTCGTGTTAATTCGTGTTCACCCGCCCGAACGCTGTCATAGGCGGGCGGGCATTCGTGTAAATTCGTGTCAAATCACCCAGTTGGGATTTACTTTAATTCCTACTGGTGGCTTCTTCGCGCAAGCAGGTTTTGCTTTATATCTATAATATGCGGCTACTCCGATCATAGCGGCATTGTCTGTACACAATTTTTGTTCAGGGACTTTAAATTGAATCCCTAATTTTTCTTTGACAGCTTCAGCAAGCTGTTTTTTTAATTCTTTATTTGCCGCAACTCCGCCAGCTAATAAAACTGTGTTAACTTTATACTTTTTTGTAGCTTTTATAGTTTTAGCAACTAATACATCAATTGCAGATTGCTGGAATTCTGCGCAAATATTTGATATAACTTCTTTATTTAATTTTTTCTTTTTTTCTAAATCTTTAACTAGATATAAAACAGCTGTTTTTAATCCAGAAAAACTAAAATCAAAATCATTGCTATTTATCATTGGACGAGGCAGATTAAATTGATGACTATACTTCACACCCCCCTCTAACTCCCCCCTCCGAAAGGGGGGAGAATAGGCTCTCTCCCTAAATTCCAAATCGCTCCCCCCCTTAATAAGGGGGGGATTAAGGGGGGGGATATTTTCAGCCATTTTTGAAATAATGGGTCCACCGGGATAACCTAATCCTAAAAGCTTTGCAACTTTATCAAACGCCTCGCCAGCAGCGTCATCTCTTGTCTGCCCGATAGTTTTATATTTAAGATGATCTTTCATTAAAATTAGTTGTGTATGCCCTCCGCTAACCACCAGCGCCAATGCTGGAAATTTAAGATTCCCCCTCCTTACTAAGGAGGGGTCAGGGGAGGTCAACCAATTCGCGTATATGTGCCCTTCAAGATGATTAACTTGCAATAATGGCTTTTTCCAAACATAAGCAAGAGTTTCAGCAGTTTGAGAGCCAATCAAAAGAGAAGACATTAAACCAGGTCCTGCAGTTACTGCTATCAGATCTATATCAAATCTCCCACCCCCACCTAACCGCCCCCTCTGGCAAGGGGAGGAATAGCTCTCTTTCAACGCCTCGTCAATAACTGGAATAATATTCAAAATATGATTGCGCGCGGCAACCTCTGGCACAACTCCGCCATATTTTTTATGTATATCTATCTGCGATGAAACTACATTAGACAATATTTTCACTTTACCTCTATTGCCCTCTATAACAGAAGCTGATGTTTCATCACATGAACTTTCTATAGCTAGTATTCTCATATGTATAGTGGTATTAATTTAAATTGCACCCCTTTTGTCATTCCGCGCTTGACGCGGAATCCAGCATAGATCCCGCATCAAGTGCGGGATGACACATTGTATCAAGTAGTTACAATTTTAATTATGATCACTATATTATCTTACCATACTTAAATTCAACGCGCACTATTGACAAAAATAAACAAATCTGCTATCCTAAAAAATCACAGTTCTGTAAAAACTAAAACCACTAACATAACTTTAAACATTTAAAAAGGAGAAAAGATGTCAAAATTAAAAATGCAAACGAAATTAGTATTAAAAGATGATGTAATAAATGGATTTTCATTTTCTTTTAGCTCAGCTTTGCTAAAAGAGCTAAAAAAATTAGTAACAAATAATCAATGTATTATTAGCAAGAATTCAACATGTATACATGCCGATGTTCTATTCTATAAATACACTCCAATAGATAGCTCTATTATTTCATACTTATCTAAACAGGTTAATCTTGACATAGACTCAGATGAAGGCACTAATAAAATTATTGAAGATTTTATAAAGCACACAGAAGATTTTTTAGATATTTTTATAGAAAAATAAAATGTCAACTCCCCAAATTGTAAGTTTATTTTAATTTGCAATTTGGGGCTTTTTTTTACAAAAAAAAATCAGGCAAGAGACCTGATTTATAAAAATTAAATTTTATCAGAAAAAACTTTATGCAATTTTAGGTTGCATAGCATTCATCCTAACCTCTAATTTATTAACCTTCTGCTTAAGCTTTTGCACATCATCATTAACAGCTAATATATCTTCAGTTGACATATTCTTAACAGTATTAATAAGCTCTTTCAAATCATCCCTTATACCTGTCATCATTGATCTTAGATGAGTAAACATATCTTCCAATTTTATATCTAATCTATTTTCTAAATCAACCAAATCATCTTTCGTTGCCATTCTATTTTCTAAATTAGCCAAATCATCTTTCGTTGCCATTCTATTTTCTA
>JBHPIX010000044.1:0-5713 GCA_042568285.1 Patescibacteria group bacterium | reverse complement strand
CTAATCTATCCATTGCGGAAACACAAAAATTTTCCTTACTACTAACATCAATTTTATCATTTATAATTATCCATCCTTTATTATAACTAAAATCTTTAGGATGATAAACATTTATAATTTCCGCCATTGATAAAACTGGATTGTTGCCTAAAATAAAATAAATCATATATTTATATCATACTATGTTACTGGTGATTTTACAATAAGTCAGCGCTATTCTCGATAACTTTGTCATTCCGCGCTTGACGCGGAATCCAGAATTAAAATAGCATAGATCCCGCATCAAGTGCGGGATGACAATGCTTAGATAGTCTGCGTTACATTATCCTCCACCACTACCCCCTTTCCTCCTCTTGCATTTTTACTAATTATTGATTAAACTACTATATATCTTTTATATATATAATGCAATAGCAAAAAAATTGTTATTTGACAATTTGTCAGACTGGCAAAAAACACTTTAAGAAAGGGGGAAAGCATGAAAAATATTTCTTACTATTTTTAGCCGTCATAAAAACATTAAGACATCCGACTAAAAAACACCTTAAAAATTGTACACAAAGAAAAGAAAGGAAACAAAAAATGAATATCACACAAAAATCAGTAGAAGACATAAAAAAAATATTAGTGATAGGTAGCGGAGGAAGGGAACATTCCATAATCTGGAAACTAAGGCAAGATGGATTTAAAGGAAATATTATTTGCATTCCAGGGAATGCAGGCATATCCAAAATAGCTAAATGCATCCCACTAGCTATTACAAGACATCAAGATATTCTAAATATTGCTAATTTAGTAAAAAATATGAGCAGTGAAACAACTCTAACAATAGTTGGGCCAGAAATTCCATTAGCCCTAGGAATTGTTGATGAATTTAAAAAAAGAAACTTACTTATTTTCGGCCCCACAAAAGAAGCCACACAGATTGAATCCAGTAAAGCCTTTTGCGATACTCTGATGAAAGAAAATAAAATTCCAACTGGTGATTTTAAGATTTTCACTGAATACATTGAAGCTTTAAACTATTCTATGTCCCAAAAACTGCCGATTGTAATTAAAGCTGACGGACTTGCGGCCGGCAAAGGAGTCTACATTTGCGAAGTTCCAGATCAGATAAGGCAAGCGATAAACGAAATAATGCTAGAAAAAAAACATGGAGATGCTGGGAACAAAGTTATTATAAAAGAATATCTTACAGGAGAAGAAGCTTCTTTTATGGCATTTGTTGATGGAGATTTTATAATGCCCATTGCTACATCGCAGGATCATAAAGCAATAAATGATGGCGACAAAGGGCTAAACACAGGTGGCATGGGAGCTTATTCACCCGCGCCTATTATAACATATAAAATTCACTCAAAAATAATGGATAAGATTATGTATCCTATCCTTCAAGCAATGAGAAAAAAGGGGATAGTTTATAAAGGCATTCTGTATGCTGGAATAATTATCAACGGTGGTGAGGATGTAAAGGTTCTAGAATTCAATTGCAGATTTGGAGATCCAGAAATTCAACCAATTTTAATGAGGATGAAAAGTCCGCTTTTACCCATAATACTCGCCACAATCGCGGGCGACCTATCAGGAATAAAACTTAAATGGAAAAATGAATCTGCTGTCTGTGTTGTTGCAAGCTCAAAGGGTTATCCTGATCACTACGAAACAGGAAAGATAATAACTGGGTTAAATTCAGCTGATGATGACCTGAATACAGAAATATTCCATGCGGGAACAAAGATTTTTGGCGATAAAATCTTAACTTATGGCGGTAGAGTTCTTGGAGCAACCGCTTTAGGAGCAAATCTAGGAAAAGCCATAGAAAATTCGTACGACGCAATGAAAAAAATTCATTTTGATGGTATGCATTATAGAAAAGATATTGGCAAAAAAGGATTGTTATTAGAGAATTAAGCTCTTTTTATATTTTTGATCATTTATTAAGGCATTTTAAACTAAAAATAACAGTTTAAAGTGCCTTTTTTCTTTTGATCCTTGACAATTAACAGTTTTATGTTAAACTAAAAATATATTAAAGGATAATGGGACTGTTACCGAATGCTCCTTTAGGCATAAATTTTTAAATTTTGAGGCACAATTTTTCAAACAATTTTTGCGGTTTAGCCTAAGCTAAGCCAAAAAAAATTTTGGAAAATTTGACCAAAATTTGGGAATTTAGGACAAAGAGGTATTCGGCAACAATCCCATAATACATTCCCTTAGAAACTGTCTGTTATTTTTGAATTTTTTCGTAGTTAATAATGACGAAAATCATCAGACATTAATTGAGGGATTTTAAATTAAATGAAAACTATACATGAAATTCTATACATAATTCCAAACCAATATAGCGAAGATGAATGTAAAAAAATAAATTCTAAACTTAAAGATACCGCTGAAAAAGAAAACTTAAAAATAATAAACGAAAAATTTTTAGGTAAAAAGAAAATGTCATATTCTGTTAAAAACATTTATCATGGATATTATTTTACAATTAATTTTTCAACTGAACTAGAAGAAGAAAAAAATGGATTAAAAAAATTGAGCAGAGCAATGAAATTAATGCCTGAGATTTTAAGACATCAAATCATCAAATATGAAGAGAACACTAAACATTCAAGAATTCCTAGAGAAAATACTTCAATCAGAAATGCCGAAAAAATAATTGAACCTGTCTCTGCTTGCCCATCTCCACTAAGTTCAACTGAGTCTGAATTGAATCAAGTTGGACAAAAAAGCGCAAACCAAATAGATAAAATTAAAGTAGCTGATGTAATGGAAGAAGTTAAAACAACAAAAACTCATACAGTTGAACATAAAGATGAAATTAAAAAGAAAATTGACTTAAATGATTTAGATAAAAAGTTAGATGAGTTTATAGAGAATGTTGATAGATAGTCCCTTACTATATTAATTTTATCAGCCAAAGGCTGATCCGCCTATGGCGGAGATTGTAGATATATAATTTTATTAGCCAAAGGCCGATTAAATCATATATCGTAAAATCGCAAATAATTTTATGGATTTAAACAAAGTAACAATTATTGGCAGATTAACTCGTGATCCTGAAGTAAAAACAACTCCTTCTGGACAGACAGTTGCATCTTTTAGCTTAGCAACAAGTTTCACATGGAAAGACGCAAGTGGCGTTCAACAAAAAAAAACAGAATTTCATAATATAGTGGCATGGAGAAAATTAGCAGAAATTTGCGGACAATATTTAGTAAAGGGCAAACAAATATATTTAGAAGGACGACTTGAAACAAGAGATTGGACTGGACAAGACGGCATAAAAAGATATAGAACTGAAATTATAGCGGACAATATGATTATGTTAGGTAGCCCACAACAAGGGCAACAAAATTATTCAGCGGGACAAGCGCCAACAACCGCTCAGCCAGCAACACAACCGCAAACACCACAAGCGCCTGTTGCTCAAAATCAAAACAAAGAACAACAATCAGAGCAAGTTGGAGAAGAAGAAATAAGAGTAGAAGACATCCCATTTTAGTAACTAACCTATTTTGTCATTCCGCAATCCCAAAGGGATATGCGGAATCCACATAGAATTCAAATTCAATATGAGAAAAAAAAATACTAATCCGATAAAACAAAAAAAATTCTGTTATTTTTGCGTAAGTGGAATAAGGGATCTAGATTATAAAAAGACAGGATATTTGCGAAAATTTCTTACTCCGTATGGCAAAATAGCCCCTAGTAGAAGAATTGGAACATGCGCGAGACATCAAAGGCAATTATCAAAAGCAGTAAAAAGAGCAAGAATAATGGCGCTTTTGCCTTTTGTTAAATCATAAGGCAGTAGAGGCCTAATTAAAATCCCTTTTTATGTTTATTTAAAGGGATTTTTTGCATCTTGACAAAATAAACAAAATATGCTATCCTATATATAATCGTTCTTACTATTTAAATAGAGCATTTCGCTCAAAATAATAACCATTTTTAGGGGGGATAAAATGGAAAGACTAGAAAGATTAGAAGTTTCTGCGAAAGAAAAGTTGTATAATTTTTTGTTGTCAGCTAACTATGCGCTTAATATCGCTGGAAATGCTGTTAGCATTTCAAAGCCAAATACAGAAAGAAAAAGGACTACAAAAAAATTTTTAGGCAGATTGGACTTCCGTGAAAACGAAGGGAACGCGACTTTTGAAATCTTTAACAAGAAAGATTTTGAAAGAGCGAAACAAATAAAAAAAATACTGCAACAATTTGGAATCTCCACAAAAATTTTTGTGGAAATGATCTAAACCATTATTTTAAAAAGGAGAAATCTGATGATTATTGCCTTAGGCCACCACACTAAAGACAACTATATATTTTTGCTTAACGAAAATAAATCCGTAGTAAAATTTCCTGGCACCCATCATAAAAAAATATACCTCAGTTTTAACATTGCTGGAGAATGCTTGAACCTCGCGAATAGTTTTGCCGCCATATTAACTAAAACAAAAGTAGAAAAAATAATAAAAAGCAAAATTAAAAATGATCATTGCACATATTATTATTTTGAGTAAATAAAAGGAGAATTAAAATGGAAGGAAATCAGATGATTAAAAAAGGATATTCTATAGTATATTTTTCAAAGGGACATTTTCTTCAGTTGGGAAATGAAGAAAATTTAATAAATTGGCCTTGCGAAAATACAAATAAAATTTCTTTGGACTTTATTTCTAACGATTGCGATTTTCTGTCGTTTATGTACTTTCTTGCAACGATATTAGATTTAAAATACAGGGCACAAAAAGTACCTTGCGGATGGAGAGCAGATTTCAGTTAACCATTTCCATATAGGGTTAACTTAAAATATTTTTTAAAAAATAAAACTTTAACAAAAAGCCTCAATCTAAACTTAGATTGAGGCTTTCTTTTTTTACTAAAAATTTATTCGCTCCAATTATCCTTAATTACTGACACCCTAATTTTACAAAAACTGCCCGAACACCATATTATCCAAATTTTTAACATATTTTTTAGACACTACAAATTCTTCCTTTAATTTCATGCCCTCTGCTATCCTTTTAAGCTTATTTACAGAACTTTTAGTAGCAGTCTGTTTGACTTCATAAGCAATTTTCTTGTTCGCAATAAAATCTATTTCAGCCCCGCTTTTTTTTCTGAAATAATTAATTTCAGCTTTATCTTTTAATTGATTATATACAGCATTTTTAAATACTTGTCCATCATTAACAGTTGCTATTGTTTTTAAAATTCCTGTATCGCAAAAATAAACCTTTTTAGTCCCAGAAACTTCTCTGTCAATACTTTTAGAAAATGGAGAAACCAAATGAATAAAATAAGTGGCTTGCAAAAAAGACAAGTAAGAATAAACAGTAATCCTATTTAATTGCAGTTCTTGAGAAAGTTTTACTATGTCCAACTGGGAGCCGACGCGAGCCGCCAAAAGCAAAATTAAATCTCTCATTTTCTTATTTTTTCTATAATCAGCTAATTTGAGTATCTCATTTTGATAATAAGAGCTAAAAATATCTTCTAACAAATCCTTTTTACTCTCTATCCGTTCCGTGAGAACCACTTCTGGAAAACCGCCCCATTCTATAAATTCTTCATAATACTTATCATAAATCTCATATTCCATTTCATTGATTATTTTTTTCTTTTTTAAAGTCCTATATTTTTTTACATTTTCTTCCTTGAAAATCAAAAATTCCTCAAAATTTAAAGGAAAAAGTTCAAAAAT
>JBHPIX010000043.1:0-5783 GCA_042568285.1 Patescibacteria group bacterium | reverse complement strand
GAATTATTTCCTTTATCTCTTCTATCTCGTATATTTTTTTATTTACTAATACTTGTTTATATCCTGTTATGGCAATATTATTCAGCAAACGGATTAAATCTTCTTCCTCTTTTTTTTCTAACTTAAATAAAATACCCACACTAGATTTAGATAAAAATTTATTTATATCTTTTAAGATCTGATTAAAATTATTTTTTTCCATCAGACTACCGCATACTATGCAATATGGTTTACCTACTTTTGAAAATAAAATTCTTAAATAATCATATATTTCAGTAACAGTGCCTACTGTTGATCTTGGATTATTATAAAAAGACCGCTGGTCAATAGCGATAGTGGGAGATAAGCCTGTGATCTTATCAACATCAGGTTTATTCATCAAACCTAAAAACTGACGAGCGTAAGTTGATAAACTTTCAGCGTATCTTCGTTGACCTTCGGCGTAAATAGTGTCAAAAGCTAAAGATGATTTACCAGAACCTGATAATCCTGTTATCACAACTAATTTATCTCTTGGGATTGAAACATTTATATTTTTCAAATTATGAGTTCTCGCGCCTTCTACATCTATTGATTTTATGTTTGCCATATATATTTTAAAGGTTATTATAATCTAAGCTCCCCCCCTTACGAAGGGGGGGTATTTTTTAAACCGCACCTCCCCCCTTACCAAGGGGGGAAGCAGGGGGGTCTGTTTTAAATAAATTTTTAATTTAATTATTTTTTAGTTATATCTATTATACTTATATTTTTTGTTTAAGTCAATGTTAAAAAAAACAGAGTTAACTCTGTTTTTTTTATGATATGGCTGTGGCGCCCCTAACTGCTTCTAACTCTCCGCAGTTTTAACATTTTGGCTCTCCTAATAATTAAATACAAATATATTTTAATTGTTAAGAATCGTGATTAGATTTATACCCTTTTCAGCATACCGTTTTTTCATTTCTTCAAAAGTAACAATACCCAAATCTTCATGTATTTCATGATTTATATCAGTGATTTCTTCTGCAAACCAATCAGGCGGATTAAATTTTTTCATTTCTTCTTCATTCTCAAATTCCACTTCCGCGCGCGCATAGCCTAAAAGTTTATCTTGATACAAGTCTATCTCGCAAGTATAATCGCCTAATTTATAAAAATAACGTTGTTTTTTATGATTTTGTACAGTTGCTTGTATTAAAACATCAAATTCTTCTTTTTTAATATTGATAGTATGTTCAGTTCTATTATGAATAGAATTTGCTTCTTTTTTAATAAGTTCATATTTATCTCCTTTTCGTCTGATTTTTAAGGCATTAACGGAGTTGGAATCATAAAAATCACCTACTTGGATAACCTTATGTGGGTATTTGTATATGTCTGATGGTAATTTTTTTAATAAAAAAACTTTTTCAATTTCTATTTGTTTCATAGGTGTAAATTTAAATTATAGACATCACATTTTTATCCGAGTCTATATCCATCGCTCCCCCCTTTAATAAGGGGGGGATAAGGGGGGGGTATTAAAATAAGTATTTAATTTTCGTAGAGGGTGCCATCGTAGGGGCACGGTGCATTAGAGGGTGCCATAGTCCCGCCGAATCGGCGGGCTGTGGCACCCTGATTGTTCGTCTCCGCAGTTTTAACATTTTGGGTGAGTGTGAGATCTACGAACATGATACCATTTTTCTTTTTCATATTATTTTAATAATTTTTTAACTGTTTTATTTACTACAAGTGAATTCATTTGGACAATAGCGGTTTCATTTAATCTAAGCAATCTCTCTTTTTGCGACATTCCCATTTTAATAAATTCAGCATTTAAACTTTCAAGATTTGCCAAACACACAAGTTGATATACATCGGCATAATCGCGCATATTGCCTTCTTTATCTTTATTTTTTGTTTTCCAATCTTGCGCGGTCATCCCAAAAAGAGCCATATTCAAAACATCCGCTTCGTTAGCATAAGTAATATTTGCGTCTTTACCTGAAAGTTTTTGAGGCAAAACAATATTTTCTTTTATGGAATCTGTGTGAATTTTATAATTAATTTTCGTAAGCATTCTTTTCGCATCCCACCCAAGCGTCAATCTTTCATTTTCTTCAATTTTCAATCTCTGGAATTCCTTGATTAAATAAAGCTTAAATTCAGGAGAAATCCATGTCGCAAATTCAAAAGCAATGTCTTTATGGGCAAAAGTTCCTCCACAATTACCTGATTTGGAAACAATCCCTATGGCGTTAGTCTTTTCTATCCATTTTTTAGGCGAAAGGACAAAATAATTCGCGCCTGACTCAAATCTAAAGGCGTCGAATTCGACCCCTTTGAAATAAGGGTTATTAATCCGTTCCCAAATACCCAAAAACTCTATAGTGCCACGATTTCGCATCCAATTTTTGACTACATCTTTAGGCTCATCCGCATTTTTATATCTCGCCATATCAGTTAATGAAATATAATCATTTTCATTTTTCTGAAATGTGTATACTTGTATTCCTTGTGTATTAATTTTTTGCATAAATTTATTTTAGTAGTGTTTTAATGTTATGGAATCCCATAACATTAGAATTTAAACCCATCAAACACTCCGCACCTTGCGCATCCTGTTATCCCCCTTTTCTCCGAGTCTATATCCCAACCTCCCCCCTTAACAAGGGGGGAAGCAGGGGGGGGCTTAAAAAAATATATATTTAATTTTCTTTCTAAGGCTCCGCAGTTTTAACATTTTTTGGGGGGGAGATCTACGGCATTATACATAGTCCACCTAAATTATGAATAGTTTTCTCAATTACATTTATGCAGTTTTCAATGTTGTGATTAATTTCTTGACCGGAAAATCTCAAAACACACCACCCGTGACTGGCTAATTGATTATTACGGAGTCTATCTTTGATTACTGCTTCATCTGGACTATGATATTCTTTCCCATCGCATTCAATATCAATCTTGCCAGAGCGACAAAATATAGCTAAATCTAAAAAATACTTTTCATTATCTATTTTAACATAAGATTGTCTTTCAACTGCTATTTTTCTTTTTTTTATAGCTTGGTACATTATATCTTCTAATGGACTTGCATCATATAAATCATTGTGTTCTTTGGCTGTAAATAATTTTTGTTTGTTAGTCGGAATATGTATAATCCTTCTTTCGCACGGAATTATTTGTGATAACTTTTCAATCTGATCTAAATATAATTTATAATACTCGTTTTGGGCGTTTTCATGTGTTACTTCTTCAGGAAAAAGCTGAATTCTTTTAACTTTATCTATATTTACAACTTTAGCATAATAAATTATTTTATTTCGTTTTTCTTCATCAAAACATTCTGGAAAATAAAAAGCTATATATTTTATATCTAAAATATTTTCAGGAGCTGGTTTAACTGGAATGTGATACCATTTTTCTTTTTGAATAATCAGCCAAAGATTCTCTCTCGGCACAATCCCGACTATCGCATCTTGTGTTTGCATAGGAAAGGTTATTTTAAAATTTTCTTTTTTCGTTTATTAAAACTATCTCCCTCCCCTATTTTACCAATTTCATTTCTTCTTCTACTCATAAAATTCATAGTTGCAGACAATAAAAATGAAGATAGATCCTGAGCTTGTTGCTTCGCATATTTTACTTTTAGAGAATCTGATAACCTATTTGACATTTCGTAAGCAGCATTAAAAAAATTAGCGGTTTCTTTATTTCTGCGACTGTCTTTAAATAGACCTACAACTCCCCAAGTTATAAAAACTATGTTAGCTGTATAAGACAATATTTCTATTATTGTATAATTTTTCATAAATTTTTTAAAAAAATATTATTTTTATCTACTTGTCCTTGGCTGTTTTTTAGTAATAACATATATTTTAATTTAATAATAATTTTATGCCCATTTGTCCAATTAATGTATTTTTATTAAGAATTTTCATAATCTTATTTTAATTTTCTATCAATAAATAAAAGTTGGGGTATGACAGTTTCGATAAACCATAGGGCATCTACTTCTTTCGGCTTTTCGCTATTCCCAGCGTGTCCCACCCCGTAAGTATCCGATCTATAAGCATAGATTTTTTCCATTAAGGCTTTTTGCGTTGAGGAAATAACATTTTCTTTTGATAGTTTTGTAATTGCTCTACCGTAATCTTTTGTATCAGTTCGTTGCTTTAGATAATCTTCAAAAGCAACAAAGACGTCCTTTACAACATCTTCGGGTTTTGCTTTTCTACCAACAAAATTACTGATTGTGTCAAAAAATTTTTCATAGGCGGATGGATTCGCCAAGAGCACTGCTTTTGTATTCTCAATTTTTTTTGCTAAATCCTCGTTGACTACTAATTCAATTTTTCGATTATTAATTGTGTATACAGAACCCGACAGATTAAATGCCTGAAGAATCTCAAGTGGAGCCTCTCTTTTTCTTGTATAATAAATATTTTTATCTTCCACCATATCTAAAAATATCTCAACTATGGTAAACACATGGTAAAATTGACCACGTTTGACCAAAGTAAACGGATTCTCATCTGGGAATTCTTTCCCTACTTCGTGAAGAAAATCATCAATTTCAACATTCCACAGAGAATCGTCACCAAATGATGCAACACTATTTTGCCCAACATATTTATGCAAAATTGCCAACAGTCGCTTACGCAAAGCACGAGACACTTCCTCGTATCCTGAAAATTCAACAATGTGTTCATTTCTTCTACTAAAATATGTCATACTTTTGTTAAGACATTATATAATCGCTTGTTTGATTAAGGTATTTTCGTTAAAATTTTTCATAAAATAATTTGAGCCAATCCATAAATTCCTTATTAAAAAATATTCCAATAATTGTACTCATGAAAACTAAAAACCACCAAATAAGTTGAAGAATCTTTAAAATAACACTGCTACCTTTAACTCCAATATATTCTAAAATTCTCTTTGGTAAAAAAATAACAAAATCAATCCAATAGAAAGGATTTATTGAATCAATAATTCTTGATTTAAAGATTGCTTTTGTTTCTCTTAGATGAGAATATACTAAGTCTACAATATCTTTACGCCTCGCATCTAAATTCGTGAATATAGAAACATTTCCTGTTCCTACATATCCATATCCTGTTAACTCAATGTGAGGTCTAAGACTATCTTTAATCCCTGCTTTCTGCATAACTTTTACAATTTTTTGTTTATTTTCGGTTATATACCAATCTTTAAAATCTTTTAAATAAGATTTGTACTTAGTAAAAAATTTTTTTGACAACAAAAAATAATAAAGATTATATAAAACTTTTAATACAACTAATGTGACAAAACTATATATGATTCTAATTAACATAATATTTGTTAAAATTTATTTTAATTTATTAGTATTATTTTATATTGCTATGGTATTTAAAATTTATATATTTCCTTGTTTATTACGATTCTTATGTATTTGACGATGCTTAGTAGCTTTTATTACACGAATATTTTCAGGAGTGTCTTTGCCACCTTCTGCGATAGGTTTGACGTGATGCACCTCATAACCACGAGGAGCTTCTCCGTTAGGATATCCTCTTTTTTGTAAAATTTTCTGAATTTTTTCTTGATCTATTTTTGTTCGTTTTTGATTGTTGCTCATATTTTTATTATTAATTTTATATCATTAGGATAGGAATAAAATTACTAAACCAAATAATACAAAAATATTTTAATATTATTCTTTTTTTATCAATTTAATTACAAATAATGTTCCATGTTCTGGGTCATGTATAACCTCTGGACTATATTTATTTTCATATTTACTAACATTTATGTCTCTCAAAAAAGTAGTATAA
>JBHPIX010000042.1:0-6103 GCA_042568285.1 Patescibacteria group bacterium | reverse complement strand
CTGAATCACCTAGCACTTCTTGTAAACAACTACTTTTTGAAGAAACAACAGGAACTCCATAAGACATTGCTTCTAATGGAGGCAATCCAAACCCTTCTTGTAAAGAAAGAAATACATATAACTCAGATTTTTTATATAGATGCATTAACTCCTGATCTGTAGCATAACCAAAAAATATTATTCTATGCTCTAAGTCTGGATAATTCTTTTTAACATATTCAATTAACTGCTGATAAAAATAATTCTTTACACCCACTAACACCAATGCCAGTTCGCCAAATCCACTTTTCTTTAATTTTACAGAATAATCTACATTAACTAATAATTGAAACGCATCAACTAATCTTTCAAGATTTTTATGAGGATAAGCATTTCCCACATATAAAATATACTTGTGACCTGCTATCCCATTTTCCACTTTTTGAAATTCGCGCTTTTCGTTCCGCCAGCTGGCGGACCATTCGCGTGTTTCGCGTTCCCTTTTATTATAGCACATTTTTATTTCTTTGTCTGTCTTTTTATCCACATTTTTATTAAATCCGCATACTCCAAAACCATTATTATTTTGCATATCTGTCACACCCTCATAAATTACAAAGATCTTATTATCAGGCGCCTTAAAATACTTTAAAATATCATATTTAACAAACTTAGTAGGAACAATAATTTTCTTTGCATTTTTTACAGCTGATGAAATAACAAGTTTATACATTAAATACTTAAATCTAAAATATATGGGAGACAATGTTGTTGCTTTTTTGGAGGGATATTTCAATAAAATCAAATCATGAATTGTGATGACAAATTCTTTTTTAAAAATAAGCGGATACAATAAAGGAACATTGAAATGCGGGAAATGCATTAAATCAATTTTTTGTTTCCATATTTTTATAGGCATTAAAAGCTGTTCCTTAAAGCTATACCACTTATATGGAGCTAAAACTTTTTTAAAATTATGGTTAGAAGGATTATAATTTTCCCAATTTTCATTACGCAAAAAAATTACATATTCATTTTGATGATCAATTTTTTCTAAACAATCTATTAAATTTTTTGTATATCTTCCCAATCCCCCTCCGCCGATTGGTCCGTAAAATCTTGCGTCAATTCCTATTTTCATATTATTTCAACGGCAAAAAAAGAAAAAATAAAGTAAAAAAACCTGCTGTAAAAAATATTATAAACCATGAGTTAATAAATAATAATAAAATAAGAAGAAATAGTCCCATTACTACTTTAGCGAAAGAAAGTCCCATCTCAGAAAAAACAATATATTTCATAAATCCTCTTTTCTGCCCTTCGCGATAAACAAATGTTCTAACAGGCATCCAAAGCCCATGATTAATATTTCTATCTAAAAAATCAATGGCAAAGACACCTGCGATAGTAGGAAAAAAAAATCTAAAAATCCAAGTAAAAAAAGATAAAATAACACTTGTTTTTAAAATTTTATCCCCTTCTTTTTTATCAATCGCTTTTCCTATAATCAAACTTATTATGCATGAAACTAACAAACTCAATGTTATCAAAATTCCCATAACCTTATAATCTTTCACAACCATAAAAATAAATATAGGCCAACAAATCATACCTACAAAATCAGCTCCATATCCCATAAAAGCTAATTTTGCTCTTGTTGTATAATTCGCATAAGGTTTAAAAAATCGTCGTATAGCTTTCCAATACGAAAGATGCGACTGTTGAAAAATTTCTTTACTGGTAAAAAGAGGTATCGCAGAACAAAACATAATAACAGAAACTAACAAAAACAAAACTTCAAATCCAAATATTGCAATTATAAAACCTCCTATCAATGGACCAACTATCTTAACTAAAGCATTTAAAGAATAATAAACGGAAACTTCTGAACCTCTTTGAGAAGATTTACCATAATGCGCAAAGTCAGCATGATGAGCTGTCCAATATATAGACTTGTATATAGCAAGTGCTATTGGAGCGACATAAAACAAAAAATGATAGTTTGTTATCTGGAAAAGTAAAAATAAATAAACAATTACAGCTGGAACACTAAATAATATAGCATGCTCAAACCCATACTTACATGATATTTTAGCTCCAAGCGGCAGAATGAAAAAATTAATTAGATAAACTAAAATATAAAAAAGAATAACTTTTTGAATAGAATTAAAAATACTATACAAAAAAATCGGTTCAAAAACTGCTATCATTGATACAGCAAATGCCTTAATTGATATTGAAATATACAATTCTGAAACCTCCCTCTTTACTTTTGAAGGCAAAAATTGATTTTTAAAATAATCAAACATAAAATCTATAGTTCCCCCTCCTTTGAGGAGGTGGCAAGGGGGAGGTTTAGGATTAAATATAACCCCTCCCAGAGGGGGGCACACGCTGAATTAGCTCCTTTAGTTCCCCCCTTTTTAAGGGGGGACAGGGGGATTTAAGAGTTAAGCCAATTCACGAAACATCTCCAAAGTCTCTCGCGCAGTATTCTCCCAACTAAAATTTTTCACTCTTTCAAATCCTTTTTTAATTAGAGATAACCGCAGTTCAGAATCAGTTAATATCTGCGACATTGCCATTGCTATGTCAGCAACATTATAAGGATCAACTAATAATCCAGAATCTCCAACTGACTCAGGTAAAGACGATACATTGCTTGTAATAACTGGGCATCCATTAGCCATTGCTTCTAACGGAGGAAACCCAAACCCTTCATAAAAAGATGGGTATACAAAAAGCGAAGCATTCTTATATAGTTCAGATCTTTTATTTTCATCAACATACCCTACAAACTTTACTTTCCCACCCTTGCTAAGCTTTAAATTGGCGCTTTCGCTCCCCCCCTTTCCGAGGGGGGGATAAGGGGGGGTGCGTTTGTCATTCCGCCTGCCCGCCGAATTGGAGGGACCGAAGTCATTGTCATTCCGACCGAAGTGGAGGAATCTCTTTCTAAAACGGTGTCCATACCCCTGTTTCCCAGCAATGATTAAATCATAATCAACAATTTTATATTTTTGGACAAGCAGATTATAAGCATCAATAATGCCAATAATATTCTTTCTCTTCTCCACATTGCCTAAATATAAAATATACTTTTTTTTAACTAATCTTGTTTTACTAATTTTTTTTTGATATAATAAATGTGATGTGGGGATAGCAGGTTTGCCTCGCGAGTCTATCAAACCACGCTTGGGGGGTTCAATTCCCCCTATCTCCACATCCTTTAAAGAATTATCCGTAAACCTACTTGACAAATTATTTTTATATGTTATACTATTAGTAAGTTTGATAGACTCGCATACAGGTAAATCTGTAAGCAAACCATAAGCCATCTCGCAAGAGGTGGTTTTTTGGTTTTTCCTCTCTAAACAAATTCCAGAATAAATAACCTTTATCTTTTCCGCCTCAATGCCATACACATTTATTATATCACGTTTTGTGCTTTCTGACACAGCGATAATAACATCAGCCTCTCTGCACATTTTTTTAGTCCTAACAAACTTATGCCACAACCTTGCTTTTAAAGAAAAAAATTGAGGGCATACCTCAAAAGAAAGATCATGTACAGTAAGGACTTTTTTGCATTTTTTAGAAAATGCTGAAAATAGAAAATTAGGACTGAAAAATATATCAATTTTTTCTTTTTCAGAATTAACAATGGTACATTTCCTGTAAGCTCCCCCCCTTACCGAGGGGGGGATGGGGGGGGGGTGAGATTACTCCCACAAGCTTATCTATTTTAGGCCAATTCAAAAAAGTAACACTCGCGTTAAATATCTTATTTGGAATACCATATTTACAAACTTTCACATTTTTACCAAAAATCCCCCTGCCCCCCCTCACGGAGGGGGGAACTATCTTGGCCAGTTCCCCTCTATTAGAGGCGTTAGGGGTGTGTAATTTCCCAAACCCATTATAGAACAAAAAATACTCATTCTCTAAATCAATTTTAAAAAGCGCGTTTAGTAAATTAAAAGCGTAATAATTAACACCTGAATATTTTTGGTCCATCAAGGATCTCGCGTCTATTCCTATTTTCATAAAAAATTTACCTCAAAAAATAGATACCTCTATAGAGTACTCTATAAGGTACTCTACGGAGTACTCTAATCTTAATTATTTCAATTGAGTTTTTTTAGGATGCCAATCAGTGATCAAAATTTTATTTTTTCCATGCATTTTAACCTCCAACTTCTGCTTATTGCGCCAATTTAAACTGCCCATTATTTCTTTAGGCAAACTTAAGCAATAACTATATTTGCTTTTTTTAGAAATTTTTCGTATGTGTATTTTTTGAGACATATATATATATTTTACTCTACTTTTGAGTAAAAATCAAACTAACAATACAGACAATAAAAATGTTATCTGTGGATAAGTTGATTTTTAATTATGCCATAACTATGTTATACTATATTCCATCGCTGTCCAAAAACTTCCTCAATATATGGAAAAATTTTTTCAATATCTGTTAAATATTTTTTAAATTTTTCAACAGCATCAATATTTTCTGAAAAATCTTCTAAATTTTTAACTAAATAATGTTCTGTTTCCATATTTATATTATAATTATAATACAAGTAACTATTATCTATACACAACACAACACAACCACCCGCGCCATCCCATTACAACCACATACCCCTTTCGGAATATAACCCGTGAAGAGTCGCTAAACAAGTGGGTCAGTATCTTAATTAAATTTTTGCCATGCCATAGTTGGTCAGAGAGCGAATAAAACCTAACTTTTGGCTCGGGGACAGAGATTCGAACTCCGATTAACTGGACCAGAACCAGTCGTCCTACCATTAGACGATCCCCGAATATATAATTTTTCACTAATTTATAATAACTTTAGAACCAGTCGTCTCCGCCTCGGATCGACTACCGAGTCGAGACGGGCTACCATTAGACGATCCCCGAATATATAATTTTTCACTAATTTATAATAACTTTAGAACCAGTCGTCTCCGCCTCGGATCGACTACCGAGTCGAGACGGGCTACCATTAGACGATCCCCGAATATATAATTTTTCACTAATTTATAATAACTTTAGAACCAGTCGTCTCCGCCTCGGATCGACTACCGAGTCGAGACGGGCTACCATTAGACGATCCCCGAATATATATTAAATTACAGCTCCCACCTCCCCCTACCCCCTCCTCCGAAAGGAGGGGAGCGTTTTTTATATCCGCGTTACATCAGCGTCACTATCCGCGTCAAATCCGTGTGTTTCAGCAGAAACTACCCAATAACTTCTCCGCCAACTTCATCTAAAACATCCTGCAATAAACTGCTTTCCTCCCTTGTGGCTTCAGGTAAATTATCATCTTTACTATCAATAATATCCGTGTCTATCCGTTCCTGATTCGTGTCCATCCGTTCTGTCTCAACATTATCATCCGCGTTTCCGCATAAATCCGCGTCACTATCCGCGTCAAATCCGCGTGTTTCAGCAGAAACTACGTTTTCAACAACTAATTTTATATTAAAAACTTTCTCTAATATATTCTCTAAATTTTGTTTATTTTTTAAATCATTGACCCTCTCTGAATGAAAAGAATATTTATGGGCTATTTTTAAAATGTTTCCTTGTATTTCTATAGGTTTGCTAACTGTAAATATACAAGCTAATGTAGGTTGAGAAGATTTAACAGCCTGAAATACTTCTGCCCATTTATTTTTAATCTGATCTATAGATATGCTATCACCCAAATTATCCTCTCTTTGAACAACTTTCGTGTTCACTGCTGTATCTTCTTCTCTATTTTGATCCGCCTGCTGGCGGATGTCATTTGATGTTTGACATTTGTTACCAAAATCCCCCTGTCCCCCCTCACAGAGGGGGGCACTAACTGAATTAATTTCTCTAGTTCCCCCCTTTTTAAGGGGGGTCAGGGGGATTCCTTGCCCACAACCGTCTTTATTTTCTCTATCACCATTACTATCATTATCCTCCATCTGCGTTCTATCCGCGTCACTATCAGCGACAAATCCGCGTTCCCCCACAAGTTTTAGAACAGCTAATTCTAATGGCAATGCCATATTATCAACTCTTTTTAAATTTTCATTTGCTTCTATAAATAATTCTATTGTCTTAACAATTTTTTTTACAT
>JBHPIX010000041.1:0-6149 GCA_042568285.1 Patescibacteria group bacterium | reverse complement strand
ACCTACTCTTCAACCATTTCGAAAAAAACCAATACCTACATCAAATTTAAATAGACCTAATTTGAAATCAATTAACAGCAATGGAATTGTTAATAAAAAACCAATATTTCAAACACCTGATGGTAAACTAAAAGTAATGGCTTTAGGCGGACTTGAAGAGGTTGGAAGAAACTGTATGCTTTTTGAATATGATAATGATATCATTATGATAGATATGGGATTGCAGTTTCCTGAAGAAGATATGCCTGGAATTGATTATATAATTCCTAATATAGATTGCTTAAGGGGAAAAGAAAAAAATATCAAAGGAGTAATTATAACACATGGGCATTATGATCATATTGGAGGCATCCCTCATTTAATGGGAGAAATTGGTAATCCAACTATATATATACAGCTAAACTTACTGCTGGAATAATTAAAAAAAGGCAAGAAGAATACAAAACAGCTCCTCCGCTTAAAATACAGCTAATTGATGACAAAAGCAGGATTCAATTAGGAAAATTTAATGTAGAATTTTTTAGAGTAAATCATAACATTCCCGATAGTTTCGGCGTGGTAATAACAACACCTTTAGGAACAATGATTCATACTGGGGATTTTAAAATTGATCATTGTCCAGTTAATGATGAACCAGCTGATTTAAACCGCATCGCTCAATTCGGCAGCAGAAATGTGCTTGCTCTTTTTTCAGACAGCACTGACGCTGAACATCCGGGCTACCAAATTTCCGAACAAGGCATTGGAAAGGATTTAGAAAAAATATTTGAAAATTCTCCTGGACGTATTATTTTAGGAACATTTGCTTCTCTATTAAGTCGTGTGCAACAGCTTATTAGGCTTGCTGAAAAACATAATAGAAAAATTTTAGTACAAGGGAGAAGTATGAAAACTAATATTGAAATTGCCCATCAATTAGGATACTTAAAAATAAGACCTGACACTTTATTAGATGAACATTCATATAAAAATATTCCGAATAATAAACTGCTTATAATGTGCACTGGCGCTCAAGGAGAAAGATACGCCGCGCTAATGAGGATTGCTAATGATGACCACAAGTTTCTCTATGTAGAGAAAGATGATACATTTGTATTTTCCTCATCTGTTGTTCCTGGAAATGAAAGGACGGTGCAAAGTTTAAAAGATACCTTATATAAAAAAGGAGCTCAAGTTTTGCATTATAAAATGATGGACATTCATGCGGGCGGACACGCTAAACAGGAAGATCTTAAATTAATGATACGATTAGTTAAGCCAAAATATTTTATTCCAATTGAAGCAAATCATTATATGCTTAGAATACATGGTAACATTGCGGAAGGAATTGGAATACCAAGAAAAAATATTTTTATCGCGTCTAATGGACAGATTATAGAATTTTATAAATATAAAAATGAATCGTTAGGAATGTTGACAAACAAAAAAGTGCGAACAGATTATGTTATGGTAGATGGGCTGGGCGTTGGAGATGTGAGTAATATTGTTTTAAGAGACAGGAGAATGATGGCAGAAGATGGTATGTTTGTAGTTATTGCTACTATCAGTAAACAGACTGGCGCGCTAATAGGCAGTCCTGATTTAATTTCCAGAGGATTTATCTATATGAAAGAAAATAAAGCGCTTGTTGAAAATACTCGTCAAAGGGTAAGAGATATTTTACATGATAAACATCCGGAGTCAGGATCATTCTCAGATTACTTGAAAGATAAAATAAGAAATAATATAGGACAGTTCTTATTTAAAAAAACTAAAAGAAGACCTATGGTATTGCCTGTTATTATTGAGGTTTAGTGGGGGGGAGGTGGCAAATTTTCAATTTTAAATTTCTCCGCCTCGGCTTGATGCCGAGATCGAGACGGGTAATTTTCAATCAATTTTCAATGACAAAATTTTCAACCTGCCCGAATGGCTCGTTCCCCGCCCGAACGTACCGTTCGGTACGGGCGGGAGGCGGGTTTTTAATCAATTTTCAATTACTAAATTTTCAATTTTAAAACAAAATATGTTTAATGGTTCCCCTCTTGAGAGGGGTCAGGCTTGCCTCGCCAAGTCGGCGGGTGTGTGTTTTTGGTGGTGTGTCAAATTCCTTGCATAAAAACAAAATAGTTAGTATTATATAAGTAAAATAAGTATTTCTTTATAAGTTCCTCTAAAGCAAGTTTCTACTCTTTTTATAAAAACTTTTTCAACTTTAAAATAATCTTTTTCAAAACCAACTCCTTCTAATTACAATAATATGATAATATATTTAATTCGTCATGGAGAATCCGCATCTGATATAGACAATTTGTATGGTGGTAATTATGACGATCACTTAACTGAAAAAGGTCAAAATCAAGCAAGGGAATTAGCGGACAAATTGACTAACAATGAAATTCAAATCATTTTTTCAAGCCCTTTTATTAGAGCGAAAGAAATGGCTGATATTCTAAAAAATACTTTTAATTGCGATGTTCAAATAATTAACAACATTAGAGAAAGAAATAGTTATGGATTTTTAACAGGCACAAGCAAAGACAAAGCGAAAGATGAGCACCATGAATTAGTTGAAAAATTGAAGGACTACCACTTTACCATGGAAGGCGGTGAAGAATACAAAAACTTTACTAAGCGAATTCGTAATGCTTTTAACGAAATTACTGCTTCCAAGCATGAAAGAATTGCAATAATAACTCATGGCGGACCAATTCGTTGCTTGTTTAGAGAAGTTTTGAAATTTGGAGAATTCTCAGAAGACCTTAGTGATTGCGCTGTAATCAAGCTTGAAAAAAATGGTTTGAATTTTAAAATAGTAAAAATGGATGGAGCTACTTTAACCTAAACAAAATAAATAAAATGAAATCATCAAAACAAATCATTGTTCAGGGAATAAAAATATCGTTATTTCTACGCCCCAATAATACCGACTATATCTCGCTTACAGACATAGCTAAAAAATTATGAACAAAAAAACTAAAATTACAAAAATTGCGATTTTCCAAAAAAAAGAAATTCGCAAAACTATTTATAATAACGAATGGTGGTTTTCAGTTGCGGATGTGATTGAAGCGCTTACGGATACAGCGGATGTCAGGGATTATATTAAAAAGATGAGAAAAAGGGACAAGGAATTAAATTTCTACTGGGGGACAAATTGTCCCCTACTTGAAATGATGGCTAAGGATGGCAAAAAAAGAAAAATAACCAGTGCCAACACAGAGGGTATTTTCCGCATTATTCAATCAATCCCCTCTCCAAAAGCCGAACCATTCAAACTTTGGCTGGCAAAAGTTGGTTATGAACGAATACAAGAAATTGAAGACCCCGAATTGGCGACCAAAAGAACGAGAGCTCTTTATAAAGCCAAAGGATATTCTGACGCGTGGATAGAAAAAAGAATGCGCGGCATTGAGGTGCGCGAAACTTTGACGAATGAATGGAAAAATCGGGGCGTCAAAGAAGGTCAAGAATATGCAATTTTAACAGCCGAAATTTCCAAAGCCGCTTTTGGAATGACGCCGAGCCAATATCAAAAATTCAAAGGACTAAAACGGGAAAATTTACGCGATCATATGAATAATTTAGAATTGATTTTTTCAATGCTTGGTGAAGCATCAACAACAGAGATTACAAAAAATAAAAATTCTCAAGGGTTTGGTGAAAATAAATTCGCAGCCCAAGAGGGCGGAGAAGTAGCTGGTAAAGCTCGTAAAAATTTAGAGGATAAAAGCGGTAAAAATGTTTCAACAAGTAAAAATTATTTGACAAAACCGGAAGACAAAAAAAAGATTGAAATAATTTTTTTGTTTTTATGCAAGGGAAATATATATATATCTTTCCCAGATCCAGCTAATTTCATAATAAACAGCGATATATATGCCTCAAGAAAAATCCAAACAACCTCTCCCAAAACATGCGAAAAGGGTATTTGAAGGCATAATCTTTGATACGTATCAATGGAAACAAAAATTATATGATGGTAGTTTTGCTACTTTTGAAAAATTAAAAAGAGCTGATACTGTTGTCGTCTTCCCTGTTGATAAAACAGGCAGAATTATAATTTCTACACAAGAACAACCTGGAATAAAACCATTCATCGGAGTTCCAGCCGGCAGAGTTGAAAAAGGCGAGAGCATTTTGTCAGCAGCTAAGCGAGAATTACTGGAAGAATCTGGATATGAGGCAGAAAAAGTTATCCACTGGTATTCTTATCAACCTTATAGTAAAATGATATGGAACATACATTTCTTTATCGCAAAAGGATGTAAAAAAATATCTAAACAAACTTTAGATCCCGGAGAAAAAATCAAGCTAAAAATAGTTAGCTTTAATGAATTTTTTAAATTAGTTTGCAATGGAAAATTGCCAGACAAACATCTGCAAATAAAATTTTTAGAAGCAAAATTAGATGAAAAAAAGATGGAGAAGATAAAAAAGTTATTTTTACAATAATTATTCTTATATGGAATGCCAAAAAGGAACTAATTCACATAATTGCAATTGCACATATTGGGACAGTCGCCGAATGGGTGTGAAAAAAAAGGAATGTGTTGTGAATGTGTCAAATACCATTTAAACAGAAAGGAGCTTCCAGCATGTTATTTTTCAAAAAAAGCAGAAGCAGATTATGACAGATCATTTGAAAAGTTTTTAAAAAATAAAAAGTAAAGAATTTCCTCCTACGGAGGATCAACCTACGACTGAAATTCTTTACTTTTGCTAAAAAAAGGTGGGTTAATGCTTGTACTCATCTTTTTTTGTTAGCGGATAAAATTTATTCCACTAAACACAGTAAAAACAGTTACGCTATAAGCATTTAGCTAATACTTTTTAATTTTAAGTAAATTTTAAGCTCTTTATCTTACTAATTCATTTATTAAGTGTCGTAAAATATTTAAAAGCTATTTTACGACTAAAACTAAATAAAAATCAAAAGCAATATATTAAAAATATTTGACTTTTTTGCAAAAAGGTGTTGTAAATTATTTCACGTGAAATAATGAGTATTCTATTTTTCACGAATGTTTCACGTGAAATAATAGGAATCCCCCCTACCCCACCTTTAATAAAGGGGGGACTAATTAAGTTACAATGTTTCACGTGGAATAATTATACACGCACCCCCTCTTTATCTCCCCCTCCGACAGGGGGAGAACTATGGATATTTCACGTGAAATAATGGAAACTTTGCTATTTCACATTGTTTCACGTGGAATAATTATACACGCACCCCCTCTTTATCTCCCCCTCCGACAGGGGGAGAACTATGGATATTTCACGTGAAATAATGGAAACTTTGCTATTTCACATTGTTTCACGTGGAATAATTATACACGCACCCCCTCTTTATCTCCCCCTCCGACAGGGGGAGAACTATGGATATTTCACGTGAAATAATGGAAACTTTGCTATTTCACATTGTTTCACGTGAAATAATTAAAAATTCCTCCTTTTAATAAAGTAAAAGGAGGAATTACTAAAGACGAATTGTTTCACGTGAAACAATTTATATATATTTTTCCAATTTTGCCTTTAAATCAGCTTTATTTTGGATTCCAGTCATTTGCTCAACAATTTCTCCATCTTTAAAGATAAAAATGGCTGGAATGCTCATAACTTCATATTTTTCAGCTATTTCTTGGCTCTCATCTACATTCACTTTGCCTATTTTAACTTTCTTATCATCCATTTCATCTGCCAATTCATCAATAATAGGACTCATTATTTGACATGGACCGCACCATGGCGCCCAAAAATCAACTAAAACTGGCTCTTTTGCCTTTAAAACCTCCTGATCAAAATTATCGTTTGTGAAATTGTATTCTGCCATATATTTTAATAATTAAATTATTTCACGTGAAATAATACAGAGCCCCCCTTTCCCCCTTTATTAAAAGGGGGGACTAATTACGATAGATTATTTCACGTGAAACAATGGGATAGCACTATTTTATTTAATATTCATTAAATAAAGGAATTAGTTCCCCCCTCTATGAGGGGGGACAGGGAGATTTTTCTTTAATAATTTATTTATTTCACGTGAAATAATACAGAATCCCCCTTTCCCCCTTTAATAAAGGGGGAACTACTTACGATAGATTATTTCACGTGAAATAATTTTGTAATATTTTACGACACTTACCTTTGCACTTATTTTACATAAAAAG
>JBHPIX010000040.1:0-7011 GCA_042568285.1 Patescibacteria group bacterium | reverse complement strand
AATTCCCAGACAATTTGCTCTTAATTTTTCTAGCGCTTTTTACAAATAATTGCTTCTTGCCATAATCTTTTGTATATAAAATATATCCCCTGTCACTTTCGCCTATATCATATTTTCTCAATACAATTCCTTTGGTCTGATACATACTATTAGTCTATAAAGTCGCACCCCCCTCCTGCCTGAGGAGGGGGTAGGGGAAGGTGGGTCCATAAAGTCTGTAAAAACTTAATGTCTATTATTTATATATTATACCAAATATAAATATTTTTCGCAAACTAAACGTATAATAATATTATACCAAATTTAAAAATTTATTGCAAAAAAAATCTATATTCTAATCTATATTTCCGTAACCTTCTATAATGTAACTGCTCACTGACTGTTCTTTTTAGCTAAAAATGAGACCATTAGTTCCCCTCTATGAGAGGGGTCAGTCCGCCTCGGCTTGACCTCGTCGAGACGGGGGGTGTGTAAATCCTTTGCCTCGCACCTACTTGCGACCCTTTTTCCGCTCAACCCAGCCAAAAATTGCCCTAACATTTGACATAATAATAAAAGTATGCTATAATAATTTATTAATACAATTCCTAAAAATTTTCAAATCGTAATGAATATTGTTCTTTACAATTAAATATTACATCTATTTTTCCCATAAAAAACGAGTTATTATGTGAGCAAGATTTTGGTTGTAATAATAAATATAATCAAAATCATGCTCACACAAATGAGCAGGTGCAATCACTCACGTCTAATAGATAGGACATGGCGAGATTCGCCATTATCTAAAGATCAAATGATCATTCTAAAAGGGCACGAGTAAATTTAGGAGGAAGTGTAATAATGAAAGTTATAAATGCAAGAACTGGAAATTTACAGGAAATTCCTTTCTCTCTTGGAGAGGAAGGTCGCGGTCGCCGATTGGAAGAAGTGAAAATATCTAATCGCCCTGGCCAAATTCCATCTGGACCAGATGATGTTGGTTATTTCGTTTTTGGTCAAGAGCGTAAACACGTAATCTTGACCAAATCTAAAGCGGAGCAACTCGGTATTCTGCTCCGTGTCAGTACCTACGGGACTTACACCCGTAATACAAAAGGCAGTGTCACCCATAAAGGTGGCGATGCCAAGCTACTCACAAAAGGAGAGTATGCTTTTGGTCAAGCGGGCGGAATTGGCAGTGGGACTGATGAGCTCTGGCATGTTGAATCGCCATCAATTTTTATTGTAAATATCTGTGGAGGCTCTTATAAGGGCTTCGGTCATCGATATCTAATTGTCACCCGAAGTTTTAGAACGGTGATGATTAAAAGAGATGCCTTATGTCAGCTCATCGCAACTGACGAAGATCCTGAAGTGACGGAAGTTGTGCGACAGTACAGCGACCAACTCCACGAAGATATCCAACAGGCGTTGAAAGTTGCTGGCCAGCTAGAGGAACAAATGGATGCTCCGCAGACTGAGGTCATCCACCACTACACCCAATATAAAAGCATTGAGAATGCAGTCAAAGATTTTGGCTTCGCTATCCCTGCTGTAATGGGTGATAAAGTCAACGGCGTTAGCGGAGTGCAAGCTCGCACATTACTTCCCGGCGATCAATCATTGGTGTTCATCTTTATTGGGCCTGGTGGTGGTAAAAGGTATGGCTTTGAAACGATTTCTACAACGGGGCTAAGCTCTCTAAAGGAAAGATGCGAACGACCGTGCACGCAAAAAACCCTACTATCCATCGTTGAGGAGACCAACTGGCACTTAGCATGGACTGAGTACAAGGACGGGAAGATAACCGCCTATGTTATCGCTGATAAAGGTGGTATTCACAAATTGTATTCCAACGATGATATTCACACCGAGTCTTGGAGTGGAATTACCGCTTCTTCTCCTTCGTTGGAAAGTATGAAAAAAATTTTTAATCTTAAAAATTAAGGTTAAAATCATAGAGGCAAAATGAAAAACACAAAAAGTGTTGATCATTTTGCCTCTTTTTTCTTTGGAATAAAAAACAGCCGTCTTATCAACGGCTGATAAAAAATATTTTTGTGAACATCACTATTTACTTCCTCTTATAAATCCATCTGCCGTGCTTTTTTGCGTGCGCCATAATTGCGGAATGATCTTCTATATTAGAAAATTCTTTTGGCGTATATCCAATAATATCCATTGCAATTTGATAAGTAGCCTTATCTCTTGAACATGTAAGAAAATCCAACCTGTTATCAAAATTTCTTTTTAAAAAATCAGATGAAATCACCACTAAATCAACATCGCTATGTTTTGTTGGTTTCCCAAAAGCAAAAGACCCAAATAAAAAAACACCATCTACTTTAATTTTTTTCTTCAAGGTATCTATGTAATGATTTACTATTTTTTTAGGAAATTTTATTGTTTTACCAGCCATAAAAAAATCTCTTTAACCCTATTAACAAAATCTTTTGTGAATTTTTTATCAGGATTAGCTAATGAATCATAAATTAAATCAGGATATCTTGATCGTAAATAATATTTATTTAAACGTTGCAAGAACTTAAAATCTTGCTCTGAAAATTCTATTTCAGCTAATTCAGCAAGACGCATTAAATCATGGATTTTTAAAAGCTCATTATCTTTTTTAATAATAACCATTTTTAAAATTTTCTCAATCGCCTGGTGGCAGTGCCAAAGTGCGAGAAGATATGTCCATCTTGTAGGTTTTTTGCTATCCAAAAGACGTTTTGCCGCATCTAAATCAGCTTTAGCATAATCAATCCACTGTTCTAATATTTTTCTTTTAGAAACTTTCATATACTCCTTATTATATCATTAAAAACAATTTCGTCAAATTAACCTACAGTCAAAACAAAAATTATTTTTTAAGTATAGCCATAAACGCCTCTTTTGGAATGTCCACTTTGCCCATTGATTTCATCATTTTCTTGCCTTTTTTCTGCTTTTCCAGAAGTTTTCGCTTACGAGAAACATCTCCGCCGTATAATTTAGCTGTAACATCTTTGCGCATAGCGGAAATGCGCGCTGAAGCAATAATTTTTGCGCCAATAGCTCCTTGAATTTTTACGTCAAACATCTGGCGTGGCAAAATATTTTTTAGTTCATCAACGATTTTGCGCGCTGTCTGATAACTGGTATCTTTATAAATAATCATTGAAAGTGGCTCCACAATTTCTTCAGCAACTAAAATATCTAATCTAATAACTTCTGTTTTTTCATATCCCTTAAAATCATAATTTAAAGAACCGTACCCTGAACTCACACTTTTTAATTTATCATAAAAATCTATCAAAATTGAATTTAATGGGATTGTATAATGCAAAATAGCTCTTGTTTCGTCAATATATTCCGTATTTTTATAAACTCCCCTTTTATCCTGAACAAGTTGCATAACATTGCCTACATAATCTTTAAATGTAATAATATCTAATGTCATAATTGGCTCTTCAAGATAATCAATCTGAGCTGGATCAGGTAAATCTAACGCGCTGGAAATAATTTGCTTTTTACCATCTTTTAAATGCGCCAAATATGCAACACTTGGGACAGTAACAATTAAGTCAATCCCATACTCACGATGCAGTCTTGTCTGTGTAATATCCAAATGCAATAATCCTAAAAATCCACACTTAAATCCAAAGCCAAGCGCTTGTGATTTTTCTGGTTCATAAGTTAAAGAACCGTCATTTAATTGCAACTTTTCCATAGCATCTCGCAATTTATTAAAATCACTTCCATCTTTGCAAAACAAACTTGCAAACACCATTGGCTTTAGTTCTTTATATCCTGGCAGAGGTTTCACTTTTTCAGAATGTCCAGTCGCAACAGTCACAGTATCACCAACTCTGCACTTTTTAACGTCTTTTAATCCAGTAATAATGTATCCAATTTCACCAGTTTTTAACCTATCAGCAGAAATTGGTTTTGGACTTAAATATCCAGTTTCCAAAATTTCACTTTCCGCTCCAGTTCCAATCATTTTAATTTTATCGCCTTTTTTTATTTCTCCATCTACCACTCTAACATTCGCCACAACTCCTTTATAATCATCATATTTTGAGTCAAAAATCAGGGCGCGCAGAGGGATTTGTGAATTTCCAGATGGAGGCGGAATCTTTTTAACCACTCTATCCAAAACTTGTTGAACATTCTCTCCTGTTTTGGCTGAAGTTAAAATTATTTCACCTTCTTGGCATCCTATCAAATTTATAATTTCATTCTTGACGCGATCCACTTCGGCGTTTGGCAAATCTATTTTATTTATAACAGGTATAATTTCTAAATTCTGATCTAACGCAAAATAAAGATTCGCCAAAGTTTGAGCTTCTACTCCCTGTGTAGCGTCCACTAATAAAATTGCTCCTTCCACTGCGGCCAATGATCTTGAGACTTCATAAGCAAAATCCACATGTCCGGGAGTGTCTATTAAATTAAGTTCATATTCCATAGTTCCCCCTTTTTTAAAGGGGGATAAAGGGGGATTCTTTGAAATTTGAAATTTGAAATTTGAAATTTTATATATATATTTCATCCTAACTGGTTGCAACTTAATGGTAATTCCCCTCTCTCTTTCTAAATCCATTGTATCCAAAAGTTGGGCTTTCATTTCCCGTTTAGCCACAGTATTAGTGTATTCTAAAAAACGATCCGCAAGGGTCGATTTACCATGATCTATATGGGCTATTATGCAAAAATTTCGTATATTTTCCATAAGTAAATTTATTATTTTTTCACTTTATTCGGGCAGGCACAAGGACCTGCCCCTACACAGACTTTACAGACTCCCTATACATCAATCCATTTTCCGCGCCAACTTTCCCTATCACCTTACTTGTATTTAAATTCCCAAGATCTAATGCTTTCTTAATATTTCCATTATACAATTCAAGTCCAGCCACAAAACTTGAACAAAACGCGTCTCCTACTCCAGTGGTATCAACTCTTTTCACATTTATAATAGAGCTATAATATAACTTCCCTTTCTCGCAAGCATAAGCTCCGCGCTTTCCGTCTGTAATTACTACAATGCCAGTCCCAGTTAATTCAACAAGTTTACACGCTAAATCTTTAGCACTTCCACTACTCAATAATTCTGTTGCTTCATCCTTATTTAAACTCAAGACATCTGTATCTTTAAAATATTTTTTTAATTTTTTAAATCCTGATTCTAATTGTCTCTTGCCCGGATTCCAAGCTACCTTAGCGCCGTTTTTATTTTTATGCGAAAAAATATTTTTCACTATTCCATTTTCCCAATTCCCGCTCAAAGAAGTCATATAAATCCACTTAGTGTTTATTTTTTTTAATTCCTGTTCTGTTACTTTTAATTTTGTATTCGCGCCTCTGTAAGAAAAAATGACATGCTCAGATGTTTTTTTATCAGTCAGAACAAATGAAAAACCTGTTCCAATATCATCTATGGTTTTAATAAATTTTATGTTAACTTTATTACTCTTCAAATTCTTAATAATATTTGCGCCTGTCCCATCATTTCCAACTGCAGCGCAAGAAGCCGTTTTAAAACCCAGCCGAGAAAAACTCACAGCCGCGTTTTGTGAACCGCCGCCAAAAGAAAAATTCGCTTCATCTATTTTTATTTTCGCGCCATATTCAAAACCGAGCAATTTTAAACATTCAGGATCTTTTTTAGGATTATCTAAAATAATACCTTCTGATGTATAAAAGGTTATATCTTGAACAGCGCCTCCAATTGTTACAATATCAAATTTCATATAATAATCATATCAAACTTTTTCTATTTTTGCAATATTATAAAATAAAAAACGGATATATATTCCGTTTTTTATTTTTAAAATTATTTATTTTTTTTCTTCTCTTTCCTTTCTTCTTCCTTGCGAACCATATACAAAGGTTCCTACTAAACTAACAATAGTGCCTCCACTTATAAATAACCCCGATCCTATATTTCCAAAATAAATGAGCACCACTCCTAAAATAAGTCCTGTAATTGCAATTATAAATCCAAACCACAATCCTAATCTTGAATTTTTAATATCCGAATTTATTACATCCTTTTCTAAGATTTGTCTATGTCCAGATTGCTCTTTTGCCATATCAATAATAATTTTGGCAGCCCCTGGATAAACTTCATCAAACTTTCTTAAAATATCTGGATGGGGTAATGGTCCTGAAAAATGTACTGATTGACTAACAATTGCAGGTTTATTGTTACTGTCATTTTGTATCTTATTGTTTTTGCTCATACTGATTAACGGCACATGAAATATCCTCACCAACTGCCTCCCAATCTTTTCTTAATGCCTTTAAATCAGCCTCCTTAGCAGTTTTACTTTCATTATAAACCTGTAGGGTTGATCCTAAATCCATAATTCTTGCCATTCCTTCAATAAAAGAGGGGCGTGCAAATAAAAATGTTGACTTAGTACTCATATAATTAATTGATTATACCTTTATAATAGCATACTAATAAAATTTTGTTAATAGCAATACTTTCTTAAATCTAAAATCTACAATCTAAAATCAAAAATCCTTCTACCTCTTTCTCCATTGATGAGCTCTTCTAGCAGATTTTAATCCTGGTTTTTTTCTTTCTTTTTTCCTTGAATCTCTTGTTAAAAATCCCGCCTTTTTTAATGGTTTTCTGAAATTAGGATTTAATTCTAATAAAGCTTTAGCAATACCATTTCTAATTCCTTCTGCCTGTCCCCTCTTGCCTCCGCCTAAAACTCTAACTGAAACATTAAGATTATTCCTTTGTGTAACTATTTCTAACGGCGAGGATATAACTTGTTGTAAATATACTTCTTTAAAATAATCAGCTAAATCCAAAGAATTAATACTTATTTTTCCCTCTCCTTTTTTATATAATCTAACTGTTGCTACAGATGTTTTTCGTTTTCCTACATTATAAATATACGCCTTTTTTTTAGGCTTAAAATTTTTCATCTTTTCAATTTCATCAAACTCATTATCATTATTATTAGACAATTCTTTCTTTTCATCAACTGGCTTTTTATCTTCGCTCACTACTTTTTTCTCTGATTT